>NZ_JBOBDP010000004.1:0-320888 GCF_050586585.1 Yersinia sp. J1
GGACACTGCCAGGCATCAAATTTAGTTGTGCTGATATGGCTCAGTTGGTAGAGCGCACCCTTGGTAAGGGTGAGGTCCCCAGTTCGACTCTGGGTATCAGCACCAGTTATATGGGTTTAAGTTCGGCACTTAGAAAAGAATTTACCTGGCGGTAATAGCGCGGTGGTCCCACCTGACCCCATGCCGAACTCAGAAGTGAAACGCCGTAGCGCCGATGGTAGTGTGGGGTCTCCCCATGCGAGAGTAGGACACTGCCAGGTATCAAATAAACAAACGAGGCCATCCTAACGGATGGCCTTTTTTGTATCTGAATTTGTCAAAATATCAGCAGTAATACGCACCTATTTTAACTTTCTCTAAATCTATATAGCACTACTCTGAGTAGTTTCCTCGATTTATCGGCGTCACTTGTCGCCACAATCTAGCAACCTTATAAATATAAACCTTTATAAAATAGAGCCATTGGTGAGATCTTAATACTTCCTTGGTTTTATAAGTAACGAGTCACTCTCTGGCGCCCAGAATAACTGCATTAATTATTTTAATTAATCCGGTGCTAGGATATTGAGTGGCTGTATCGCCTTTGATGATGCAATATTGCCAATATAATCACCATAACTCACTGATTTTGTCTATTTATTGTTGTTAATATGCATGATTAGTCAGTTTTATACGATGTTAACCAATTTCACTGGTGCGCCAATAGCTAAATAATATTTATGTTTTTTGGTTATTTGTTCCTATCATTGAGGGTGATTTTGCAATCAGGCTAAATGCGAGGCCGCGCTGCGGAAGTAAAGGACAGCAGCGCATTGGTTTAATACCGCAATGAAACATTTTCAGGTTGTTGTTGATCACTCGACTTTGTATTTGGAAAAAGTTATCTTCAGGTGTCTGGAAGTCTAAACGTATAAACGGATATATTGAGGATGTAGGCATGCCAATTCGGGTCCCTGATGAACTACCTGCGGTGAGTTTCTTGCGTAATGAGAATGTTTTTGTGATGACTTCATCAAGAGCTAAAACTCAGGAAATTCGACCGCTAAAAGTATTGGTGCTGAATCTAATGCCTAAGAAGATAGAAACGGAAAATCAGTTTTTACGTTTACTGTCGAACTCGCCCCTGCAAGTGGATATTCAATTGCTACGAGTGGATAGCCGCGAATCGAAAAATACGCCAGCGGAGCATCTGAATAACTTCTATTGCGATTTTGAAGAGATTAAAAATCAGAATTTTGATGGACTTATCGTAACCGGCGCTCCTCTTGGGTTAGTGGATTTCAGCGATGTTGCCTATTGGCCGCAGATAGAACGCATTATCACCTGGGCCAAGGATCATGTGACATCAACGCTATTTGTCTGCTGGGCAGTGCAGGCCGCCTTAAACATTCTCTATGGGATTCCCAAACTAACTCGTAAGGAAAAATTGTCTGGGATTTATCGCCATCAAACCCTGAAACCTTTGGCGTTATTGACCCGTGGTTTTGATGAAAGCTTCTTTGCCCCTCATTCCCGTTATGCAGATTTTCCGATTGAGATTTTGCAGCAATACACCGATCTGGATATTCTGGCGGCTTCCGATGAGGCCGGTGCTTATCTGTTTGCCAGTAAGGATAAAAGAGTCGCTTTCGTTACCGGCCATCCGGAATACGATGTGGATACGCTGGCAGGGGAATATGCGCGGGATCGGGCTGCGGGTCTGGAACCTGCTGTCCCACTGAATTACTTCCCACAGAATGATCCTACGCAGCGCCCATTAGCCTCATGGCGTAGCCATGGACACTTATTATTTGCCAATTGGCTCAATTATTATGTCTATCAGATTACGCCGTTCGATCTACGTCAAATGAACCCGACTCTCGACTGATTTCATCTTTATATGGCGGCTGAATCGATGCCGCCTAACCATTTCTTCTGCTATTCTGCATAAACAATCCCTTTCCAACTGGTCTAATCTCTATATTAAACAATATGTTACAACGGAATTTTGTCATTTATGGAATGCCTTTCCTGAAGTGTGTATTTTGTTATTTGTGTTAATCAATTGATAAATAAAGATTAAATAAATATTTAATATAAAAATGGAAATCGTTTTTGATTTTCATGATTAATTGATTATTCTTAATTCTGTTGGGGTGAAAAACGACCAGAAAATCTTGCCGCCAATGACTCATAAAATGCGTCTCAGGCGGTAAGTACGCCGCTTGTGCGTTGGTGTATATGCCGTCAGATTGGGATGAGGAAAGGGTAATGACACAACAGTTAGTAGGCACGGAGTTAGTCTTCACGCAGAAGTTTTCCACTGCGGAGCGTCAGGTATTGACCGCTCAGGCCATCGAGTTTTTAACGGAATTGGTTGCTGAATTCTCAGAACGTCGCTGTCAACTCCTTGCTGCACGCGAGAAATGGCAACATGGCATTGATAATGGCAGATTGCCGGACTTTATTTCGGAAACCACTTCCATTCGCAATGGTGACTGGAAAATTCAGAATATCCCTGCTGATTTACAGGATCGTCGGGTTGAGATAACCGGCCCGGTAGAGCGCAAAATGGTGATTAACGCGCTGAATGCTAATGTGAAAGTCTTCATGGCAGATTTTGAAGATTCGCTGGCACCGAGTTGGGATAAAGTGATTGAAGGTCAAATTAACCTGCATGATGCGGTGAAAGGAACTATTTCTTATGCCAATGAATCAGGCAAGATTTACCAGCTAAAACCAAATCCGGCGGTTTTGATTGCGCGAGTGCGCGGCCTGCATTTACCTGAAAAACACGTGACTTATCAGGGAGAAGCTATCTCTGGTGGTCTGTTCGATTTCGCCCTTTATTTCTTACATAATTATGAACACCTGCTGGCGAATGGTAGTGGCCCTTATTTCTATCTGCCCAAAATGCAGTCCTACCAAGAAGCTGCCTGGTGGAGCGACGTCTTTACCTTTACGGAACAGCGCTTTGGTTTGCCGCAGGGAACCATTAAAGCCACGGTATTAATCGAAACATTGCCTGCAGTGTTTCAGATGGACGAAATCCTATATCACCTGCGTCACCACATTGTTGGCCTTAACTGCGGACGCTGGGATTACATTTTCAGCTATATCAAAACATTGAAGAATCATAGCGATCGCGTTTTGCCCGATCGTCAATCCGTCACCATGACTCAACCTTTCCTCAGCGCATACTCTCGCCTGCTGATAAAAACCTGCCATAAGCGCGGTGCGTTGGCTATGGGGGGAATGGCGGCCTTTATTCCGAGTAAAGACGCAGAGAAGAACGCTTGGGTGTTGGATAAAGTCCGAGCCGATAAAGAATTGGAAGCCACTAATGGCCACGATGGCACCTGGGTTGCGCATCCGGGGTTGGCAGATACGGTGATGGAAGTATTTAATCGCGTATTAGGGAATCGTCCGAATCAATTGGAAGTGAGTCGTGCACAGGATAAACCTATTACCGCCGCTGAATTGCTAGAGCCCTGTTCTGGTGAAAGAACCGAAGAAGGTATGCGCGCCAATATCCGCGTGGCGGTGCAATACATTGAAGCCTGGATCTCCGGTAACGGCTGCGTACCTATCTATGGACTGATGGAAGATGCTGCGACGGCTGAGATATCCCGTACCTCTATCTGGCAATGGATTCACCACCAAAAATCCCTGAGTAACGGGAAAAAAGTCACTAAAGAATTGTTCCGCACAATGTTGAGTGAAGAAATGCAGGTTGTTAAGCAAGAGCTTGGTTCCGAACGCTTTGATTCCGGCCGCTTTAAAGAAGCCGCTCAGTTGATGGAACGTATAACAACACAAGACGAGCTGATCGACTTCCTGACCCTGCCTGGCTACGCGCTGCTGGCATAACCCTACAAATTAATAATAAGGATAAGAACAATGACTACCTCTCGTGCTCAACAAATCAAGCAATTGGAACAAGACTGGAAATCAGCGCGCTGGGAAGGGATTACCCGTCCTTACAGCGCTGAAGAAGTGATTAAATTGCGCGGCTCGGTCAATCCAGAATGCACGCTGGCGCAGCACGGTGCGCAAAAACTGTGGGATTTATTGCATGGTGGCGCTCGTAAAGGCTACATCAACTGTTTGGGCGCATTAACCGGCGGTCAGGCTTTGCAGCAGGCTAAAGCCGGTGTGGAAGCTATTTATTTGTCCGGTTGGCAGGTCGCGGCAGATGCCAATACCGCATCCAGCATGTATCCGGACCAGTCTTTATATCCGGTAGATTCGGTTCCTGCCGTAGTTAAACGCATTAATAACAGTTTCCGCCGAGCTGACCAAATCCAATGGTCGAATAATATCGAGCCGGGTACTCAAGGTTATACCGATTATTTCCTGCCGATTGTGGCTGATGCGGAAGCTGGTTTTGGCGGTGTGTTAAATGCTTTTGAACTGATGAAAGCCATGATTGAAGCCGGTGCAGCGGGCGTTCACTTCGAAGATCAGCTGGCGGCAGTGAAGAAATGTGGGCACATGGGCGGCAAGGTATTGGTACCAACTCAGGAAGCTATTCAGAAACTGGTTGCTGCGCGCTTGGCGGCGGACGTATTGGGTGTACCGACCTTATTGATCGCTCGTACCGATGCTGATGCGGCGGATCTGTTGACTTCCGACTGCGATCCTTACGATCGTGAATTTATCAGCGGCGAACGTACCGCCGAAGGCTTCTTCCGCACTCACGCCGGTATTGAGCAGGCGATTAGCCGTGGTCTGGCTTATGCCCCTTATGCAGATTTGGTGTGGTGCGAAACTTCTACGCCGGACTTGGCGCTGGCGAAGCGTTTTGCCGATGCGGTTCACGCTAAATTCCCAGGTAAATTGCTGGCTTATAACTGCTCGCCGTCCTTTAACTGGAAAAAGAATCTTAGCGATAAGCAAATTGCCAGCTTCCAGGAAGATCTGGCTGCAATGGGCTACAAATATCAGTTTATTACGCTGGCCGGTATTCACAGCATGTGGTTCAACATGTTCGACCTGGCGCACGCCTATGCTCAGGGCGAAGGAATGAAGCATTACGTAGAGAAAGTGCAACAGCCTGAATTTGCCTCGGTGGATCGTGGCTATACCTTTGCTTCCCATCAGCAGGAAGTAGGGACCGGTTACTTTGATAAAGTGACCAATATCATTCAGGGTGGCGAATCTTCAGTAACGGCGCTGACCGGATCGACAGAAGAGCAGCAGTTCTAATCCTACTGCCGAACTAGCAATCATTGTTAACCGGAGCCTGCGTATGCAGGCTCTGTTCCGTGTAGCGGGAGGTGAGCATGGCAATAAGCTTAGAGCAGTTAATCGCCCAAACTATTTTGCAGGGTTTTGATGCACAGTATGGCCGCTTTCTGGAAGTGACCGCAGGCGCTCAGCAGCGCTTTGAGCAGGCCGACTGGCAAGCGATTCAGCAAGCCATGAAAAAGCGAATTCATCTCTATGATCACCACGTTGGACTGGTGGTGGAGCAACTAAAACGCATTACCGGTAGCGGAAGTTTTGACGCCGAATTTCTGGCGCGGGTAAAAGCTATCTATACCGATCTATTGCCGGATTATCCACGTTTCGAAATAGCCGAAAGCTTTTTTAACTCGGTTTATTGCCGCCTGTTTAAACACCGTGAGTTAACTCAGGACAAGCTCTTTGTTTTCAGCTCCCAGCCGGAACGACGTTTTCGCGATATTCCACGGCCATTGGCGCGGGATTTTACGCCAGAGCTGGGTTTATCTGCGATGTTGCAGACGATATTGAATGATTTACCCCTTCGTTTACCTTGGGAAAATCTGCCCAGAGACATTGAATATATCGTTGCTGCGCTCCAACAGGCATTTAGCCCGCAGCAACTGGCTACCGCTCGCTTCCAGATCGCCAATGAACTGTTTTATCGTAATAAAGCGGCGTGGCTAGTGGGAAAGCTCAGATTGTCTGACGGAGTACATCCGTTCTTACTGCCGATTCATCACAATGAATCGGCAGCATTATTTATTGACACCTGCCTGACCAGCAAAGCCGAGGCCAGTATTGTGTTTGGTTTCGCTCGCTCCTATTTCATGGTTTATGCCCCGTTGCCAGCGGCGATGGTGGAATGGCTAAGGGAAATTTTACCGGGCAAATCTACCGCCGAATTGTATATGGCGATAGGCTGTCAAAAGCACGGAAAAACCGAAAGCTACCGCGAATATCTCACCTATGTGCATCAATCCGATGAGCAGTTTATTGTTGCTCCAGGGGTGAAAGGCATGGTCATGCTGGTATTTACTTTGCCGTCCTTCGATCGGGTATTCAAAGTGATTAAAGACCAGTTTGCTCCGCAAAAAGAGGTCAGCCAGGCGCGAGTGCAGGAGTGCTATCAGTTAGTTAAAGAGCATGACCGCGTTGGGCGCATGGCGGATACTCAGGAATTTGAAAATTTTGTTATCGATAAGAATCGTATCAGTCAGGAACTGCTGGCCGAGCTACGGCTGGAAGTGCCGGAAAAACTGGAAGATTTAGGCGACCAAATTGTGATTAAGCATCTGTATATGGAGCGGCGCATGATACCGCTGAATATCTATATGGAGCAGGCTAATGAGCGGCAGTTATGGGACGCGATTGAAGAATACGGCAATGCGATAAAACAGCTAGCCGCAGCAAATATTTTCCCCGGCGACATGCTGTTTAAAAACTTTGGCGTCACGCGCCACGGACGCGTCGTTTTCTACGATTACGATGAAATTTGTTATATGACCGAAGTGAATTTCCGTGATATTCCTCCGCCGCGCTATCCGGAGGACGAAATGGCTAGCGAGCCTTGGTACAGCGTTTCTCCAAATGATGTTTTTCCTGAAGAGTTCCGCCATTTTCTTTGCAGCGATCCGCAAGTCAGAGCCTGCTTTGAAGAGATGCACGAGGATTTATTCCACGCTGAATACTGGCGCGGTTTGCAACAGCGTATTCGTCATGGGCATGTGGAGGATGTTTTCGCCTATCGGCGTAAGCAGCGCTTCTCACAACGGATTATAGGGTGATTTTTGCCCCACTAGCGGCGCGCGAGTGAGGCATTTTACTTAGCGATTACCGCCGCCGTAGGATTGCGTAATTTCTTTGGCGGCGTGAATAACCAGCGCCCCTAGCTCGGTCACGCGGTCATCGGTGATGCGTGAAACCGGCCCAGAAATAGAGATAGCGGCGAAGGCTTCATGATGTTCGTCATACAGACAGGCAGCGATACAACGCAAGCCCAGCGCATGTTCTTCATCATCGAAGGAATAGCCCTGCTTGCGAATTTGCGCCAAATTCTCTTTTAAACTGACCGGATTCGTGCGGGTGTGTTGGGTGTAGGCGTGCAGACCTTTTTTATGGAGTAGCTGCACCAGCTTTTCATCTGACAGAGTCGACAAGAACGCTTTTCCTGCACCGGAAGCATGCATGGGAAGCTTACCGCCAATAGGAGCAGACATACGCATCAGCGCGGTACATTGCACCTGATCGATAATGATCGCCTGATAATCGCTGTGATCCAATACCGCCAGATTGACGGTTTCGCCGGATTCATCCATCAAACGCCGCAGAATCGGATGTACCATGGCCAGTAGATTGCGGCTTTGTAAAAAGCTGCTGCCAACGACAAACGCTTGCGCGCCCATGGTCCACAGCCCTAAATCTCCCACCTGACGTACGAAGCCCTGCTGTTGCATAGTAGTCAGCAAGCGGTGAGTCGTTGAATTAGGTAAACCGGCCTGTTGTGCCAGATCCGTCAGAGCAACCTGACCTTGGGATTCGGAAATATATTCCAGTAATTTAAGGCCGCGAGTCAATGATTGAACCTGACCGGTAGCCGCTGCTGATGTAGCTCCACTAGCCTTTGTTTTCTTTCCCCGTTTAATGGGAATCGGTATCGTCATAAATCAGCTCCCTGGAAATATAATGGAATTCATTTTCGTTTTATAATTATGCATGCTAATGGGCCAAAACGCTCATCCGATGTGTGCAGATTTCTACCTGAAAAAGTCTCAACTTCCCGTCGACTCATTAGCCTTATAACTTGTGCTAGGATGGCTTGCTGGCTTTTGCAGCAGTTCCGATAGGTTAAACGGCTCTGAAATATGGGCTGGGATGATATTTGGCAGGGCATCGAGGCGAAGAGGCGACAGTGACAAATCGAGTAGAAAAACTGCACCAGCAGCTGGCAAAACGTATTTTAGTATTAGATGGCGGCATGGGCACCATGATCCAGAGCTATCGTCTGGAAGAAGCCGATTATCGCGGAGAACGTTTTGCGGATTGGCCGAGCGATCTGAAAGGAAATAACGATCTATTGGTTCTCTCCAAGCCCGAAGTGATTACCGCCATTCACAATGCTTATCTTGAAGCCGGTGCGGATATTCTTGAAACCAATACCTTTAACTCCACCACCATTGCTATGGCGGATTATCAAATGGAGTCGCTCTCGGCAGAGATTAACTACGAGGCCGCCCGACTAGCCCGACTCTGCGCCGATGAATGGACCGCCCGAACGCCGGATAAACCGCGCTACGTTGCCGGTGTGCTTGGCCCGACTAACCGAACTGCCTCTATTTCTCCCAAGGTTAACGATCCGGCTTTCCGTAACGTTAGCTTCGATCAATTGGTGGAAGCCTACCGCGAATCCACCCGAGCGCTGGTGGAGGGCGGCGTCGATATTATTATGATTGAAACGGTGTTCGATACCCTGAACGCCAAAGCCGCAACTTTTGCGGTAGAAACCGAATTTGAAGCCTTGGGCGTGGTGCTGCCGGTAATGGTATCTGGCACCATCACCGATGCCTCTGGCCGCACGCTTTCCGGGCAAACCACCGAAGCTTTTTATAATTCATTGCGCCACGTAAAACCGCTGTCATTCGGCCTGAACTGCGCTTTGGGGCCGGATGAGTTACGCCAGTATGTGGCTGAGTTATCCAGAATTTCAGAGTGTTACGTTAGTGCTCATCCCAACGCTGGCTTACCGAATGCTTTTGGTGAATACGATCTGGACGCCAAAGAAATGGCTGAGCATATCGCTGAATGGGCGCGATCAGGCTTTCTGAATATCGTTGGTGGCTGCTGTGGGACTACGCCGCGTCATATTGCCGCGATGGTAAAAGCCGTCGCTGGCATGCCGCCGCGCGCATTACCGCAGATTCCGGTCGCCTGCCGTCTGGCTGGGTTGGAACCCTTAACCATTGATGCCAATACGTTATTTGTCAACGTGGGCGAACGAACCAACGTGACCGGCTCTGCTCGTTTCAAACGGCTGATTAAGGAAGAGAAATACGCTGAAGCTTTAGATGTGGCTCGCCAGCAGGTAGAAAGCGGTGCGCAAATCATTGATATCAATATGGATGAAGGCATGTTGGATGCGGAAGCGGCGATGGTGCGTTTTCTGAATCTGATTGCCGGTGAACCGGATATTGCCCGCGTACCTATCATGATCGATTCCTCGAAATGGGACGTGATCGAAAAGGGGCTTAAGTGCATTCAGGGCAAAGGAATTGTTAACTCGATTTCGATGAAGGAAGGCGAGGCAGCCTTTATTCATCACGCTAAATTGGTACGTCGTTACGGTGCGGCCATGGTAGTGATGGCTTTTGATGAAGCTGGGCAGGCCGATACTCGCGCGCGCAAAATCGAGATTTGTCGTCGCGCCTATAAGCTGCTGACGGAAACCGTCGGCTTCCCGCCGGAAGATATTATTTTTGACCCAAATATCTTTGCTGTTGCTACTGGTATTGAAGAACATAATAACTATGCCGTTGATTTTATTGAGGCCTGTGCGGATATTAAAGGCGAGCTGCCTCACGCCCTCATTTCAGGCGGCGTTTCCAACGTTTCTTTCTCGTTCCGTGGCAACGACCCGGTACGTGAAGCGATCCATGCGGTTTTCCTGTATTACGCCATTCGCAGCGGCATGGATATGGGGATAGTCAACGCAGGTCAATTGGCAATTTACGACGATTTATCCGATGAATTGCGTGATGCGGTTGAAGATGTGATTCTGAACCGCCGTAATGACAGCACCGAGCGACTGCTGGATATCGCCGAAAAGTTTCGTGGCAGCAAAAGTGATGAAGTTGCGGTGCAGCAGGCGGAATGGCGAGGCTGGCCGGTGGTGAAACGGTTGGAATATTCGTTGGTGAAAGGCATTACCGAATTTATCGAACTGGATACCGAAGAGGCTCGTCAGGAAGCCGACAGACCGATTGAAGTGATTGAAGGCCCGTTAATGGCCGGCATGAACGTGGTGGGTGATTTGTTTGGCGAGGGCAAAATGTTTCTGCCACAGGTGGTGAAATCCGCCCGGGTGATGAAACAGGCCGTGGCCTATTTGGAACCTTATATTGAGGCCAGTAAGCAGAAAGGCACCACCGCCGGCAAGATCCTGCTGGCGACGGTTAAAGGCGATGTGCATGACATCGGTAAAAACATTGTTGGCGTGGTTCTACAGTGTAATAACTACGAAATTATCGATTTGGGTGTCATGGTGCCAACCGAGAAAATCCTGCGCACTGCGCGAGAGGAAAAAGTCGATATTATCGGTTTATCCGGTCTGATTACCCCGTCGCTGGATGAAATGGTTAACGTAGCCAAAGAGATGGAACGCCAGGGCTTTACCTTGCCGTTGCTCATTGGTGGCGCAACCACGTCCAAAGCGCATACGGCGGTTAAGATTGAGCAAAACTACAGCGGCTCAACCACTTACGTTTCTAATGCTTCTCGTAGTGTTGGGGTGGTATCGGCGTTGCTTTCGGACGCGCAACGGGACGAATTTATTGCTAAAACTCGCAAAGAGTATGAAACCGTCCGTATTCAGCATGCGCGTAAAAAACCGCGGACGCCGCCGGTCAGCCTGCAAGCTGCGCGGGATAACGCTACGGTGATTGACTGGGAAAATTATACGCCGCCGGTAGTCCATAAGCTTGGGGTTCAGCAGGTCGAAGCCAGCATTGAAACACTGCGAAATTATATCGATTGGACACCATTCTTTATGACCTGGTCGTTGGCCGGCAAGTATCCGCGCATTTTGGAAGATGAAGTGGTGGGAGAAGAGGCTAAGCGTCTGTTTGCTGATGCAAATCAGATGCTGGATAAGCTCTCATCAGAAGGATCATTGCATCCTAAAGGCGTGGTGGGTCTGTTCCCTGCCAATCGGGTGGGTGATGATATTGAGATTTATCGGGATGAACGTCGCGATGACGTGCTGCTGGTGAGCCACCATTTGCGGCAGCAAACGGAAAAAAATGACTTCCCTAATTATTGTCTGGCGGATTACGTTGCGCCAAAAACCAGCGGTAAAGCTGACTACATCGGCGCTTTTGCCGTGACCGGTGGACTGGAGGAAGATGCTCTGGCGGAGGCTTACGATGCTCAGCATGATGATTACAATAAAATCATGATTAAAGCCTTATCCGATCGTTTGGCGGAGGCTTTTGCCGAATATCTGCATGAGCGGGTGCGCAAGGTGTACTGGGGCTTTGCGCCAAATGAAAACCTGAGTAATGAAGAATTGGTGCGGGAAAACTATCAGGGGATTCGTCCGGCTCCGGGTTATCCGGCCTGTCCGGAACACACGGAAAAAGGGCAAATCTGGAAGCTGCTGGACGTGGAGACTCACACCGGAATGAAACTGACTGAATCCTACGCCATGTGGCCAGGAGCCTCGGTTTCAGGCTGGTATTTCAGCCATCCAGAAAGCAAATACTTTGCCGTAGCGCAGATTCAGCGAGATCAGGTAGAAGACTACGCGGCGCGAAAAGGGATGCCGATAGCCGAAGTCGAGCGCTGGCTGGCCCCTAATCTGGGTTACGATGCAGATTGATAAATGAGTGTGAGTGCTAAAAGAAACCGGCGTGCCAGATAGGCAGCGCCGGTTTTTCATGTTCAGGTGGGGTTTTAGGCGCAGATAATGTCCCTAAAACCCCTTTGATTCAGCTTTGATTACTCGGTTTCTTCAGCCTTATCATCCTTTTTGCCTTCTTCAATTCCACCCTTTACATCACGGTTTTCAGACTTGGTATGGGCCTGAATAAACGGAGTGTTGCCACTCAATACATCTTTCGCACCGCCGGTGAGCAAACCAGAAACGGTTGGCGCAAGGTTAAAGCCGCCGCCGCCCTGATAGTTGTTACCTTTGACTTCCTGTAACTCAAGAGCTTTGGTTTTCAGTTCAACTTTGCCTTGATCACTGCTCAGTTTTCCGCCGTTTAACAAGGTGTTACCTTTCACGTTCAGCGTTACGCCTTCTTTACCGCTGATCGCTGAGGTTTCGTTAATGGCATCGTTATTTACCACGTTAGCGTTAACTTTGAAGTGACCATCCAGACCAATTTCTTCTGCCGGGCCAACGACTTTGTTTTTCACTTTGTTACCCGCCCAACGAGCGCCTTTATCCCAAACCGCGCTGTCAGTTTTTTCCTCAACCAATTTCTCTGGCAAGGTCACTTTATCGTTGGCTTTACTAAAGCTCACGGCATTGGTGGTGTCTTGCTTAGGGTCGTTTTTGTGAGCGAACTTATTGTACTTATCTTCAACCTTATCAAAGGCTTTGTTAGCTTTGGTTTCCAAGGCGTTTTTGATTTTTTCCTTCCCTACCGGGCTGGCATCAGAAACGCGAGTTACCAGATTATCTTCTTTTTTATTGGTGTGGCTTAAACCTAAATCCACGCCAACGTTGACACCGGTTTCACGATCTTTGCGGCTTTCGACACGCAGATCGCCACCTACATCCCCGCTCACTTTATCCGCAGTCACTGTGGCACCAGCCAGCGTGGTGTCTTTTCCGCTGTTCAACGTCAGATTACCGGTATTAATCTTGGTATTCTGTTGTTTAACCGCATCTTTTTTCTCAACGCCGACGTTGATACCCGCGCTAACGTTATGAGAGTCTTTGCCAGATTCGCTGTCGACTACGCCTTTGTCATTCTTATCATAAGATTGAGAAATGCCTGCGCTGCCTTTCAGACCCAAATTCCAGTTGTTTTTCTTCTCTTCGTTTTGCGCTGACTCCAGCACTATGCCACCTTTTTTAGCATCCAGAACCGTTGCTTTACTGGTGACTTCGGTGCCTTGCAAATGGATAGCCTGTTTGTCATCGCTGCCGGATTCAATCTTCAGCGTCCCTTTGCTGTCGATTTTACTACCCTGACGAGTCGTGGCTGATTCATCAACTTTATCGAAGTTAACGTCGCCGCCCAGATTGAAACCACCGCCGCTCTTGGTTTCAGAATCGGTACTGCTGGTGCCGACATTGATGTTGCCAGACAGCTTGGTATTTTCCTTGCTGCTGGTGGATTCAGCTGCTTGCAAATCAACCTTGCCCGCGGCTTTCAGCGTGACATTGCCGGTTGGCTGCTCTTTGCTACCAATCTGGCTGCCTTTCAGCGTTAAATCACGGCCGGAATCCAGTTCTACGCCTTGTTTACCCGCCAACTGACTCACTTTGGCATCGGAAGTGCTGCTGCTGCCGTTGTCTATACCGCCGCCCAAACCAATGCCGAAGTTGTTGCTCTCTGGCGTGCTGCCGCCTTTGGCAGAAAGCTTAACGTTAAAGCCTTTATGGTTCTCGCTGCTGGTATCCGTGGCCTGATCGAATTTGATGTCCCCGCCGGCTTTGACGCTGGTTTTACCCGCGCCTGCGTCCAGAGAGGTGCCCTGATAAGTCGCGTCCTCTTTGACCTTGATACTAATGCCATCGGCCGCTTTAATCTTGCCGGTGACCGCGTTGCTGGCGTCTTTTTCGCTACGGGTAGTACCGCCTTCGCCTTTAGCATCGGCACTGATATCGCTGCCAGTGGAGGTATAAACACGTAGATCTGCGTTACCTTTGGTCTCACGGCTATTAACGGTTTCAGTATTGGCTGCCGCTTCGCTGGTGTGGCTTTGGGCTTCAATGGTTACGCCGCCTTTAGTGGCTTCGTATTGCGTGCCCTGATCTTTCACTGTGCCTGTGGTTTTCGTGGCAACGCTGCCAGCCTGAACGGAAGTAACGAGCGCTTTTGAGCTGTTTTTAGTGACATCGCTGCTGCTGCCGTTGGCTCCGACATCGATACCAAGGTTCGGCAGGCCAATATCACCCAAATCGTTAGCGGCACCGAGAATGTCCAGTTTAGCAATCTTATCAATCGCTTTTTCTGCCGGACGAGTAATGCCGCTGTAATCAACGTTAGCGCCGACTTCAGCACCGATTGTTAACGTTTCAGTTTTGCTGTTTTTGGTATTTTTAGCTGCGAGGTTATTCACATTCGCTGCTTCCTGCGTCAGTTTCTCCCCCACTTTATGCTGAGTGCCTTGGTTGGTCAGATCGCCTTTTGCCTCAACGGTAAAGTTTCCCGCTACGTTGGAGCTGGATGCCGCGGCTTTGTTCGCGTCAGTGTGAGTTTTGCTATTTTCATAGCCAACTTCTACACCGCTGCCCGCTTTATCAATACCGCCAGTGTAGTAAACGCCGCCGCCAACTTTTGTGCTGGTTTTGTCGCTGGTGGTTTTGTCTTCTGCAGCCAGAAAAGCAACGTTATTACCGCTGATTTTAGCGTCGTCTTTGGTCGTTTCCAGTTTCGAGCCAGTAAAGGTAACGTCTTTATCGGATTCGATTTTTACGCTGCCGCCGCTGAGGGTTGCCGCTTTATTCTTGGTGCTGTCGGTTTTTTCTGTTTCGCTGGTATGCTCAATGCGCAGGCCGGCACGATATTGTTTATCGCTATGTTCTTTGGCATAGGCATCGACTTTCAGCGATGTGGTTTTTTCGTCAATCTTTTGCTGTTCAACGGCTGATTTAACATTCAGATTGCCCAGCGTTTTAATCCCTAACTCATCGGCGCTATTGACCAGACTGCCAACGATAGTCGTATCTTGCTGACTAAACAGTTTTAAATCTGCATCAGATTTCAGTTCGCTACCGGTAGATTGCTCGGTAGAGTTATTCGCTTTCTTCGAATCTTTAGTGATATTGAAAACGGTACCGGTGCGTTGATCCACTTTCTCGGTGGTTAAGCTAATGGCGTTATCAATGACCAGACCGCCATTCTTGGTTTCAACGAATGCGCCTTCTTTGGCGGTGACTTTACTACCAGTAACCTTAACGCCTTGATTACCGGATACCAGAAGTTTCCCATTGCTAGAAAAATCAGAGGCATGGCTGACTTCTTTCTTATTGCCATTATCCTTATCATCTCCGCCGCCGATACCGCCCCAAACCACGATATCGTTCTTCACGGTTTTCTGGTTGGCTGTTTTCTGTACATCGATATTGATTTGTTTGTCTGCGGTGACAATCAGGTCTTTTTTAGCTCGAACTTCCGCGCCTTTACTGGTGATATTACCGCCCGCGGAGAGGCCTAAATTACCGGTTACGGCGTTGAGTTTTGCGGTTTTAAGATTTTCCGTCGTAGTGCTATTGGACCAGCTACCCGTCAGTAATTTGCTGGTGTCATTTTTACGTTTGCCATTTTCGCGGACGGTTTGTGATTCAGTTAAACCCGATAGATGCAGATCGTTTTTTGCATTGATGCTGAGATCGTTGTTGGCATAGACCTGGCTACCGCTGATCACGATATCGCCTTCGTCAGCCATTAATTTTGCATTTCGATGTGCATGAATCTCAGTGCCAACTTGTTCAACTTTCTCGTTTTCTTTATTGGTATTGCGACGCCAGGCACCACGATCCCGATTATCAGTATGGCCGTCGGTTTGTGTGAGTTTTTGCCCATCTAGCTTGAGGTTAGCGCCTTGCAGAGTGACATCGCGGCCTTGGACATATGCGCCGGTCAGCGTATTGTTTTGCTTGGCAACAATCGAAATATCATTACCTGAAATGCTGGTTTCCTGAAGGCGCTGGCTGCTATCGCGGTTGTTAACGTATTTGCCGCTCCACCAGGTATCGTAGTTATCGCTATCATTACGGCTGTGACTATCGGAGATGATTTTGCCTTTGGATACGATGTTTTTACCCGTTAATCTGATATCGGCGCCTTTTAATTTGGCTGCCTCTAACTCGAGATTGCCTTTCGATGCAACATCGATATCCCCAACGGTGACCTGACCGTTAGCTAAACGAAAGGTATCGATTTCATTGCCGATTTTGACACCGCTTCCTTCGGCTGTGCTGATCAGGCGAATACGGCCAGCTTGCATACTACCAAGGTAGTAGCTGTCTAATGCGCCCGCTTTTTGAGTGTTTCTGCTTTCCAGAATCTCGCCTTTGGCTGAGACACGGTTTTCGCCGGTCAGAGCATAAACCTGCTCCGGTGAGGAAATATGGCCTTCGGCGCTGATGCGTGGTGCAATCAGATCCAGAGCGCTATCCGCATCCAGTCCGCCTTTGCCTATTGAGAGCGCATGGGTATTGTTGAAGGTGTTAAAGCCATTCAGCTCCCCTTTTTCAACCAGCGGATTCCCTACCACCAACGAAGAGCGGTTGGTATTGATAAAACCGCAGCCATCACAGGTGATACCGTTCGGGTTAGCAAGCACATAATCAGCGGCCATGCCGAAGATTTCCTGTTTCCCTAATAGTAAAGAAGGATTACGGCTAATCACTTCATTCAGAATGATTTTTGCAGCGTTACTGCCCAGATTGGCGTTGGCATTAAGCTGACCGGCCAGTTGAGAGGTGCCGTCGGTTAAGGAGTTATTTAGCACTGCGCCGGGTTTATTGACGTTAAAGCTATCGTATTGGTTATGAGACAAACCTGATGCTGAAGGAGCAACAATGTCGACTACCGCAGCGCCGTTGGCAGCGCTGCTGATGGTTGGGTTATGGGCTGCGTCACCGGCCCCGACGATATCGGCGGCGTAGGCTGCACCCAATGAGGCGAAAATAATCGCCAAAGAGGCAACCAGTTTTCCTGCGGGTGACAGTTTGAATTTTTTAGTTTTCATCCGTGTATCTCCTAGATATTTCCGTTTTTATAACGTTAACTACTGGTGTTATTAATCAATAAAAGGATCGTTAAAAGGTGTACGAGAAACGGGCCAGAACCTGTACCGGATCAACGGGGGTTTTATGCTCGGAAAGAATCCAGCCACGGCTGGCTTCCACATCAATTAATGACCGTTGATAACGGAAGGTCACTCCGGCGCTGAGGCCTGCGCTGCTTTGCCAGCTTTGCTGACTAAGACGTGCCTGTACTCGCCCTACATCTGCCCCTAAACGTGGAGTAAAAGTGGTATTGCCCACTGGAACTGTGCGAGACAGCGTATTTTGCAGATACCAACCGTTATCGCCGGAAAGGGTGCTATGACTAAAGCCGCGTACTGCGCTGCGGTCAGTCAGGCTGATCCATTCCACGCCCGGTAGAGAGTTTTTGCTGTGCTGGCCGTAGAACGAGTTGGTCAATTGGTACGGGTTATCAAACAGGGTAAAGCGCTGGCTTAAACTGGCGAAAACCTTGGCTTTGGTAAACTGTGCGTCCGGATAACCGGCAGGTTTGCGGCCACTACTCCGCTCTGAGCCAAACCACGGCATGCCTTGCTCTACCGTGGCATTCAGGCTAAGCAGGCCGCGCGGTAGAATTTGCATATGACTGGCACCCAATTCCAGCACCGTCAGCGTTGGGCTGCTGATATGTAGCTTGGATGACTCAAAATAGTTATTAACGTTTTTGTAGGTAAGTTGTGCGCTCAGTGAGTCAATTTGGTCTTGATCCCGGTGAAACACATAATCCGTACGCAGGCCGTATTGTTTTGTATTTCCGTCTAATTTAACGGTATTAATCGCTAGTTTCTGATGATTTAAATAATCAGAGAAACTGGCAAATCCGCTAAATGTCCAGGCACCGTAAGGTATGGAATACAGCATGGTGTAGGCACGGCTATAGCGCTGCTGCGGATCTTTTAATGTGCTACTGACATTTAAGCTAACGAAGTCAGATAAACCCAATGGGCTATCATAACTGGCAGAAGTCCGAGCCAGCCATTTTCCGGTATTTTTCTGGCCGTAATTATCCATACTTCCAGATAAAAGCCATGATTTGGTATGTACATTGTTCAATCGAACAATAGAACCACCGTCTTTTTTACCGGGTAAAATATCTAATTTAGTTGTATTGGATTGCAGCCTGTTCGCCTGATCTAATCCTTGATCAAGCTGTGTCAGATTAAGCGGTTTTCCGACTAAATCAGGAAATAATAAATCACTATTAACCCAGTGGTCACCACCGATAATTTTCTCGATAAAACCTTCGGTGACATTAATACCCAGTTCACCATCCTGATTAGGCTGGATAAATTGAACTCTGGCAGTAACGTAACCTTTGCTTATATATAAGTGCGTGATTTCACGGGTAAGTTGATTAATATCGTTACTACTGATGCAATTTTCAGGTAAAGTAGCGATCGATTCTAAGTCACTGTTTTTTAATAGAGTGACGCCGCGTAAATAAACGCCATTGATCGGTAAACATTGCGCCGACATAGGTAAAGCCATGTGATGCATTTCAGCTTCGGAATCCAACAGGTTTTGTTTCTTTAACTGTTGGTAGCGACGTTCATCCATTATTTCGTGAACGGTACGCGAGCTATCCTGCAATGCACGACGAGATTCGCTCATAGGGGAGAAGTCACCCATATTAGGCAAAGTATTCCCCTGAGCGCTGGCGCTCAAAAGCAATAAAAATGCGGAGTATCTTTTAATCATTTAATCCTATTATGAGAGACAGTCTGTCACGCCATATAAAGACGTTGGTACTGTTTCTGTCCTTTATTTAATGCGTCGGGGCAAGACTACCTCTTGCTCGAAAAGGTTAAATAGCAAATAACAGAGAAGCCTCAAATGGCTTGAAGCGTCAGTTCACCTTTTTCAGGTAGCCTTTATCTGCGATGTTGGCGCAGATAATTAATGACTTATTAAATGCGTAGAATGACTAAATGGAATGACTCTTTTTAGAAGGGTTAATTCCATGGTGTTTGTAAAATTTATAAAAATTGAAAAGTAAGTATTATTTTTTCTTATAAAGATTAATTTTGTTTTTACTATTAATCTTATTCTTTGTAGTCAGAAGAATCCTAACTCATTTCTATGGGGTGGATAATAGGGGAAATGGTAATAGCTGACAACCCGTGCAGATGGGAATGTGAAATTTCGTAGAGGACATTTAAGGTAAACGCGCGTAAGTCTTTGTATTTAGATCGAGAGCGCACCTGAAATTTATCGGGTACGACAACTTTATTTAGTTAATTTATCATTTGATGCTGCTTTTTTGATTGCTCGTCCTGACCAATAACCGGCGAGGAGATAACCGGAAAGAGTGTGCCAGACGGAGAAAAGAGCCCCCGGAAACGCAGCTAATGGAGAGAAGTAGATTTTGCCTAATGTGGCCGCTAGCCCAGAGTTTTGCATACCAACTTCAATAGCTAATGTGCGGCAGGTTGATTCGTCAAAGCCGAATAGTTTTCCGCCCCAATAGCCACTGAGCAAGCCGATACCGTTATGCAGAATAACGGCCATAATCACCACGAATCCAACAGATGCAATATGTCCCTGACTACCCGCAACTACAGCGCTGATGATGGTCAGAATGCATACCATCGAGAGAGCGGACAGGTAGGGTTCGATACGTTTAACTGTCTTGGTAAAACAGTGATGGATAACCAATCCGGCAGTTATCGGAATGACTACGATTTGCAGGATGCTTTTCAGCATACCCATTACGTCTACGCTGATTGTGGCATCGACGTATAAACGGGTGAGCAGCGGCGTAGCGAATACGCCAACCAACGTTGAAACCGCAGAGATAGTGACAGATAAAGCCACATCACCTTTGGCCAGATAAATCATAACGTTAGATGCTGTTCCGCTAACCTACCAAAACCATTCCAGCGGAAAGATCCGGCGGCATGCGGAATAGCATTGCCAGTATCAGTATCTAGGCTGCCAGCGGCATAATCAGATAATGCAAAAAAGTTGCCGCAGCCACCGGGGCAGGCCGCGAAAGCACTTGTTTGAAGTCTTCTAACCGCAGCGTTACGCCCATGGCAAACATGATTAGCATAAGTCATGGCCCGATATAGGGGCCGATCGGCGTAAAGGTGCTGGGAGTGTAATAGGCAGCGATAGACAGTAAAACCGGCCAGAGCGGGAATAAGCGAGTGACTTTGGCAAGCATGCGATGTCCTGTTATCTGGTGATGTTGTGCAGAGAAGGTGCCGGGCGGTATCCACCCGGCTGATTGTTATTATCTATTCGAACAGATTATGGTGCAGGGTTTTGACTACTTGTTCGGCATCGTCGCCAGGAACCAGGAAGCACAGATTGTTGCTGCTGGCACCGTAGCAAATCATACGAATATTGAATGGATCTAATACGCCAAATACTTCTTTCCCAACGCCGTAAGCCTGAGAAAGCTGATTGCCGATAATCGCCACCAGAGCCAGATTTTCCTCGACTTCCACCCGACAGAGGGAGGATAGCTCGGTCAGTAAAGACGTGGTCAGCAGACTTTCGCCGGTTGACGTGGAGCCAGTGGTATCCAGCGTTAGCGCCACGCTGACCTCCGAGGTCGTGATCAAATCAACGGAAATATTATGGCGCGCCAGAATATTGAAAACCTCCGCCAGAAAACCGCGAGCGTGAAGCATATTCAGGCTGTGTAGGGTCACCAGCGTTTGTTTACGACGTAATGCCAGCGCGCGGAACAGCGGCGGATTTTCGGTTTTATTGCAGACTAAGGTGCCACCGGCGGCCGGATCTTTGCTCGAACCAACAAACACGGGAATATCGCTGCGAACGGCGGGCAATAAGGTGGCGGGATGCAAGACTTTAGCGCCAAAAGTTGCCATTTCAGCGGCTTCTTCAAAAGCGATTTTATCGATGCGCTGAGCTTGAGGCACCACGCGCGGATCCGTAGTGTAAATGCCTGGAACGTCAGTCCAGATATCAACGCGGCTGAGGCTCAAAGCTTCACCTAGCAATGCGGCGGTATAGTCACTGCCGCCCCGGCCAAGAGTGGTGGTGCGGCCTTTAGCTTCGCTGCCGATAAAGCCTTGGGTGACAATAATAGCTTCGGCCAGACGCGGCGCCAGCTGGGCTCGAGCCAGTTCGGCCAATGCCTGAGTATCGGGTTCTGCTCGACCAAAGCGATCATTGGTGCGCATCACTTTACGCACGTCGAACCATTCCACGGCAACGTCGCGTTGGCGAATGATTTCAACGAACAGCAGCGTAGACATCAGTTCGCCGTGGCTAACCAATTCGTCCGTCAGCGCCGTGGATGTCGCCAGGCTGGCGGCCTCGGACAACATGGCGATATTGTCCAGCATACGGTCAATTTCATCACGTACTACGCTGGATTCTTTCAGGTTATCGAGAATGGCATATTGAATATGGCGAATTTCATCCAGATGAAAGGCGCGCTGTTCTGGCTCGCAACCTTCGGCAAGGGCGACCAACAGATTAGTAACACCGGCGGAGGCCGAGAGAACGACCAGGCGAACATCGGTATGAGACAGAACCACGTCAGCGCTGCGGCTCATGGCGGTAAAATCGGCGACGCTGGTTCCACCAAATTTGGCGACGACGGTAGCCTGTTGGGATGCTGCATGAATCATCTAAAAAACCTCGTGTCAGGGATGCACCGCGCAGGGTGGTCATCTAAATACATAAGCCTTGGCACAAGGGAAGAGCGGGAGACAGGGGGCACAAGCATAAGAGTTACGCTAGGGTACACCCAGAAGCGCTCCACCTTGCTAACCATTCTAAATGAACGGTTTCCGGTGACAACCCAGGGGATTCAGCCCCTGTAGTCGACGTGGTGATAGCCGAAGTCATCACGTCTCGGCGTCGCTCCCCCTCAAATGTCTTCAGCGGATTACGGCTCCTCCGACACTCTACCTGGGCGACGCACCTCTTCTGGCTTACGCAATGCTGCGTAAGTAGGTGTTTAGGAATAACGGGTTCTCGGGCCGCTGTCAACGGCGGCACAATGAGGTTTTTTCACCTTCATACTGCCGGTTTTCAGCCTAGTGGGGGAATCTGTGGCGTGGCGAGGGCAATGTATTGGGATTATCTGCAAAATAGCGGTTTTTCCAACGATGTCACCAATTGTTAACAATAAAAATTTTTTCTGACCGAGCGCTTATTCGTCAATTTTATAATAAAAAGGGAAGACGCCTGGCCTTCCCTCTGGTTGAAGTGATTTCTTGGGTAATCAGCGGCTTGCCGATGAATTATCGTCCTGTACCAAGGCTATCAAAGTGCAGGGCACAGCGGGAGCCACGCCGGCACTAATTGGCTGCAAAGTGCCGTCTTCCCGCTGATAAAATAGTGGAATAATGCCCTGATGTTTCTCCAGATATTCCAGCCAGCCAAAGTTTTCACTGAGTTTGGTCGCTTTGATGGTGGCACCTTTGGCAATCTGGCTGCTTAAGCGGCCATAAGTGGCTTCTGGCGCGAACAGCACTTCGTGGCGGCGGAATCGGCTACTTTCCGCATTGGTTCGCCCTTTTTGTAGCGTGCCGGAACGAATGGCGAACACATGGCTATCGCCAAAGATATGGCCAAAATGGTACACCGCTAGCGCATTCTGGTGGCGATTGGGAGATAGCGCCAAAACCTGCGCGGTTTCGCTCAGATCGAGATAGTTTTCAGCATGTTCTGAGTAAGCGTGACCATAATAGGCCGGAATGCCTTCCATACGCGCCAGGCGGTAATATTCCCAACTGCTATCCGTGACCAGCACTGGAATATTCAGTTTAAGCAACGCCTGCGCCAGCATGCGCGCCACGCTATTGGCCCCGACAATCAGTACGCCGCGCGGCTTTTGCTGCTGAACCCGCAGCCAGCGCGCCATTATTCCGCTGGTCAGGCTTTGCAGCACGACGGTGCCGATAATAATCGCAAAAACTACCGTAACCAGCTTATCCGCTCCTTCGTAGCCATTACGCTGTAAAGTTAGGGCAAATAATGAGCTGACCGCCGCCGCGACAATACCTCGCGGAGCGATCCAGCACAACAGCAGACGATCGCGCCAATGGAGACTGGATCGCCAGGTCGAAACGGCGATACACAGCGGACGGGCAATAAACTGCACTACCGCCAGTAAAATCAGTAGCGGCCAACCCATGTTCCATAGAGCATGAATATCCAACCGCGCCGCCAGAATAATAAAAAGAGCGGAAATCAGAATCGCAGATAATTCTTCCTTGAAAGCCAGAATATCGCTGGTATCGACATCGCGCATATTTGCCAGCCAGATGCCCATTACCGTGACGGTAAGCAGGCCGGACTCATCGGCAATGGCGTTAGAAATACCAAACGCGGCCAACATAATTGCCAGTACCGCCAGGTTTTGCAAATAGCGAGGTAGCCAGACGCGGCGCAGCGCCAATCCTAATAAATAGCCAAATAGCGCGCCGGCGATCAAACCCACCGCGGCGGTAATACCCAGCGTCCAGAACAGGTGAGTGTAAGATTCTGCATTCTGTTTCAGGACAATAAATTCAAAAACCAGCAGAGTGAATATCGCCCCAACCGGATCGATGACAATCCCTTCCCAGCGTAGCACCTGATTAATCGTAGATTTTGGGCGCACCACTCGCATTAACGGAGCAATAACCGTCGGGCCGGTCACCACTGTGACGGCTCCGATTAGCGCGGCCAATTCTGGAGGGAAATTCAGTAGCCACCAACAGGCCACGCTGATAACCGAAAATGTCACCAACATTCCCACGGTAACCAGATTGCGTACCACGCCGCCCAAACCGCGAATCTCTTCCACTCGCAGAGTTAACGCGCCTTCAAATAAAATGATGGCAACGGACAGGGAAACAAGCGGGAACAGCAAATCGCCAAACAGCAAATCGGGCTGCACCCAGTGCACCAGCGGGCCAAGTACAATACCCATCAATAACAGCGGAAGAATCGCCGGTAAGCGTAATAACCAGGCGACCCACTGCGCCAATAATGAACTCAGACCAATCACCACCAACATTAGCGGGGGAGATAATTCCATAGCGACAACCTTTTTAATCTTAAGCAAAAGTGGGTATGTTTTAATCTGCCACATACCTGTGACAGTTACACAACCTCAGTAACAGGTTGTTATCCTGAAGTATAGGAATTTTGCCCTTAAAAAGGGAATGGGGATCTTTTCTGATCGAGAGTTATTACCTATCGCAAGAAAAGAGATCTCAATCACAGGTTAACAGGATACAATTAACGCATTCGTTTCATTATCCTTAAGCCTAGAAGAGCGTCGCTATGAAAAATGTAAATCCTAGTCAAACCGCTGCCTGGAAAGCGTTAGAACAACACTTTGAACAGATGAAAGATGTGCAAATCCGCGATCTGTTTGCCGAGGACAAGCAGCGTTTTGAGAAATTTTCTGCCACTTTTGACGACCAGATGCTGGTAGATTTTTCAAAAAACCGCATCACCACTGAAACTATGGAAAAACTCCAGGCACTGGCAAAAGAAACCGATCTGGCCGGTGCGATTAACTCCATGTTCTCCGGTGAAAAAATTAACCGTACCGAAGATCGCGCCGTACTGCACGTTGCCCTGCGTAACCGCAGCAACACCCCGATTCTGGTCGATGGTAAAGACGTAATGCCAGAAGTGAACGCGGTGCTGGCTAAAATGAAACAGTTCTGTGACCGCGTGATCGGCGGCGAATGGAAAGGTTACACCGGTAAAGCGATTACCGACGTAGTGAACATCGGTATCGGTGGCTCAGACCTTGGCCCTTACATGGTGACCGAAGCGCTACGGCCGTACAAAAATCATCTGAATATGCATTTTGTTTCCAACGTTGACGGCACCCATATGGCCGAAGCGTTGAAACCGCTGAACCCGGAAACCACGCTGTTCCTGGTCGCATCTAAAACCTTCACCACTCAGGAAACCATGACCAATGCGCACAGCGCTCGCGACTGGTTCCTGGCTGCTGCACAGGACGAAGCGCATGTGGCAAAACACTTTGCTGCGCTGTCTACTAATGGTAAAGCCGTAGCCGAGTTTGGTATTGATACCGACAATATGTTTGAGTTCTGGGACTGGGTAGGCGGCCGTTATTCACTATGGTCTGCTATCGGCCTGTCTATTGCTCTGTCCGTTGGATTCGAGAATTTCGAGCAGTTGCTGAGCGGTGCCCATGCTATGGACCGTCATTTTGCCGAAACTCCAGCAGAGAAAAACCTTCCGGTTCTATTGGCACTGATCGGCATCTGGTACAACAATTTCTTCGGCGCAGAAACCGAAGCGATTCTGCCGTATGACCAGTATATGCATCGTTTCCCGGCTTACTTCCAGCAGGGCAACATGGAATCTAACGGTAAGTATGTGGATCGTAATGGCAATCCGGTTGGTTACCAAACGGGCCCAATCATCTGGGGCGAGCCGGGCACCAACGGTCAGCATGCGTTCTACCAGTTGATTCATCAGGGCACTAAATTGGTTCCTTGCGATTTCATCGCGCCAGCTATCAGTCATAATCCGCTGAGCGACCATCACGCTAAGCTGCTGTCTAATTTCTTCGCGCAAACCGAAGCTTTGGCTTTCGGTAAATCGCGGGCAGAAGTGGAAGCCGAATTTGCCGCCGCAGGTAAAACGCCGGAGCAAGTGGCGCACGTTGCACCGTTCAAAGTCTTTGAAGGCAACCGTCCAACCAACTCCATCTTGCTGCGCGAGATTACTCCGTTCAGCCTGGGGATGTTGATTGCTCTGTACGAGCACAAAATCTTTACTCAAGGCGCAATCCTGAATATCTTCACCTTCGACCAATGGGGTGTAGAACTGGGCAAACAGCTGGCTAACCGCATTCTGCCTGAGCTGGCGGATGATGCGCCGGTGACCAGCCACGATAGCTCAACCAATGCGTTGATTAACCGTTTCAAGAACTGGCGTTAAGCTAGAGAGCTAAAGCTCTTTGATCCGTGCTTATTATTGGCCTCTTACTGATGTAAGGGGCCTTTTTTCGGTCTGAGGCTTGGCCTTGTGTTAGCCTCAGACTGTTTCCCCCTCTTTCTCTGGGTGTATCTATGGCGAAAAATTCGCGTTCTCAATGGGTAGCTAAAAATCTACAGCGTTTATTAAACGTTGGCTTGATCGCGTTGGCCGCTATTTTGGTGGTCTTTCTGATTAAAGAGACGTTTCATCTTGGGCAGGTTTTGTTTACCAATAATCAGGAAACCTCATCCTATAAGTTGATCGAAGGAATAGTGATCTACTTCCTGTACTTCGAGTTTATCGCATTGATAGTGAAGTACTTTGAGTCAGGTTATCACTTCCCTCTACGCTATTTTATCTATATCGGAATAACTGCCATTATCCGGCTGATTATTGTCGATCACGAGAACCCTATTGATACGCTGGTGTATTCGGCGTCGATTCTGCTGCTGGTGGTGACGTTATATCTGGCCAATACCGAGCGACTAAAACGCGAGTAAACAATAATAGGCATAAAAAATGGCGGCCATATAGGCCGCCATAAAGACACAGTACCAGGGTAAATTACAGCAAAGTAAGCAGTGGCATGCTTTGTAACCAACTGGTGCAGTCACCCGACACAGACACCTGTACCAGCAAAACGATTCTGACTAACCTTTCACCCCGCCAGCGGTTAATCCGCCCACCAGCCAGCGCTGTGCCAGTAGGAACACCGCGGTAATTGGAATGGCCGACAGGACTGCCGCCGCGGCGAAGTCACCCCACAAGTAGTTTTGTGGATTGAGGTATTGCTGCATACCGACCGCCAGCGTGTAACTGTTCACATCTCGCAGCAATAGAGAGGCCACCGGTACTTCGGTAATGGCGGCAATAAACGACAGGATAAACACCACCGCCAGAATCGGTACCGACAGCGGCAACAGCACCAATCGGAATGCTTGCCAGGGCGTCGCACCATCCAGCGCGGCTGCTTCTTCCAGCGAGTTATCGATAGTTTCAAAATAGCCTTTAATGGTCCAAACGTGCAGCGCGATACCGCCCATGTAGGCGAAAATCACGCCGCCGTGGGTATTCAGCCCAATAAACGGTAAATATTGGCCGAGTCGGTCAAACAACGCATACAGCGCTACCAGTGACAACACTGCAGGGAACATCTGAAAAATCAGCATTCCTTTCAATAGGCTACTTTTTCCTTTGAAACGCATACGCGCAAAGGCATAGGCGCAGGTGGTGGAAAGGGTGACAATACCGGCGGCGGTAATCACCGCGATCTTAATCGAGTTCCACAACCACAGCATCACGGGGAACGGCGGCGGCGTCACGCTGCCATCGGCGTGAGTCACGCTCATCCCCAATGCCAGCTTCCAGTGCTCCCAGGAAATCTGGTCTGGAATCAGGCTACCGGTAGCAAAGTTGCCGGGTCGCAGTGAAATGGCAATAACCATCAATAACGGGAACATAATCAGCGCGATAAAGCAGAGCATCAGAAAATGGGTACCCAATAGACGCAAACGCTGGGATTTAGGTTGAACCATGGCCATCTGCCTCTCCTCCTTAATCAAAATTCATTTTGCTGGCTTTCAGATTCAGTATCGCTAACGCGCCTACCAATATGAAAATCAGGGTGGCAATTGCCGCCGCGAGGCCGAAGTCCTGCCCGCCGCCGCCTTCAAAAGCGATTCGGTAGGTGTAGTTGACCAGCAAGTCGGTGTACCCTGCCGGCGTTGTGGTGCCGATCATATCCGGGCCGCCGTTAGTCAATAACTGAATCAATACGAAATTGTTAAAGTTAAAGGCAAAACTGGCGATCATCAGCGGCGTGAGCGGTTTGATCAGCAGCGGGAAGGTGATTTTGGTGAAGTTCTGCCACGGCCCGGCACCGTCCATTGCGGAAGCCTCGTATAAATCGTCAGGGATGGCTTTCAATAATCCCATGCACAGAATCATCATGTAGGGATAACCCAGCCAGGTATTGACGATTAAAATCATGCTCTTGGCGGTCAGAGGATCGTTAAACCACGCCGGTTTGATACCAAACAGGTGGCTCAGCATCAGGTTAATTTCACCGAAGCTTTGGTTGAATAACCCTTTGAAAATCAAAATGGAGATAAAGGACGGCACCGCATAGGGCAGAATCAGCATCACTCGGTAAATAGCTTTGCCTTTCAATGCGTCCCATTGTACTGCGCACGCCAGCACCATGCCCACGGCGACAGTAAAGGTCACGCTCAGAACCGAGAAAATAATGGTCCAGACAAAGATTGAGATAAACGGTTTTTGGATGCCTTCATCGTGCAGCACGCGCAGGAAGTTTTTCCAGCCAATAGTGACGGTAAAGCCGGGGCTGAGTTTTTCATTTTCCCACTGTCCATCGGCGTTGACGGCCTGATAAAAGCCTTCTGCAATATTGGGCCGATAAATAACGCCTGTTTGCTTATTAATCAGCTCCCTGCCGTCTGCACCAAGCGCATACAGCGGGCTGGTTCCGGCAAATTGGCGCAGTGAACTCATGCGCAGTTCGCCGCCATCAGGCAATACCGCGACCAATTGGTTTAGCGCCTGACGGTTTTGAGTAATCACTCGCAAAGAGGCGCGTTCACCCTGTGCTTCAGTGTTGGCCGGAGCGACGTTAACTCGCTGCTCGCTCAGCCCATCGAGGCTGAAAGGCTCAGATATCAAAAGTTGATCGCTATCCGGCGTGGTGAGCTGTAAACGCCATTGATTGCCCGCAGGATAGAGGCCGAAGCCGTAGGTTTTTCCGGTCTGGAACTGACGATCCATCAATACGGATTGCGCCCGCTCAAAGGTTAACTGGTTGGTGCTGCTGTAGTTGGTAAAGGCGATGGCGATGGTACAAATCAGCGGGAACAGGACGAATAGCCCCATACCGGCCACGCCGGGGTAAACATAGCGCCAGGCATAGGCGCGACGGTTGGCAAACACGTACAGCCCAAGGCTAACCAGAATCAGCGTCACTATGGCAAAAAGATATTCACCTTGCGCATACATTAATATGATCAGATAGCAGGTAAACAGGCTGATAAGGCCAATAGCCAGCCACTTCAGCGCATCACTCTGCCACCAGGCGACTTTCTTTTTGCGTCCATAACTTTCGGTTTGGGATAACTGCATAACGGGTCCCTTTTGTGACTATTTGGCCATTCTGTAGCGACTACAGCACTGCGATCTGACGTGAAGAATTTATCAGGGCACGGAATCCGTGCCCCTTTAACGAGCAGAGCCGTTACTTGGTAATACGAGTCGCGGCATCGTTCAATGCGGCTTCTACAGTTTGTCGACCATTGATTGCGTTCAATACCGCGCTGCGCGTGGCGTACCAGAATGCGCTCATCTGCGGGATATTCGGCATGATTTCGCCTTTGGTGGCGTTATCCATGGTGGCGGCAATCTTCGGATCTTTCGCCAACTGCTCTTGGAAGGATTTCAGCGCCACGGCGCCCAGCGGCTTGTCTTTATTTACTTCAGCCAGGCCTTGGTCGGTCAACAGGTAGTTTTCCAGGAATTCAGTGGCTAACTCTTTATTCGGGCTGGCGGCGTTGATACCGGCACTTAATACTCCGACGAAAGGTTTAGACGGCTGGCCGTGGAAAGTCGGCAATAGCGTGACGCCGTAGTTGATTTTACTCTTGTCGATATTTGACCACGCCCACGGGCCGTTGATGGTCATCGCGGTTTGGCCTTTGTTAAAGGCGGCTTCAGCGATGGAATAGTCAGTATCGGCATTGATATGCTTGTTTTTCACCAAATCGACGATGAATTGCAGGCCAGCTTTGGCTCCGGCATTGTTAACACCGACGTCTTTCACGTTATAGATGCCGTTTTCAAACTTGAAGGCATAACCGCCGTCAGCGGCAATAACCGGCCAAGTGAAGTAGGGTTCTTGCAGGTTCCACATGATGGCGCTTTTGCCTTTGGCCCGCAGTTCTTTATCCAGCGCTGGGATTTCTTCCCAGGTTTTTGGCGCGTCTTTAATAATGTCTTTGTTATAAATCAGCGATAGCGCTTCCACCGCGATTGGGTAGGCGATCAGCTTACCGTTGAAACGCACCGCGTCCCAGGTGAATGGGAACAGTTTGTCCTGGAAGGCTTTGGATGGATGGACTTCGGCCAGCAGGCCGGATTGCGCGTAGCCGCCGAAACGGTCGTGAGCCCAGAAGATAATGTCAGGGCCGTCGCCGGTGGCCGCAACCTGCGGGAATTTCTCTTCCAGTTTATCGGGATGTTCGATGGTGACTTTAATACCGGTATCTTTCTCGAATTTTTTACCCACTTCTGCCAGACCGTTATAGCCTTTATCGCCATTGATCCAGATAACCAGCTTACCTTCTTCAATCTTGGCAAAAGCGGAAGAGGAAAGTACCAGCGTGGTCAGCGCGGAAAGCGCCAGGACTCGAGCGGTCTTACCAACGCCGGACTTCATGAAACTGTGAGTCATAATCCAATCCTTTTATCCAATTTTGTGGGCACCGACTTTCGTGTGAATCAATAGCCGCTTATCGGGTAGCTGTGAGTCACAGTGCGAGGTGGCAGCGACAGCGTCATAATGTGGGTGCGCTGCAATTTAGTACGCTGTCATATTGGGTCACAACCGGACACAGTCTCATCCTCCCCCCGTCTACGCCCCCGACAAGGTTATTGTGACCCAGTTAACACTGCTGCCTATTCTGTGGGGTTAGCCACAAAAATACCGGTCGAAATTTGTAAGCAGGATCACGAATTTGTCTTTCGGTGGGAACTTTCGCTTACCCCCTTACCTCTCTCATCCTCCCATCTCCTCCCCCATGAAAAACTTTGTTACGGATGATTACCAAATTGCGGCATTCCCGCAGTATCAGCAGCATCAATTTTAACCACAGTTTGCAGGGCCAGGACTATGTTGCCAGCGCGTGCCGTTCCTCATCCTACGTTGTATCGGGTTCACCCGATCAGTTTCCGTGACGGAAACGGCGACGGCATGGGGGATTATCGCGGCCTGTTGAGAGCACTGACTTATCTGAACGCCTTATCGATTGATGGGCTGGTTGTGCCACAGGATATGCAACCCTGCGAGCAGACGGCTCGGCGGTTAGCCGAACAAGGCCTGGCGGTGTGGATTAACCCACAGAGCAACGCAGGCTCCGAGGCGTTACAGCAACCGCTATTGCAAGGTGCCTTGGCTCAGCAGGTGGTGCCGTTCAGTTCGGAAAAACTGGTGTCGGTATTAGCCGAGCGTCGGGCCACGCTTTCTCAGTCCGTGTGGAGCACCGGCGACGCCGAGCGGCCACGGGTAGTGAGCAACTGGGGGCAGGGCGATCTTCGCTCCGCAGACGCTTTTCTGACCTTGCTGGCGCTATTGCCCGCGCCTATAGCGCTGTACCAAGGGGAAGAGCTGGGCTTGCCTCACGCCGCTTCGCTACAGGAACCACAAGGTGCGCAGACGCCGATGCCGTGGCACGAAGCGCCAGAGCAGGCTACGTCCGGAGAGATTCATTGGTATCAGCGTGTGGCTATTGAACATCGCGCTATGGCCATCAGCCGCCAGCAGCAGGATCCTGATTCCACCCTGCGCTTTTGCCAAACGTTGTTGGCTCTACGCCGTCAGCCGGTGATTCAACAAGGGCAACTGGCTGAAATCAGCCAGCAGAACGGCGTAATCAGATTATTTATTACCCAGCAAGATCAATGTGTTGAAGCGCTGATCAATTTGCAGCCTTATACTCAGACGGCGACGCCGTCCGAGGCAACCTTGCCAGTGGCATGGCGGCACGGCGCGCAGAGAGAAAGTCATCAGAGTGCTGGGAGTCATCGCTGGGTTATGCCGGGTTTTGCTTCCGCCATTTTTCTTCAATCGGATTCACATGAAAAAGTTGTTTGCGCAAGCAAAGGAGTAACGCATGGCTAACGTAACGCTAAGCGGCGTTTATAAGGCCTTTGGTGAGGTCGTGATCTCCAAAGACGTCAATCTGGAGATCGAAGATGGTGAATTTGTGGTGTTTGTCGGTCCGTCAGGCTGCGGGAAATCAACGCTGCTGCGCATGATAGCCGGTCTTGAGGATATTACCGCTGGCGAGTTGTTGATCGGCGGTAAACGGATGAACGAAGTGCCGCCCGCAGAACGCGGCATCGGCATGGTATTCCAGTCTTATGCGCTCTATCCCCATCTGTCGGTGGCGGAAAACATGTCTTTCGGCCTGAAGCTGGCCGGTGCCAAAAAAACTGAAATTAACCAGCGAGTTAATCAGGTCGCTGAAGTGCTGCAACTGGCGCACCTATTGGATCGTCGGCCAAAAGCCTTGTCCGGCGGGCAACGTCAGCGAGTCGCTATTGGTCGTACGCTGGTGGCTGAACCGGATGTGTTCCTGCTGGACGAACCCTTATCCAACCTGGACGCCGCGCTGCGGGTGCAGATGCGCATTGAGATTTCCCGACTTCACAAGCGCCTGCAACGCACCATGATTTACGTTACGCACGATCAGGTCGAAGCCATGACGCTGGCAGACAAAATCGTGGTGTTGGATGCCGGTAACGTGGCGCAGGTGGGTAAACCGCTGGAGCTATATCACTACCCGGCCAACCGCTTTGTCGCCGGTTTTATCGGTTCGCCAAAAATGAATTTCCTCCCAGTGAAAGTGACCGCCGTTGAGCCTCGTCAGGTACAAATCGAGCTACCGAACCGCCAGTTGGTCTGGCTACCGGTGGAAGGCGATCGCGTACAGGTCGGCGCCAATATGTCGCTGGGTATTCGACCGGAGCATCTGCTGCCAAGCAGCGAATCGGAAGTCACGCTGGAAGGCCCGATTCAGGTAGTAGAGCAACTGGGCAATGAAACACAGATTCATATCCAAATCCCCGCAATACGTCAGAACCTGGTTTACCGCCAGAACGACGTGGTGCTGGTAGAAGAAGGTGCAACATTCGCCATCGGGCTGCCGCCATATCGCTGTCATCTGTTCCGTGAAGATGGCTCTGCGTGTCAACGGCTGCATCAAGAGCCGGGCGTCTACTGACAGTGAATGTAAAGCACGCACGCCGTTAGGCAAATTAAACAGGAGATTTCTGATGACTACTCTGCGCAAGTTACCGATAGCACTGGCTGTTGCCGCTGGTGTTCTGTCAACACAAGCGATGGCCGTAGATTTCCACGGTTATGCACGTTCTGGTATCGGTTGGACAGGGAGCGGCGGTGAGCAACAATGTTTCAAAACCACCGGCGCTCAAACTAAATACCGTTTGGGCAACGAATGTGAAACCTATGCGGAAATCAAATTAGGCCAGGAACTGTGGAAAGAAGGGGATAAAAGCTTCTACTTCGATACCAACGTAGCCTATTCCGTATCACAGCGTGACGATTGGGAATCAACGGATCCCGCTTTCCGTGAAGCCAACGTGCAGGGTAAGAATCTGATCGAATGGTTGCCGGGTTCCACCATGTGGGCAGGTAAACGCTTCTATCAACGTCATGACGTTCACATGATCGACTTCTACTACTGGGATATCTCCGGCCCAGGTGCAGGTTTGGAAAACATCGATCTGGGCTTCGGCAAGCTGTCTTTGGCCGCAACCCGTAACTCTGAAGCCGGTGGCTCCAGCGCCTGGATCGATAATCAGCGTAAAGATGCAGATAAAACCATTAATGACGTGTTTGACGTGCGTTTAGCCGGATTGGAAACCAACCCAGGCGGTACGCTTGAGTTCGGTGTGGACTACGGTCGCGCTAATACTCAGGACGGTTATGCATTGGCACAAGATGCGACCAAAGACGGCGTCTTGCTGACGGCGGAACATACTCAAAGCATGTTCGGCGGCTTTAACAAATTTGTGGTTCAGTACGCCACCGATTCGATGACCTCATGGAACAGCGGCCATTCACAGGGCTCTCTGGTGAATAACAACGGCAGTATGCTGCGTATTATTGACCACGGTGCCATTAATCTGGCTGAAAAATGGGACATGATGTACGTCGCTTTATACCAGGATACCGATTGGGATAACAAAAACGGCACCACTTGGTACAGTGTGGGCGTGCGCCCAATGTATAAATGGACGCCGATCATGAGCACCTTACTGGAAGCAGGCTACGACAACGTGAAATCTCAGCGTACCGGCGACCGTAACGGCCAGTACAAACTGACTCTGGCTCAACAATGGCAGGCGGGGGATAGCATCTGGTCTCGTCCGGCCATCCGCGTGTTTGCAACCTATGCAAACTGGGATGAGAAATGGGGCTACGATAACGTTAAGGGCAGTCCTGACCTCGGGCTGGCGCAGAACGGCACTATCGGCACCGATAGCCGTGGTAAAAACAACGAAGTAACCTTCGGCGCACAATTCGAAGCCTGGTGGTAACAGCAGTGACGCAGCCGTCCTTCGGGGCGGCTGTTTGATTTTTTAAAGCAAGATCAAGTGATAACCCGATAAATTTCAAATCGCCACCTTAAAGCCGATTGAAACATAAAGGGTTATGGATTGGTTAACTTTGCCGACCTTGCCCGTGCGGAGTTAGCGCTGACGCTCAATCTATGAGGGTATAACAATGAAAAAGAATCTGCTGTCACTCTGTTTGTCTCTGGCCTTGGGTTTGACTGCGCCGCTGGCAGTGCAGGCCGCTTCTACTATTTCTCCGGCCAATGTTTCGGTTGCACCGAGCATTAGTCCATCGACTTTACAAAGCTTGCCGTGGCAACCGTTAGTTCCACCGGCGTCGCAGGAAATCAAACTGACCAACGCCAGCCCGCATATTTCTCAGGGTGAAATTGAAGGTGCGGTAGCCGCTTTCGCGTTGCCAGCCGATCGCGGTTCGATGGAAGTCACGCTGAGTAGTCAGGTGGTGGATAATAAACTCTACTCTCCAAGCGTCGTGGTGCTGGACGAACAAATGCGCCCGGCGGCCTACTATCCAGCCAGCTATTTTACCTACGAAAAAGCCGGCATCATGAGTTTCGATCGTCTTGAAGGCGTACTGAAACTGACTCCAGCATTAGGCCAAAAACAAATCTACCTGCTGGTGTACACCACCAAACAGGATCTGGCAAAAACGACTCAACTGCTCGATCCGGCCAAAGCCTATGCCCAAGGCGTAGGTAACGCAGTACCAAATATTCCCGATCCTATCGCCAGCCATGCTCCGACTGGTGTGCTGAAAATCAAAGCCACTGCGGAACAAAGCATGGGCAACATTATGATTGGTTTCACTCAGCCAGCCGCGCCCGCTCCTGTCGTGGTCGGAAATACTCAGCCCGTAGTGGCAGCCGCACCGGCTCCGGTGAGTAAACCGACCGAGCCAATGCTTAACGATACCGAAAGCTATTTCAATCAGGCGATCAAAGATGCGGTAAAAGCGGGCGATGTGGATAAAGCGCTGAAACTGCTGAATGAAGCGGAAAAACTAGGCTCAACCTCCGCGCGTCAAACCTTTATTGGCAGCGTCAAAGGCAAGGGCTAGATACCCAGCGCTGCCGAATGTGGCTGGATGATTGGTGCGCCGTGGCGCACCTTTTTTCTTTGTGATCTATGGCGGCTACTGCGCGTGTGGATTTTGGTTTACGTACGAATGTATACCCCGACTGATTTTATCTGCGACATCTTTGGCGATGATTTATGATGGTTATCGCGTTCTTCCCTTTCTCAACCTTATTTCTCTTAATTAGATCAATTTACCTAATGCATTCTGCAAATGTGACGCAGTTAACTCACTGTTGTCGTTATGATCATCAGATGCTACTCGACGTGTTACCCCAAGGGCTTTCTGCGCTACAATAGCCCCATGTTGACCAATTGCGGGGAGCCAGATGTATCCCCGGCGGGAGCGAGCCGAATGTCATACGGCGAGGTATCAATTCTAAAACCTATTCAATGGCGATCTATTGATCAGCCTAATCTCAGTGCCGATATTGCCGATTGGTTGATGGAGCTGGGGTCAATGACCCGCCGTTTTGAGCAACATTGCCAACGGGTACATATCGAACCAAAGCTGGAATGTTTTATTACTCGCGATGAACTGGGTGAAGAGGCGGAACATTTGCCGATAAGCCAGCGTTATTGGCTGAGAGAAGTTATTTTGTTCGGTGATGCTCAGCCTTGGTTATTGGGGCGGACGGTGGTGCCAGAAGAAACCCTTTCTGGCTCCGATCGTGCGCTGGTGGATCTGGGAACGGTGCCTCTAGGGCGCTATCTGTTCAGTGGCGATGCTCTGACGCGAGACTATATCCAAACGGGGTTACAGGAAAAGCTTTGGGCGCGCCGTTCACTTTTACGCCTGTCTGGGAAACCCCTGTTGCTGACGGAAGTATTCTTGCCAGCGTCGCCGTTATATCAGCTTTCCAGGGTGTGACTATGAGCAAAGATTTGGGAGATAAATAAATTGGATGGAAGTGTTCTTCAAAGCAAATGGCGCGCCTATTGCCGTTTGATGCGAATTGATAAGCCTATTGGTTCACTGCTGTTACTGTGGCCAACATTATGGGCGTTATGGCTGGCAGGACGCGGTATTCCTGATGCAAAAATTCTGATCGTGTTCGTGCTGGGCGTGTTTATGATGCGTGCCGCAGGCTGTGTGGTGAATGATTTCGCCGATCGTAAAATCGATGGACACGTAAAACGCACCGCTTCACGGCCATTGCCCAGTGGCGCTGTGAGCGAAAAAGAAAGCAAAATCCTGTTTGGCGTACTGGTGCTGATCTCGTTCGGGCTGGTTCTGACCTTAAACAGTATGACCATCTGGCTATCTCTGGTGGGGCTGGCACTGGCCTGGATTTATCCCTTTATGAAGCGGGTAACCAACTTGCCGCAGGTGGTGTTAGGCACGGCATTTGGCTGGTCGATTCCAATGGGTTTTGCCGCAGTAAGCGAAAGCCTGCCGCTGGTATGTTGGTTGTTGCTGTTGGCGAATATTTGCTGGACCGTCGCTTATGACACGCTGTATGCGATGGTAGATAGGGACGATGACCTAAAAATTGGCGTCAAATCCACGGCTATTCTATTCGGTCAGTATGACCGCCTCATCGTCGGGTTGCTGCAACTGGCTACGTTGTTATTGATGGTGATTATCGGTTATCTGATGCATTTAGGCGGGGCGTTCTATTGGTCCGTTTTATTAGCCGGCGCTCTATTTATTCATCAGCAGAAAATGATTGCTAAACGTCAGCGTGAACCTTGTTTCCAGGCTTTCCTGAATAATAATTACGTTGGTTTGGTTCTGTTCCTTGGGATTCTGTTGAGCTATTGGTCATTGAATTAAACCCCAAATGATACAAATAGAAAGGGCCAGATATTATCTGGCCCTTTGCTTATTCAGCTATCTGGAAATTATTCTGCTGGTTTATCTGGAGCAGGTAACTGATTTGTCTCGGCAGGCATACTGACGCTTTCAATCGTCAGCTTCACTTCCGGCGTCATCAGGTTGCTTAGCATATTGTAAACTTCCAGCGTATGTTCCTGCACCGCATCGCCAATATCGTTGATATAGCCTTCTTCGCGCAGAGTTGCAACCAGCGTGGAGAATACGGCCTTATCAAAGAATTCCGGCGCGTTAATACCATGCAGTACGGAAAGACGCTGCGCCATGATGCGACTCTCTTTCTCCAGCGCGCCCCGATTGATGCTTGGGTTTGCGCTGAGCAAAGAGAGCGTAATTGCGTAGCGTTGCAGAGTTTCACGCACGCCAGCGGCCAGCAGCTGCAACGGACGAATACGCGCTGGATTCAACACTAATTCATCGCCTTTATCGCAAATCAACTGTTGGCGCGCCAGTTCGTTAACCAGCGTATCCAGCGTTGGCGCAAGTTCTTCCTTGGTATAATGCAGGAAAAGCTCGGCTTTCAGCATTGGGTAAATCATACCGATCTTGCGTAATAACTCGGAACGAGTAATACGGCGATGGTACATCACCATGCTAGCAATCAGTGAAGGCAGCATCAGCAAGTGCTGAATATTATTACGGTAGTAAGTCATTAACACCGCCTGCTCACGTGGCAGGATTATGATGTCACCGATGTTGTCTTTCTCTACCTCGAACTTATTCATTTTCAACGCGTGGTTCAGCAACTCTTCCGGCGTTTTATCCGGTACGGTCACATCTTTGGCGTAAGGCACATTGCGTAGCAGTTGCAGGTAGCAATCGAGTTGCTCCAACAGTTGCTCGCGAGTCAATGAACGCTGACGCGATGCCAGCAGCGCGGTAGAACATAAGTTCATTGCGTTAGCCGCTGCGGCATTATTGATACGAACCATAATTTTAGCAGCTAAATCGTTAACCGCCGGAGTCAGCCAACTTGGGCGCTGAGCTTCGATTGGATCGATAGCATCACGCCAGTCTGGCACGTTGTTGTTGAGATAAGTAGTCAATGGCAAAGGTTCGCCAAAGTTCACATAGCCCTGACCCAAATTGCGAAGTTTGCGCAGACCGCGCAGCATTTGCATCAGGCTTTCTTTCTCTTTGGTCGCGCCGCGCAGTTCTTTGGCGTATGTCCCAACTTCCATTACGTGCTCGTAACCGATGTAAATTGGCACCAGAGTAATAGGGCGGGAGCCGCCGCGTAGCATGGCCTGTATTGTCATCGACAGGGTGCCAGTTTTGGGTTCCAGCAGCCGACCGGTGCGTGAACGGCCACCTTCCACAAAGTATTCAACGGAATAACCACGGGTGAATAGCTCACCTAGGTATTCACGGAACACGGTGGAATACAGCTTGTTGCCCTTAAAGGTACGGCGAATAAAGAAGGCACCTAAACGACGGAAAATCGGGCCAGCCGGCCAGAAGTTCAGGTTGATACCGGCAGCAATATGCGGCGGTACCAGGCCTTGATGATAAAGCACGTAGGACAGCAACAGATAGTCCATGTGGCTACGATGGCAGGGGACATACACGATTTCGTGGCCATCTTGTGCCAATTGGCGCACGCGCTCGGCGTTATGAACATTGATGCCCTGATACAGACGGTTCCAGGTCCAACTCAACACGCGATCGGATAAACGCACGGCTTCATAAGAGAAGTTTGCCGCAATCTCTTCCATCAAATTGATGGCATTTTGCTGCGCTTTTTCGTGGGAAATTTTCTTGGTACGCGCTTCATCAGCCACCGCTTTTTCGATAGCTTTTGACGCCAGCAGCTTTTTAAATAGCTCCTGACGTGCCGGCAGACTTGGGCCAACGGCAGCTAAACGCTGACGAGAGAAGTGCATACGCGCGACTCTGGCCAGCTTATGGGCGATGGTTTTGTCAGTGCCGTGCTCACTGGCCATGCGGCGCAGGGAAACGGTAGTCGAGAATCGCACAAAGCTATCGCGACCCAGCCACAGTACGGCAAAGAATTTTTGTACGCCGTTCAGTACGCGCAGATGTGGTGTACCGTGACCTTCCCGGCCCGGAGAGCGGCCAAACATTACTGATACCGGTAGCATCTGAATATCCAGCTCAGGATTATTGCGATGCAGATCCAGATAATCGTGGAATAATTTTACCGATTCCTGCTTCGGGGCATAATAGCGAAATACCCGTGGGCCATTATCGATGAAAACGTGACTTGGCAGCTGTGCACCGTCTATTTCCAGTGGAATCAACGGATCGGGAAGATCTTGTGCCAGGCACTGCGCTCGCAATGTCAGCAAATCAGCCTTAGAGTTATAAGGTAAAACATACAAAATTGGACGTGACGGGTCTAACCCCAGTTCAGTCACAGGATCTGCGGGGATTACCTTGCTTTTTACCAACAATTTAAGTGGTAAATTCAGTAACTTATAATATATTTTACGCCAACCTGACATAACAACGTGAAGCCTCTTGTTAGCAATTCGCCGCAAGGATACCAGAAACTCGTTTTGAGATCTGTGGTGATCAGACTGATGGAAGCAGCGAAACTATTATCAATCCAATAAAAAGGTACATAACTCATGGCTAATCAATCAACAGGACTAACCCGTATCTATAAAGCGGCAGGTTATTCTGTGAAAGGGTTAACCGCTGCTTGGAAAAATGAAGCCGCTTTCCGGCAGGAGGCCGTGGTGGCCGTCATCGCTATCATACTGGCCTTCTGGCTTGATGTGGGAGTCATAGAGCGAATTTTATTGATCGGATCTGTCGTCTTGGTGGTGGTGGTTGAAATTATCAACAGTGCGATTGAAGCGGTTGTTGACCGGATTGGCAGCGAGCTGCATGACCTTTCAGGTCGGGCAAAGGATATGGGGTCCGCCGCAGTGCTCATCACTATCCTGCTGGCGGTATTTATTTGGGCTACTGTGCTGTGGCAATACTTGAATTTGGCATAGTTCAGGGAAAGAGCAAATAGTGGTGAAGAACAATACAGCCATTAATCCCTGTTTTTATTCACTCTTCGGTTCCCAATAGGGGTTTGGCTGTATATACTCACAGCTAAACTGTATAAACAAACAGGGGGCGGAATGAAAGCACTTACTACCAGACAGCAACAGGTCTACGACTTGGTTCGCGATCACATCTCGCAAACGGGCATGCCACCGACACGTGCCGAGATCGCGCAGCGTCTGGGGTTCCGTTCGCCTAATGCCGCAGAAGAGCATCTAAAGGCGTTGGCGCGTAAAGGGGTGATTGAGATCGTCTCCGGCGCTTCTCGTGGTATTCGCCTATTAATGGAAGACGAAGAAGGCCTGCCGCTGATTGGCCGGGTTGCTGCGGGCGAACCGCTGTTAGCGCAGCAGCATATTGAAGGTCACTATAAAGTTGATCCTTCGCTGTTTAAGCCTAATGCTGATTTTCTGCTGCGGGTAAACGGTATGTCTATGAGAGATATCGGTATTCTGGACGGTGATTTGCTTGCGGTTCATAAAACTCAGGATGTGCGCAATGGGCAGGTTGTGGTGGCGCGTATTGATGATGAAGTTACTGTTAAGCGTCTGAAAAAACAAGGTAATATTGTTCAGTTGCTGCCTGAAAACAGTGAATTTCAGCCCATCGTCGTCGATCTGCGCGAGCAAACATTTACTATCGAAGGTTTAGCCGTTGGCGTTATCCGCAATGGCGACTGGATTTAACGAACCACGTATTCCTACCTGCGGTAGTTAGCGTTAATAGCAATTGATTTTATCCCTTAAATAAAGCCCCTTCATTGGGGTTTTATTATGTGTGCTACGACTCAAATAATCCTGTATCTCATCAGAAATGAAGGCATATATATTGGTTAATCACTCACATGACAGTGTTTTAGTAATATTGAGAACTATCCGATAATAACGAGTTACTTGCTGATTTAAATACAGAATAATATGAGGTTTTCTTAGCCTGCCTACTATTTCATTACTATTCCATAGTACTAATTTAGCCATCGGCAGAATGCTCTGCTATAGTTATTTCACGGTAAGAATAAGACAACGATTCAATTTAAGATTGTCTTATTAATTTACTGGTAATTATATTAGCCTATATATTAATAGGAATTAAATAAACTGAGCTAACAAAAGTTAACGGAGATATTATGAATAAAGATCAAGCCGACGGTAACTGGAAGCAGTTTAAAGGGAAAATTAAAGAGAAATGGGGCAAGCTGACGGATGATGACCTGAAGGTGATAGAAGGGAAACGCGAACAGCTGGTAGGTAAAATTCAGGAAAAATACGGTTATCAGAAGGAAGCTGCGGAAAAAGAAGTGAAAGCTTGGGAAGATCATACCAAATATCGCTGGTAACCTGAGTTGGTATTAATATATGAATATAAAACTTACCTCCCTCCACGGTGTTATTAAATGTGTCGATATTTTATAAATAGAGTTATTTATTAAAATATAATTTAATATCATCAAGTTTACATGTTTTATATTAAGATGTTGCAAGCACAAGGAGGTGCTGACACTTCCAGTGTTGGTTATAATTAATGTCAATCAATACAATGTTAATTAATACAGTGAGTCATGACGACAAACCATTTTTTATTTTATTTCTGCCGCCGTATGACGACAGAAATGATTTCTGCACCAGGGGTTACTTTTCCAAGGTTACTTTCTTTTTGCCACTAGACTATGGTCGTGATCGCAATGTTCATGGCTATCACAGGCTTCGACTTCGCCGCACGTGGCGCAAAGGCCGTGAGCCTCTACCACGCTGTGACGCAGCGCAAAACCTGATTGTTTCGCCAGCAAAGCTAAGGCTTCTTCAATACCAACGGTGGTTTTTTCCGTTACCAAACCGCAGCGATCGCAAATAAACAGCGCTGAGGTGTGCAGCGGCTCCTCAAAATGATGGCACAGCACATAGCTGTTTGCCGACTCAACTTTGTGTATAAATCCTTGTTCTAAAAGAAAATCCAAAGCGCGATAGACGGTTGGCGGCTTAGCCTGAGGCTCGGAAACCCGCAATAAATCCAGCAGATCATAAGCGCTGATTGCGCCCGGTTGCTGTGCCATCAGACGCAAAACTTCCAAACGTTGCGGAGTCAGCCGTACATTTCGTTGTTTACACAGGCTTTCGGCCTGAGCAAGCAGCTTTTCTTGGTTGATTGAAGTCATGATAATCGTCCCGCAACATTATTATTTGTGCAATTTTAACATATCTCCGCGTGATCGCCGATAGGCGCCGTGAGTTACCTCTATCCGCGTCACATTTCCGCATAGATCAATAGGTTAAGTCGTAAGATTATTGCGCTGGAATGCGTCCTTAGGTTCTATGGTATAATCCCGCATTCCAGCCCACTGATGATTTGCTATGCAACCAAAACAGCGGGAATTGACGTAATAACAACCGATGAAACTCACCGCACATGCACGAAAATCAGACTGTATCTAACGCCCAAACTGGTCATTCAGGCTACCCATTACAACGTTTCTCCGTCGCGCCGATGCTCGATTGGACGGATCGTCACTGCCGCTATTTCCACCGTTTGCTGACCAAACAGGCGCTGCTTTACACGGAAATGGTCACCACTGGTGCCATTATCCACGGCAAGGCTGATTATCTGGCTTACAGTGAGCAAGATCATCCGGTAGCGCTACAATTGGGCGGCAGCGATCCGCAGGCGTTAGCCCATTGCGCGAAACTAGCGGAACAGCGTGGTTATAACGAAATTAATCTGAATGTTGGTTGCCCTTCCGATCGGGTGCAAAACGGTCGCTTTGGTGCCTGTTTGATGGGGGAAGCGGAGCTGGTTGCCGATTGTGTTAAAGCGATGCGCGATGTGGTTTCCATACCGGTAACGGTTAAAACCCGAATCGGCATTGACGATCAGGACAGCTACGAGTTTTTGTGTGATTTCGTGCAGAAAGTCTCAGAGCAGGGCGGTTGCGATATGTTTACTATTCATGCGCGTAAAGCCTGGCTATCCGGTTTGAGTCCGAAGGAAAATCGTGAAGTGCCACCTCTGGATTATCCGCGAGTTTATCAGCTAAAGCGTGATTTCCCCGAGTTGACCATCGCCATCAACGGCGGCGTGAAAACCTTGGATGAAGCGAAAGAACACCTCAAATATCTCGATGGCGTGATGATTGGCCGCGAGGCATATCAAAATCCGAGTATTTTGACGCAGGTAGACCGCGAACTCTTCGATCCACAGGCGGCGATTACGGATAGTGTAGCGGCGGTAGAGGCTCTCTATCCCTACATTGAGCAAGAATTAGCGCGTGGGGCTTATTTAGGCCATATCACCCGACATATTCTGGGCATCTTCCAGGGCATTCCCGGTGCGCGTCAGTGGCGCCGCCATTTAAGCGAGAATGCTCATAAGCCTGGCGCCGATGTTTCCGTGGTAGAGAAAGCCCTATCGTTAGTGAAACAGCCTCAACATAATTCACTATAAGTTAGTCAAAATGACCAAGCCCGTTATGTTCTTTAGCGGGCTACAATTGTTCATCTCTATTTAATTCAGTCAATTAGCCCTTATCTATAAGCTGGCACGCTTCTTGTAATACCCAATCAGCATTATCCAATATTTTGGATGATAACAATTATTGAGGAGCCAACCATGTTAGAGATTTTCTTTGTTATCGGTTTTTTCATCATGCTGATGGTGACCGGTATTTCCCTGCTGGGCATTTTAGGTGCTTTGCTGGTTGCGGCTGCTTTTATGATGGTCGGTGGGTTATTTGTGATGATGATTAAGTTATTACCGTGGCTGATTTTAGCCGTTGCGATTGTATGGATCTGGCGCGCTATGCAGAATCCGACTATTCGTCGCTACTAATATAATTGATGGAATATCGATCGGCTTCTGTCGGCTAAATGGCAGAAAGTACAAAATGTTAAGATAAGTTTTTCTTGTGTAAACCACATGAAATAAATGCAACTGAAGAAAAGTTGAACAGAGGTTTTGCGGTTGTGATCACAGCTTGAAACATTTATCCGCTAATTTGCGGTTAAAGCGTTTTTTTTGCCTGAACTGGCTGCTAGGATGCGAATCGATAGTTTCTTGTATCAATATTTTCATCTTCGCCGGGAATAACAATAGTGGCATAAGCCGCACTCTTTCCCGTCGGAATACACTGCTGTACCCCTACACTGTATCAATGCGTTATAAAAAAGGGTTCCTTTGCGGGAACCCTTTTTTACTGGCTGAAATCAGGATAATTGCCGAAAATAAACGTCAGTTAATCGTTAGTTTCCAGGAATGAGAAGGCTGGAGCCGGTGGTTTTCCTGCCTTCCAGCATCAGGTGCGCCCGTTGGGCTTGACTCAGTGGAAACTTCTGCTCTGGTGCTACATCGACGTTAATCGCGCCGCAGGCAATCAGTGAGAATAGCTCGCTGCTGGCCTGCTCAAGTTCCTGCCGATTGGTAACATACCAATTTAGCGATGGCCGAGTAACATAAAGTCCGCCTTTCTGGTTGAGAATACCTAAATCCACGCCGGTAACCGGGCCGGAAGCGTTACCGAAACTTACGAGTAAGCCGCGCTTTTGCAGGCTGCTGAGTGAATCAATCCAAGTGCTTTTTCCGACGGAATCATAAACAACCTTTACTTTTTCCCCTTGAGTCAGCTCGATAACCCGTTGCGAGATATTTTCTTTAGCGTAGTTTATTGTGGCCCAGGCTCCTGCCGCTTTTGCCAACTCGGCTTTTTCGTCAGAGCCTACGGTTCCAATCAGTCTGGCTCCCAGCGCTTTTGCCCATTGGCAGGCAATCAGCCCGACGCCACCGGCGGCAGCGTGAAACAGGAAGGTTTCTCCTGGTTTGATTTCGTAGGTTTGACGTAGCAAATATTGCACCGTCAACCCTTTCAGAAATGAGGCCGCTGCTTGCTCAAAAGAAATGTTATCTGGCAACAGAGCGATCTTTTCGGCTGGAACATTATGAATTTCACTGTAAGCACCAAGGGCTGATTGTGCATACACCACGCGATCACCTACTTTTAAAGTGCTCACCGCCGAACCGACCTTTTTGATAACTCCCGCCCCTTCGGTTCCCAAGCTGCTTGGAAGCTGGGCTGGCGGGTATAAACCGCTGCGGATGTAGGTATCAATATAGTTAATGCCGATGGCTTTATTTTCCACCTGCACCTCATGTTCTTCCGGATCCTTTGGCGTAAAATCAATATATTGCAACACATCGGGACCGCCGGTTGTGGAAAACTGAATACGCTTGGCCATGTGAAATCCTCATAATGGAAGTCATTTAACCCTACAGCTAAGATGTTGGCGGTTCCACCTTTATAACCATGAGGCTAATACCGATATGCGATAGCTAATTCAACGGGTATATAATTACTCGCTGCCTATCATCGCGTATACTGGGTCGTTATATTTTCTATTCTCAACCGGGTAAAGAACACTCTTCATGGCAGGAAAAAAACCAACCAACAATACGACAGAGCCACGAGACCGCCAGATGGAAGGGCTGAAACTCCCGCCTCATTCGCTGGAGGCAGAGCAGTCCGTGTTGGGCGGTTTGATGCTGGATAACGAACGCTGGGACAACGTTTCCGAACGAGTTACCAGCAACGATTTCTTCAGTCGCCCTCATCGCCGGATCTTTACTGAAATGCAACGCTTGCTGGAAATGAGCAAGCCGATCGACTTGATCACTCTTTCCGAATCATTGGAACAGAAAGGGGATCTGGAGTCCGTCGGCGGTTTTGCTTATCTGGCCGAGTTGTCAAAAAATACGCCAAGTGCGGCGAACATCGGCGCTTATGCCGATATTGTTCGTGAACGTGCAGTAGTACGCGAAATGATTTCGGTCGCAAACGAGATCGCTGATGCCGGTTACGATCCTCAAGGGCGTACCAGTGAAGATCTACTGGATCTGGCCGAATCCAAGGTATTCCAGATTGCGGAAAACCGCGTCAATAAAGATGAAGGTCCGAAAAGTATCGACCGGATTCTGGAAGATACCGTTGCGCGTATTGAGCAACTTTATCAGCGCCCGCATGATGGCGTGACCGGCGTTTCTACCGGCTATCAGGATTTGGATAAGAAAACCGCGGGTTTACAGAAATCAGATTTGATCATCGTGGCGGCGCGTCCGTCGATGGGTAAAACCACTTTCGCCATGAACCTTTGCGAAAACGCGGCAATGATGCAGGACAAACCGGTGCTTATCTTCAGTCTGGAGATGCCCGGAAACCAGATTATGATGCGTATGCTCGCGTCCCTGTCTCGCGTCGATCAAACCCGCATTCGTACCGGTCAGTTGGATGATGAGGATTGGGCGCGTATTTCCAGCACCATGGGTATTCTGCTGGAAAAACGCAATATGTATATTGATGACTCTTCGGGCCTGACGCCGACGGAAGTGCGCTCGCGAGCGCGGCGAATTTACCGTGAAAACGGTGGCCTGAGCATGATTATGATCGACTACCTGCAATTGATGCGGGTACCTGCGCTTTCTGATAACCGTACTTTGGAAATTGCGGAAATTTCTCGCTCCCTCAAGGCGTTGGCGAAAGAACTACAGGTACCGGTGGTGGCGCTTTCTCAGCTTAACCGAAGCCTGGAGCAGCGTGCCGATAAGCGGCCGGTGAACTCCGACTTACGTGAATCTGGCTCGATTGAGCAGGATGCCGACTTGATCATGTTTATTTATCGCGATGAGGTTTATCACGAAAATAGCGATATGAAGGGCATCGCAGAAATCATTTTGGGTAAACAACGTAATGGTCCGATCGGTTCGGTTCGTTTGACCTTCAACGGTCAGTGGTCGCGCTTTGATAATTATGCCGGTCCGCAATACGACGACGAATAATCCCCAGCGAATCTGGAGTTTTAAGGTAGTTAGTTAACGTTCATTTACATGAATTTCTTGCTTAATTCAGCTTATTAGGTGGTTCGTCTTCAATTGAGCTGAAGCTCCAATTTTCTTGGGTACATATTGATAATTAAGGATAGAAAATGAAAGCGGCAACCGCAGTAATCGACCGCCGCGCTCTGCGACATAACTTGCAACAGGTTCGGCGTCTGGCGCCGCAAAGCCGCCTGATTGCCGTTGTGAAAGCAAACGCTTATGGCCACGGGCTGTTAGAAACTGCGCGCACGTTACAAGATGCTGATTGTTATGGCGTCGCTCGTATCGGAGAGGCACTTATGCTGCGCTCCGGCGGGATCGTGAAACCTATCTTATTGCTGGAAGGTTTCTTTTCCGCTGAGGATTTACCGGTATTAGTGGTCAATCATATCGAAACGGCCATCCACAGCGTTGAGCAATTGGAAGCATTAGAACAGGCAGATTTACCTTATCCGATTAATGTCTGGATGAAACTGGATACCGGAATGCATCGTCTGGGTGTGCGTCCGGAGGAGGCCGAAGCGTTTTATCAGCGCCTGAGCGCTTGCTCGAATGTGGTTCAGCCGGTGAATATTATGAGCCACTTTAGCCGCGCAGATGAACCGGAAGTCTCGGCAACAACACTGCAAATTCAGTGCATTGATGAGTTTGCCACTGGGAAACCGGGTAAACAGTCAATTGCCGCGTCCGGCGGAATCTTGCTGTGGCCGGAATCCCATCGCGATTGGGTTCGCCCAGGCATTATATTGTATGGTGTTTCCCCGATGGAGCAGAAAACCGGAGCCGATTTTGGTCTGCAACCGGTGATGACGCTGAAATCCAGTCTGATTGCGGTACGCGAGCATAAAACCGGTGAACCGGTTGGCTACGGTGGAACCTGGATCAGCCCGCGGGATACGCGTTTAGGCGTAGTGGCGATGGGCTACGGCGATGGCTATCCGCGAAGCGCGCCGTCCGGCACGCCGGTGTGGGTGAATGGTCGCGAAGTGCCACTCGTTGGACGAGTTTCTATGGATATGATTTCTGTCGATCTCGGCCCGGATTCTAGGGATAAAGTGGGTGATGAAGTGGAGCTATGGGGAGCGGATTTGCCAGTGGAAAAAGTGGCTATCGCTACCGGTATCAGCGCTTATGAATTGATTACCAAACTAACGTCTCGCGTATCAATGGAATATATCGGCGAATAGTTTCACCGAGCATGATTTAGCAAGTCATCTGAAGGCGCGGCATAGCGATATGTGCGCCTTTTTCGTTTTAGTCAGAGCCGAATACCTCACTGATTATTATTTTCTCATTCCTGAGTTTTTTAGAGAGAGAATCCTAATAATTACATTATAAAACATGAGGTAAAGTTATTTATTACTTTCAGTAAACGCTTTTATTCCTGAGTAGCCTGGCAGGGTAAGTTAGTGCTATTTTGGTTGCACCTAATTAAGGAGAGTAATGCCGTGTTCCAGAATGTAGATGCCTATGCAGGTGATCCCATCCTTTCGCTGATGGAAAGTTTTAAAGCCGATACCAGAGAGCATAAAGTTAACCTGAGTATTGGGCTTTATTACGATGCTCAGGGTGTGATCCCGCAATTGCAGGCGGTAGCCACAGCGGAAGCGCAAATGAGCGCTCAGCCACAGGCTGCGTCGGTCTATTTACCGATGGAAGGTTTGCAGGCTTATCGTTCTGCTATTCAGCATTTGCTGTTTGGGCAAGATCACCCGATGCTGGAACAAAGTCGTATAGCCACTATTCAAACCGTAGGGGGGTCTGGCGCGTTGAATGTAGGGGCTGATTTCCTGTACCACTACTTCCCGGATTCTCAAGTGTGGGTCAGCGATCCAACCTGGGAAAATCATATTGCAATTTTCAGCGGTGCGGGTTTTAAGGTGAACACCTATCCGTACTTTGATAATGAAAAGTTAGCCGTTAATTTCGAGGCAATGTCGGCCACTTTGCAGCAGTTACCGGCAAGAAGCATTGTGCTGTTACATCCGTGCTGCCATAACCCGACCGGCTCGGATCTGACTAACGATCAGTGGGATCAGATCATCAGGATCGCCAAAGAACGGGAATTGATCCCATTCCTCGATATTGCTTATCAAGGTTTTGGTGCTGGTCTGAATGAAGATGCCTATGCCATTCGCCAGATGGCCGCGGAAGGTTTGCCGTGTTTAGTCAGCAACTCTTTTTCTAAAATTTTCTCAATGTACGGCGAGCGTGTTGGCGGCTTATCCGTGGTATGTGAAAGCGAAGAAGCCGCAGGCCGCGTGTTGGGGCAGCTCAAAGCTACTGTTCGCCGCAACTATTCCAGCCCACCGAACTTTGGTGCGCAGGTTGTGGCTAAGGTCTTGAATGACGAAGAATTAAGCAGCCAGTGGCGCAATGAAGTCGAGCAAATGCGCACCCGTATTCTGGAAATGCGTAACACTCTGGTCGCGGCACTGAAAGTAGCGCTGCCGCAGCGTAACTTCGATTATTTGCTGACTCAACGCGGCATGTTTAGCTATACCGGTTTTACTGAACAGCAGGTGGATCGTCTGCGAGAAGAATTCGGTGTTTACCTGATCGCGAGTGGCCGTGTGTGCATGGCTGGGGTTAATCACCAAAATGTTCAGCAGGTAGCCGCTGCGTTTGCCGCCGTGCAGTAAATCCGTTTTGTTTAAATACTCAACAGATGGCGAGTGAATTTTCGCTGATCTGATTGTGTTGGGTACCTAAGGGCGATAGAGATATCGCCCTTTTCTATTGAGGAACAGAAGGTGATGGCCTATTCCTGATGCGTGGGTTGTGGTGGGATGATTAAAGAATATACTGATAGTAGGTGTCATCATTAATGCCAGGAATGTCAGGTCTATCTATCGATCACAGTAAATCTCACGGCATTACTGCATGATCAGAAAACCGGATAGCGAAAATCTAACGCTCTCTGGCTACTATTCTGAGGAAATCCGTCTTTGGAATAGTCGGTTTTTATGGCTGAATGCGGCCAGATAACAGGAGATAAGCGAATGAATAATTCGACATTACTCGAATACTGTCTGTCTAAACCGGGAGCGGAACAAAGCGATCATGAAGAGTGGCAGGCGAATCAGATTAAGGTTGGCGATGTGATGTTTGCCATGGTTAGCGAGGTACGGGGGCGTCCTGCTATTTCATTGAAAAGTAGTCCGGAATTAGCAGAACAACTGCGTGGAAAGCATCCGGAGATCGTGCCGAGTGATCACTTGAATAAAGCGCACTGGAACACGGTGTTTCTGGATGGAAAGCTGCCAAATTCTCAATTCTATGCGTTGATTGATGGCTCTTATCAATTGGTATTACAAGGTTTATCGGAACAGATTCGGCAAGAATTACGCGCTTGATCTTAGAGAGTCAGCAGAGCGGGAGGCGATGAACTCGCCCCCCGATAGCACGTTTTATTGCGCTTTTATTTACGCGCCAAAAGTGGCTTCAGGAAACGCGCGGTATGAGAAGCTTCGCACTCAGCAACGGTTTCCGGTGTACCTGATACTAAAATCTCACCGCCGCCGCTGCCCCCTTCCGGGCCAAGATCCACAATCCAGTCTGCGGTTTTAATCACGTCCAGATTATGCTCAATTACCACGATGGTATTGCCCTGATCGCGCAGCTGGTGTAATACCGCCAACAATTGCTGAATATCGGCAAAATGCAGGCCGGTAGTCGGTTCATCAAGAATATACAGGGTTTGCCCTGTGCCACGTTTGGATAGCTCGCGCGACAGTTTCACGCGCTGCGCTTCACCGCCGGACAGCGTCGTCGCTGATTGCCCCAGACAAATATAGGATAGCCCAACGTCAATAAGGGTTTGCAGCTTACGCGCCAGCGCAGGTACCGCATCAAAGAATTCCCGCGCTTCTTCGATGGTCATTTCCAATACTTCGTGAATGTTTTTGCCTTTGTATTTCACTTCCAGCGTTTCACGGTTATAGCGTTTACCTTTGCACTGATCGCAAGGGACGTAAATATCTGGCAGGAAGTGCATTTCCACCTTAATTACGCCATCGCCCTGGCAGGCTTCGCAGCGCCCACCTTTCACGTTAAAGCTGAAACGGCCTGGGTTATAGCCGCGGGTGCGAGATTCAGGAACCCCGGCGAATAATTCGCGCACAGGCGTAAAGATACCGGTATAGGTTGCCGGGTTGGAACGTGGAGTCCGGCCAATAGGACTTTGATCGATATCTATGACTTTATCGAAATGTTCCAAACCCTGAATATCACGGTATGGTGCTGGTTCGGTAATGGTAGCGCCGTTTAATTGACGCTGTGCAATGGAATACAAAGTGTCGTTAATCAGCGTTGATTTGCCCGAACCGGATACGCCGGTAATACAGCTAAACAGGCCAACCGGCAGAGTTAAGGTCACGTCTTTCAGGTTGTTGCCGGTAGCGCCGATTAGCTTCAACACCTTACTCGGATCGCCGGGAACACGCTGCGCTGGAACCGCAATTTCCCGCTTTCCGCTAAGGAACTGGCCGGTTAAGGATTCTGGAGCCGCCATAATGTCATCGACGGTTCCTTCTGCCACCACTTGCCCACCGTGAACGCCAGCGCCTGGGCCGATATCAATCACATGATCTGCGGCGCGAATCGCATCTTCGTCATGCTCTACCACAATGACGGTATTGCCCAGATTGCGCAGGTGAATCAATGTTTCCAGCAGGCGCTCGTTGTCCCGCTGATGCAAGCCGATGGACGGCTCATCCAGCACATACATGACCCCGACTAAACCGGCTCCAATCTGGCTAGCTAGGCGAATTCGCTGGGCTTCGCCGCCGGATAGCGTATCGGCGGAACGTGATAAGGAAAGGTAGTTCAGACCGACGTTGACCAAAAACTTCAGCCGGTCGCCGATCTCTTTCAGGACTTTTTCCGCAATTTGGGCGCGTTGGCCGCTTAGTTTCATATTCTGGAAGAAGGTCAGAGCGTGGCCGATGCTTAATTCGGAAATTTCCGGCAGCGTGGTGTTTTCCACAAACACATAGCGCGCTTCTCTACGTAAGCGAGTACCGTGGCAAGAAGCACAGGAGCGGTTGCTGATAAATTTCGCCAGTTCTTCCCGAACTGCGCTGGATTCCGTTTCTTTATAACGGCGTTCCATGTTGTGTAACACGCCTTCAAACGGATGACGGCGTACCGTGGTATCGCCACGATCGTTCATGTATTTGAATTCGATGCTTTCTTTGCCGGAGCCGTACAGCACTGCTTTTTGCGTTTCCGCGCTCAGGGAATTGAACGGGGCTTCAATATCAAATTTATAGTGCTCTGCCAGTGAACGCAGCATCTGGAAATAATAGAAATTGCGGCGATCCCAACCGCGAATTGCACCACCAGCCAGCGAGAGCTCAGGGTTTTGTAGCACGCGATCCGGATCGAAGAATTGTTGTACGCCTAAGCCATCACAGGTCGGGCAAGCACCGGCCGGGTTGTTAAAGGAGAACAGGCGCGGTTCCAGCTCGCTCATGCTGTAGCCACAGATTGGGCAGGCAAAATTGGCGGAGAACAGCAGTTCTTCGGCGTTTGCATCGTCCATATCGGCCACGATCGCGGTGCCGCCGGATAGCTCTAGCGCCGTTTCAAAGGATTCTGCCAGACGCTGAGCCAGATCTTCCCGCACTTTAAAACGATCCACGACCACTTCAATGGTGTGCTTTTTCTGTAGTTCCAGCTTCGGCGGATCGGAAAGATCGCAAACCTCGCCGTCGATGCGCGCGCGGATATAGCCTTGTGTCGCCAGGTTTTCCAGCGTTTTGGTGTGTTCGCCTTTGCGATCCTGCACCACCGGAGCCAGTAACATCAGACGACGACCTTCCGGCTGTGCCAGCACGTTATCAACCATTTGGCTGACGGTCTGCGCCGCCAGCGGAACATCATGATCCGGACAGCGCGGCTCCCCAACACGAGCGAACAGCAGGCGCAGGTAATCGTGAATTTCGGTAATGGTTCCGACAGTGGAACGCGGGTTATGAGACGTAGATTTTTGTTCGATAGAAATGGCCGGAGACAGACCTTCGATATGGTCAACGTCCGGTTTTTCCATCAATGACAGAAACTGGCGCGCATAGGCGGAAAGAGACTCAACGTAACGGCGCTGGCCTTCGGCATATAAGGTATCAAACGCCAGTGAAGACTTACCAGAGCCAGACAGGCCGGTGACAACAATCAGTTTGTCGCGCGGGATAATCAGGTTGATATTCTTGAGATTATGGGTGCGAGCGCCCCGAACTTCGATATTATCCATACAAACATTTCCCGGATTAAACTGAGCCTCTCACCGTGTCCTTTATTGCGCAGCCTAATGTAAAAAATGCACTTTGCAACGCCAGAAAAAGGACACGGCCAGTACGAAACGGATAATTATGACACAAAAAAACCTGAATGAATATCCAGTATATGGCTGCAATTCAGGCTGATTGTTTTGCTAAACTGGAATGTGTCCCGCAGTAACGATCGGCAGTGCCGTTTAGGCTCTAGCGTGTTAAACTTACTCGTTTATACTGTACAAATTTACTTCATCAGGAGAGTTCACATGGCCAGCAGAGGCGTAAACAAAGTGATTTTGGTCGGGAATTTGGGCCAAGACCCGGAAGTCCGTTACATGCCGAACGGTGGGGCAGTTGCCAACATCACACTGGCCACCTCCGAAAGCTGGCGTGACAAGCAAACCGGCGAGCAGAAAGAGAAAACCGAGTGGCATCGCGTAGTGCTGTTCGGCAAGCTGGCAGAAGTGGCTGGTGAATATCTGCGTAAAGGTTCACAGGTTTATATCGAAGGCGCACTGCAAACTCGCAAATGGCAGGATCAAAGCGGCCAGGAACGTTACACCACGGAAGTGGTTGTTAACGTTGGCGGCACCATGCAAATGCTGGGTGGTCGTCAAGGCGGCGGTGCTCCTGCTGGCGGCGCGCAGGGTGGTTCCAACGATGGCGCACAGGGCGGTTGGGGTCAGCCTCAGCAACCTCAGGGTGGCAATCAGTTCAGCGGCGGCCAGGCTCCACGTCAGGCGCAGTCTGCTCCAGCGCCACAGCAGCAGGGCGGCAACGAGCCACCAATGGATTTTGATGACGATATCCCGTTCTGATCCTCGGGTTCTTATCGGCGTCATCTAAAGACAGATAAAACATCAAAGCCCAGCGTAATCGCTGGGTTTTTTCGTTTCTGGCAGTTGCAATCGGATACGGGCTTTGACTGAAATGCCGCAATACGCTTTCACTTTTTTTAGAGTCTTGGTTTTGGCGCTAGAGGTTACGGGCAGATTACAGGCGTACCGGGGAGATGAATTGGCCTTCAAAGACTAATTCATCCTCTTTTTGAGAAACCGGCAATTATTTCTCTTTTTTGGCGGTTTGGAGATGACGGATCAAATCATCAATGCAGTTATTGGCAAGCATTTCTACGGCTTCGCTACGGGTGGATTCGATCAATCGGGACAGTTTATCTATTTTACGTAAGATAGATCCTTTGAGCGAAAGCGACACCGCTCGCTTTTTATCCTTATCAAGAAACACTCGACTAACCACCTCGTTGTTTTTTGACTCCGCGTGGGCGGTTAGTACTTTGGCCATACTACGTAAGGCTTTTTTATCCAGATTCCCGGGGCTAACCAGCTGATAAGAATGAGTGGCTTTGCTGTACTTTATTTCAGCTGAATAGGATTCACGCAGTTCTTTTAGCGCGCGGGTCAGCGTAGGCTCTGAACAATCAAGGGACGAAATAATTCGAATGGCAGAGACTGGTTTTCCCGAACCCAGAATATTTGCCAGTGTGAAGATTCGAGCCTGTTTTGTGCTGAGTTGCATAGTTAGTTACCGCCTGCATTCATGGTCAAGAATTCTATTGCCGGGAAGATAAAGACGGTGGACATCTTCCTGATAACCAGATGGTTTCCCGTTATCTTGCTGATGCATTTGGTTAATCCTGAGATGTTCACCGCTTCAAAGAGTAGTGCATAAATGACGACTCCGGCCAGCCTCAACAGATAATCCTGTTTCGAGCCAAGATGGTTTCCCCTGTTTTTTTGTGCCACAGGAGGCCAACCAACTCGGTATTTTCGATCTTTGCGGCGTGTATAATATCAGGAAGATCCTAAATTTAAGATAAATCAGTATGCTGTTCCCTTCAGCTGTTCTGAGTCACGGTCATGAGACGTACGCCGTCTTGCCCCGGTTCCGCACTAATACCATAAACCTGAGCGCGAGCGAGGATACCGGAGGCCCAGCGACGGTGGGTTGCGGGTTCACACATTGATCCCTGAGATTTAAATACGGCCTGGGTTGAGTTCAGGATACGTAATGCATCGGCATAATCCGTGGGTGATACCATTAAGGCCTGTTCTATCTTACTGATTTGATTAGGATGAATGGCTGTTTTCCCAACCAGACCGTGAGCCATATCAAGAGCCAGCTCTTTATTCATCACCTGATGGTCATCAATGTGTTCGCAGACCGGCGCTGTTAGGGCAAAATCCCGCGAGGAAAAAACGGCCACCAGCATCTTAATCACATAACCCATAGGGCCGTCGTACAAAGTGAAATCACGCGTTCGTCGCAAAGAAATCACATTCATCAGATCGTTGCCCCCAATACGCAAAGCAATAATACGCTGATGGCAAGGATGAGCTTGTAGCTCACTGGCAAGCTGGCGCATTTGAACGACGTCGAAAACCTCTTCGGTTTCGAGCGTGGGCATCATGCATAAATGGCTATCTCGTATGATTGCCCACCACTCGGGCAATGACGCCAAAGTGAATTTAGGCAATACCAACCCATCGATCGGGCTGAGATCCAGACTTTCCGTTAGCCATTGCCCCATTTCAATATGCCTTGGGCGAATGAAAACCAGCGGCCAATGGCTATTGCCATCAGTAGCCTTGGCCTGAGCGAGAACCGCTAGCAGCTCACGTAAATTGATTAAAGCCGTGGGAATATCAGCTTCGTTTACCGCATCTTCCAGACAGATAACCAGCGAGCGTAACCCACTAATTTTGTTATGTAAGATGGCCTCGGCAATGTCTGTGCGGGTAGCAGGCATATACAATGTCGCGCCCAAATGCCAAGGGGAGAGCCGTTTGTTCATCAGAGTACCTTTTTAATGATTGTGACTGCGCGGTATTGACCAATCTCGTCACCGACTTCGGTAATGGTTATTCCTTTCTCGCGGGCGAGATAAACCAGCAAAGCGACATCAGGGTCATTGACGGAGCGCACCAGAACATGATCAGGCACACGACGTAATACAGCGCGCGTGGCTTCGGCAATGCCGGGCTTAATACGGTTGACGCTGGAAATCTGATATTTTTCTGCCAGCGCACTGATAACTTGTGCGCTGCGCTGCTTTAGATAGGTTTTTTGCTGAGAATCCCAATCGCTGGCGGGGATGGCGGCAAGATCTAAGGTCTGGCGAGATGCCGCTACGGTATCCACCAGCTTACGGCTACATTCATATTGGCTGAGGTGATCGCATTGAACGCAGCCGTGCAGCCCTTCTGCCGACCAGATCGAGCGAGAGATTAAGCCGGAAACCGGTGCGCCCATGATGCCGAAAGGAATCAACCAATCGTCGTCGCTGGCGGCAAGCCACGAACATCCGCAGGGATCGGCCAGCACCACTAAACGAGGCTGTTCTGGATAGCCTGGCCGATCTTTTAGCGAACGCACTAACTCGCCGGTAATCGCTCCTTTCCCCGTCCAACCATCAATAAAAACAATGCCTTCGGTACCGTGGCGAGCTTCAATCCAATCTAACGCAACGGTATCAATACCGCGGTCGCGGATAATACTAATGCCGTAATGATGAGATTCCTTTCCCATTGCCCGCAGCGTTTGGTGGAGCATAACGCCCAGAGGGACACCTGCCCGCACCAGGCTGGTTAATACAATCGGCGTATCGCCGAAACGTTGAATCAAGGCCTTAGCCAGCATCACCACTTCTTTGGCAAGACGATCTGCGCCGTTATCGAGAGCGCGGGTGAATAAATCTAAGTGCCAAGAGGTTGGCTCCGGTTCCTGACTCAGCATTTCCGAATAGTGGCGTGCGCCAGACTGAATCAACCGTTCTTTTTGTTCCACCGGTGTCATTTCGATTTCGACCGGTTTCAGCAGGAAATGAACGTCTTCCGGTAGATAGGAACCGGAAAAAGGGATGAAATCATGCATATTATTTTTCTCCAAAGATTTTGCTGGCGATGCTTTCAGCAAACTGGCTCTGGCGAGGCAATCCATACCAGGTGCAGAGTTTCATGAAACGGTGGTCACTCAGGCTGTCACCGAGCCCGATAACCGGAAATACGCCCCGTTCCTCCCGCAGTTTGTTCAGTAAATAAGTGACCGCCAACCCTTTCTCTACCGGCTCCGGTAGCCAGGCAATATTGTTGCTGTTGCGATGAATATAGAAACCGTCGGTTGAGAAAATCTGTTCAATTTCATCGCCAATCGCGTTTAGCTCATCCAGTTTGGTGCTGTCCCGATGCTTCATCACCAGATAGATCGGCGTATGGTTATATTCGTAATTGAGCCGCGCCCAGCCGTTGATATTTCTGGCTTCCATGAGTTCGGTCATTTGACGCTGCATAGTGACTAGCTTTTCTGCGTAAGGCTGTAAAGCCGCCAGCATCTGCGTTTTCCAGCCTTCGTCCGGCTGGCCTTGAGGATCGAGAATCACGGCACCATGAGTGGTCACGGCCCATGAACGAAACGGAATAGTGACCCGAGCGATTTCCTCGGTTCCTCGCGCGGTGACGGGAATCAGCTCGGCATGCTCTAGCATCCAATCCACCAGCATGGTCTGTTCTTCCGTCATAAAACTGCGCGGTTCCAGGCTGCGATCCAAGGCACCGGTGCGGTAAGGCTGCAAATCCAGCTCATTCACCATCTTGCGGCGCGTTTGAAACAGGGTGTCATCCAGATCGGAAAAAATAACCGGCTTATTCATAGGAAATAACCTCAACGGAGGGAGCCACTTTTTTCAGCGCCTCCAGCAGTGCGGGATCGACGCTTTCTGTCGGCGTTTCGATACATAGCAAGATTCGGTCAAAACGCTGATGAGCCACGTTATAGACAAAGTTAGGGATGCCTAATCCGTAATTATCGGTGAAGGCAATGGCCGATTCGATCGCGAAGCTGGTGGCAATCGGTGAGCGGGTCGTTGAACTGTATTTGACCTCTGCTCCCTGTTTTTCCAGCCGCTCCGCCAGTAAGAAGGGTTCCCAGACAAATTCGCTGCTTCCCAATACCAATAGCTTTTCTCCTTCCGTCGTCTGAATGGATAGCCCAAGATCATTCTCAGGCTCATTCATTCCGATCCGTCCCCAGCTTTGTTTACCGGTTATCGGGACGTTGCCGGAAGCGGTGATATTCACAGAAGGCATGATTGGCACAGGTGCGTCAGGATTTTTCTCCCAGTGCCAGTTTCCCTGCGCCAAGGAAACGGTTTGCACCGGCAGCGGGCAGCGTTCCGCGATGGAACTACCGCTCCAATCGGTCAGTGTGACCGCAATCACCTGCTGAATATGGTGTAGACCCGCAGTCTCTCTTAATGCCGCGAGCAGGTTAATAAAGGTATTTCCGGTGGTGGCTTCATCGTCGATTAAAACCACGGTTTTGGCTTGTAATACCCGGCGGCGCAGCTCGGCGTCTTGCGGCAGGTAAATCAAATGATCGGTGGCGTGGCTATGGTTCTCTTTGAATTCACACAGTAACTCGCCCTCTACCGGATGCCGGGTTGAGGTGAGATAGACCGGCTCGGCCACACGGTGTCGAATTTCATCAAACACTCCGGCTCCTAGGCCAACGGCGGTTTCAGCCATGCCAATAAACAGCACCGGCCCTGTCGTCAGGGAGGGAATTTGTTCCCCTAACTGACGGTAAACCGAACGCATTACCGTCGGCGAAACCGGTATATGTCTGCCAAGCACTTTGCTGACAAAAAGAAATGCCCGTTTAGGATTACGCCTTTCTGCTATTTCGAACAGGTCGTCGAAGGTGGTGATGCCTCCGGTTGGCGTCACACTCAGAGTGCCGCAGGAAAGCTCTCTGCGGTATATCTGAAGGCCAGAGTGATTATTCATGGTGACTATTCCTGCGGGAGTAGGTTGGTCAAGGTTGGGCTATAACGCACAACGTCGGTAATGGATCGAACGATAGCGGGGGTGAATGCGCTACGGACTTCGTCCATCACTTCTTGCTGGCTCATTAATCCCAGTTGGCGCAGGGCAAACAAACCCGGCAGGTTGACGCCGCTGAATCGCGTGTAGCCGATGCCGCCGGAAGGGCGCATATTGATTTCAAGTAACTCGGGTTTGCCGCTGTCATTGTGGCGGGTTTGGACGTTGACCAGTCCGTCAGCCTGCATGGCCTCGGCACAGGCTCTCCCCAGCTCGTAAGCTTCCCCTGCGTTTTCCAGAGACTGAAGAGCACCTTCTTTACGACGAGCCACCGCCGCCAGCACTTTTCCTCGCTCAACCAACATATCAACGGAGTACTCCGGGCCAGGCAGATAGGGCATCAACACCAGCGGTTCAAAACTATCCGATTCTTCGAGGGCGCGAAGATACAAGTGCGGATTCACCCTGCGGTTTTCCGGATGCGTAAACGCCGCCATAGCCGAAACCTTGTCATCGAAGCGCCAGAATCCCATGCCATAAATCCCTTTTACCGGTTTTACGCACAAAGGTTTTAAACCAAAGGGAGAGTGGGTGATGAAATGGAATAATTCGGACAGTGATTCCACGCGAATAGAAGGCACGACCGGCAGGTTTTGCTGCTCCATAAACTGGGCAAAACTCACTTTGTCATCCGCCAGTTCAAGCCGCGCCACGCTATGGGCTCCGGTAGTGAGTTTTACGCCGGAACATTCAATTTCGTTGCGATGGGATTCGAACCATAGGGAATTGCGCCCGGTATGGATGGCCTGAATATCAAGTCTTTTAACCAGTGAGAGAATAAAAGAAAGGCGCTGTTCTTCTTCTTTTGGCTCCAGTACTGCCAAGTCCGCCTGCGACAGAATTTCATTACGTTCATTACGGTGGGAAGCAATAACGAAAATGTCCGTATCTTTATTTTTAGCGAAAGTATTAATGCCCTGAATAATATCCCGTTGGGAGGACAAACCTTCCATAAGCCAAATTTTATGTGCCATTGATATCTATTTCCACGCAGGGCCGACAGGCGAATTAAATAGCCGAGAGTCTATGGACGTTATTTTTGTATGTCAATCATATTATGACTTATATTTTTTGTGTTTATAATGTAAAGATATGAAAAGATTTTAGATGGCAAAAAAGCTTATTCCGCTAAGGATATAAAAATAAAATATCTTATATATCATTCAAATAAATGATTTGTTAACGATAATGACTAAAAATTAACTTGTTCAAGAACTTCATCATGATATGATTTTTGGATTCACGACTTTAATGTAAAAAATGTGGTTATTTTTCATATCCTGTTGAAGGAATATAAAATATGGTTTCATTAAGCAAAAACCAGACGGTCTCACTGAGTAAACAATCTTCTTCTCTTAGCCAACTTCAATTTGGTTTAGGCTGGGATCCAATTAAGAAAAAAGGGTTATTAGGCAGCCTTTTTGGCGGAAATAATTCCATTGATCTTGATGCGGGTTGTGTATTAATGGATAAATCCGGTAATACCATCGATACTATCTGGTTCCGTAAATTAGAGTCGTCTTGCGGCTCCGTTGTTCATACCGGCGACAATCTGACTGGTGAAGGCGACGGCGATGACGAAGTGATTCGCGTGGATTTGAACCGCTTACCACATCAGGTTGAATACCTCGCGTTCACCGTTAACAGCTTTCGCGGCCAGACGTTTAATGACGTAGATAACGCATTCTGCCGCGTCGTGGATCGGGGAAATAATAAAGAAATGGCTCGTTACCAGCTAACCGACCAGGGGGCTCATACCGGTATTGTTATTGCGTCACTGCGCCGTAACAACGGGCAATGGGACTTTACCGCTCATGGTCACGCCTGCCGCGGTCGGACTATTGACGATATGCATTCGGATATTGTTGCTACCGTGGTGCGCTAATGAATATGACTCCAGGGGGCAATGCCCCCGTACCTTCTAAGTCATTGACGGTAAGAGTGTTATCCGGCGCACCCGTCGATGCCTCTGCATTTCGGCTGTTTGCCAACGGAAAAGTGCAGGGTGACGCCGATATGGTGTTTTACGGTCAGCCTGTTAATAACGACAACACCGTTAGTTTGGTTGCTCAAGGCAACGACACTCTGTTTACCGTGGATGTCACGCGATTGCGTTCAGACGTTGAGAAAGTGGCGTTTACGGTGACCTGCGATGGCAATCAGACCGTTTCTGGTCTGCAACGTTTGTCGGTGCAGGTTGAGGATGGAAACGACGTGCTGATCTGCGGCAACGTAGAACTGACTGGCCGTCAGGAAGCCGCTTTGATTCTGGGCGAACTGTATCGCCGTAACGGCGAATGGAAATTCCGCTTCATCGCGCAGGGCTTCAACGGCGGTCTTAAGCCATTGGCTGAGCATTTTGGCGTCGATATTGCGGATACTCCTGCACCTGCACCTGCGCCGATTCCGGCTCCAGCACCCACGCCCGCTCCGGCTAAGATCAACCTGAGCAAAGTTTCCCTCACCAAAGATAAACCGGCGATAAGCCTCGCGAAGCGTGACAACTTTGGCGAAATCCGCATTAACCTGAACTGGCATCGCGGCAGCTCTTCCTCCGGCCTGCGCAGCATGTTTAGCGCGAAGAAAGGTGTCGATCTGGATTTAGGTGCTTTCGTCGAGTTGGATGATGGCCATAAGTCGGTGGTTCAGGCTTTGGGGAACGGCTTTGGTTCGTACCATCAGGAACCTTTCGTGCAATTGCAGGGCGACGATCGTACCGGGGATGTATCAGAGGGCGAATGGCTGCATATCAACGGTCGGGAATGGAAGAATATTCGTCAGGTATTGGTTTTCGCCTTTATCTACGAAGGTGTCGCGAGCTGGGATAATACCGACGGCGTCGTCACTATCCATATTCCAGATCAACCGCCGATAGAAACGCGTATGACCGAGGGGCAAAACAGCCGCAACATGTGTGCCATTGCCCGGTTGGTCAACGAGCAGGGAACGATCAAAGTTGAACGTATCAACCAGTTCTTTAAAGACCACAGCGATATGGATAAAGCGCTTGGCTGGGGATTCCGTTGGAAAGCGGGTTCAAAGTAATTTCAGACAATAATAAGGAATACAGAATGAGTTTTTTCAACAAAGTTAAAGGCGCATTCAATACGGGTCGTGCGGAGCTGACTAAGCAGGTTAGTCGCTTCAAAAATAAAAAATTCATGCAAGGTACCGTGGCCGTGTGTGCACGTATTGCGGTTTCCAGCGACGGCGTTAGCGCGGAAGAAAAACAGAAGATGATTGGTTTTCTGCGCGCATCCGATGAGTTAAGTGTGTTTGATACCTCTGAGGTTATTGAATTCTTTAACAAACTGGTTTCCAGCTTCGATTTCGATCTCGAAATTGGCAAAGGGGAAACCATGAAGCACATTCTTGCTCTGAAAGATCAGCCTGAAGCCGCTCAGTTGGCGATTCGAGTCGGGATTGCCGTCGCGAAAAGTGACGGTGACTTTGACCAGAATGAACAACAGGCAGTTCGTGAAATCGCCGTCGCACTGGGCTTTGAGCCTGCTGAATTCGGCCTCTGAATATAAGTATTTGGTAAGGGTTATATATGGTATCCACGCATATCGGCTTCCCAACTGAAACAGTCATTGTCTTTATTGCTTTGTCTGTGGGAGCCATTTTTATCGACCTGTTCATGCACCGCCATGACAAGCCTATTTCGCTGAAAAGCGCCGCTTTATGGTCTATTTTCTGGATCTTTGTGGCGATGGTGTTTGCCGGCTTCCTATATCTTCATCACGGCGCGGAAGTTGCCAGCCTGTTCGTTACGGGTTATGCGTTGGAGAAAGTCCTCTCGGTCGATAACCTGTTCGTCATGATGGCGATCTTCTCCTGGTTCTCGGTGCCGGACCGTTACCGTCACCGGGTTCTCTATTGGGGGATTATCGGGGCAATCTTCTTCCGTGGCATTTTCGTCGCTATCGGTACCGGGCTATTGAGCCTTGGGCCTTATGTTGAAATCGTGTTTGCGCTGATTGTGGCCTGGACAGCGGTGATGATGCTGAGAAGCGGCGGCGAAAGCGATGAAATTGAAGATTATTCGCAGCATCTGGCTTATCGCATGGTAAAACGCTTCTTCCCGATTTGGCCGAAGTTGAAAGGTCATGCTTTCTTGCTGAATCAGAAAGAAGTTGATGAAGAACTGGCGAAGCCGGAAAATCAGGACGTTACCGTAGGGCGTGGAACCAAAGCCGCACTGTACGCAACCCCGCTGATGCTGTGTGTTGCGGTAGTCGAGCTGTCTGACGTGATGTTTGCCTTCGATTCCGTACCGGCAATTATTGCCGTCAGCCGCGAGCCTCTGATTGTTTACAGCGCCATGATGTTCGCTATTTTGGGTCTGCGTACGCTGTATTTTGTTTTGGAAGCATTGAAACAATATCTGGTTCACCTCGAAAAGGCCGTTGTTGCGTTGCTGTTCTTCATCGCCGCGAAACTGGGTTTGAATGCAACAGATCACATTTGGCACCACGGTTACAACATTTCAGCCACCACGAGTCTGTTTGTGGTTCTGGGTGTGCTGGCGGTAGGTATCATTGCCAGCGTAATGTTCCCTGGCAAACCGGACCCTGAGGAAGAAAAGGGGAACTGATCCCCGATTCCTGAATTTGAATTCGAAAAATATCAACTCAAGAGGTTACTCACATGAGCGTTTCTTTATCTAAAGGCGGTAATGTCTCCCTGAGCAAAGCGGCTCCAACCATGAAGAATGTCCTGATTGGACTGGGTTGGGATGCACGTTCTACCGATGGTCAGGATTTCGACCTTGATGCATCAGCATTTCTGCTGGCTGCAAACGGAAAAGTACGCGGCGACGCAGACTTCATTTTCTATAACAACCTGAAATCTGCCGATGGTTCGGTGGTTCACACCGGTGATAACCGTACCGGTGAAGGCGATGGCGATGATGAATCCCTGAAAATCAAGCTGGATCATATTCCAGCTGACGTAGACAAAATTGTCTTCGTAGTCACTATTCATGACGCACAAACTCGCCGTCAGAACTTTGGTCAGGTTTCTGGCGCATTTATCCGTTTGGTCAATGATGACAACCAGACTCAAGTTGCTCGTTACGATCTAACCGAAGATGCTTCCACCGAAACCGCCATGCTGTTCGGCGAACTGTACCGTCACGGCGCAGAGTGGAAATTCCGTGCAGTAGGTCAGGGTTACGCTGGCGGTCTGGCTTCCGTCTGCGCACAGTACGGTATTAACGCGTTCTAATCGCCACCGTTTAATACTTGGGCAGCAAGTCGTTGCCCAATAATCCAATTATAAGCAGGAGCTTTAAAATGGCAGTTTCTCTCGTTAAAGGCGGCAACGTATCCCTGACTAAAGAAGCACCCACCATGAACATCGCTATGGTTGGCCTGGGTTGGGATTCTCGTGTGACCGACGGTCAGGGATTCGATCTGGATGCATCCGTATTTATGGTCGGTGAAGACGGTAAAGTGCTGTCTGACGCTCACTTCATTTTCTTCAATAACAAACTCAGCCCTTGTGCTTCCGTTGAACATCAGGGCGACAACCGCACCGGTGAAGGCGACGGCGATGATGAGCAGGTTAAAATCGATCTGGCCAAAGTTCCGGCTGACGTGAAGAAACTGGTCTTTGCCGTCACTATTTACGATGCCGAAGGTCGTAAACAAAACTTTGGTATGGTGAGCAACAGCTTCATGCGTGTTTACAACAACGATTCTGGCGCTGAAATTGCTCGTTTCGATTTGTCTGAAGACGCTTCTACCGAAACGGCGATGGTCTTCGGCGAACTGTACCGTCACGGTGCCGAGTGGAAATTCAAAGCGGTAGGGCAGGGTTTTGCTGGCGGTTTATCTGCGCTGGCCTCCCAGCACGGCGTAAACGTCTAATTTCCGCAGTGATAAAAAACCCCGGTGATTACCGGGGTTTTTTATGAGTAAAACCCGTAAATAATAGGAAAATGACCACTGTAGTTTGATATGGAACCAAGGACTTTAGATATGCATCTTCAGGCTGGCCAGAACATCGCGTTAACTCAGAACTCACTCAAACTGACACTTTCTTACCCAACAACTCCTTCTTTCCGAAGCGAGGTTGATACCTCAGCCTTTTTATTGACCGCCAGCGGAAAAGTGAGAGGAGATGATGATTTTTTCTTTTTCAATCATCCGGTAGCGGCGGATGGGAGTCTGACTTTACAAAGTGCAGCGCAAAACAGCGTAATCACGTTGGATCTTTCCAAGATTGATGCCGAAATCAGCAAGGTCGCCATTACATTGGTTATTGATGGGCAGGACTCCATTGCCAGCCTTCAACAACTACATTTTTCCGCTGAGACAGAGACTGACAATGTAGCTTTATTTACTGTAGAAACCTCCGGGCGTAGCGAAAAAGCACTGATCGTGGCGGAGATATACAGATATAGCGGACATTGGAAGCTGCGAGCACTTGGGCAAGGATTCAACGGTGGGCTGGAACCGCTGGCGATCAATTTTGGCGTTGATATCGCAACGACACCACCGCCAGCTCGTTCAACCTCAACCTCAACCTCAACCTCAACCTCAACCTCAACGCCAACAGTAAGCCTGGAGAAAAAGCTCGAACAAAAAGCGCCTCGTTTGGTCAATCTGGCAAAAAATGCCGTCGTTAGCCTGAATAAATACAAACTACAATCAGTGCAAGCAAAAGTGGCTTTTGTGCTGGATGCATCAGGTTCGATGAAGGGGCAATTTAATCGAGGAAATGTCCAGGCAGTGCTAGATCGTATCGCGGTATTAGCCGTACAGTTTGACGACGATGGCTCGATGGATGTTTGGGGATTTGCTGAGCGGCACCGTAAATATCCGGATGTCACGCTAGATAATCTCGATGGTTATATTGATTCTATTCAAAATACATCTAAACGTACGACGTGGGAGAATTTGCCTGGATTGGGCGGCGTCAACAATGAGCCACCGGTAATGGAAGAAATTGTCGATTTCTTTAAAAGCAGTGAGCTGCCGGTGTATGTGGTTTTTATTACTGACGGTGGGATCAGTAAAACCCGAGAAATCAAGAATGCCATACGACGCTCGGCCAATTACCCGATTTTTTGGAAGTTCGTTGGGCTGGGGGGGACAAATTACGGAATTCTGGAAAAGTTGGATAGCTTTACTGAGCGTCGGATGGATAACACCCATTTCTTTGCTATCGATAACTTTGCCACGTTAAAAGAAGACCGGCTTTATGACCTGCTCCTAGAGGAGTTTAAGGACTGGCACGATGCCGCTGTTGCTGAGCGCATTCTATAATTTTGGGCGCCCCTGAGTCGGGGCGCATTACGCATTATCTGATAGGTATGAGCTATTACTGATGCGGCGGGTTTAAGCTGGTCTGGCGTAATTTCGCCAGTCGAGATTTCTTTTTAGACCAGACTGGATGGAAATGCCGCCAGTGCGGCTCCTGAGCGGCGGCCAGCAGCTCGTAATCGCCTCGGGTGTCTCCCCAGGCTCTCAGGTGATAATCAGCCAGATTTCCATACACACTTTCCAGACGTTTGATCTTCTGCGCGCAGCGACAGTTATGGCCGCTGATGCGCCCGGTCAGTAAACCGTCTTTTACCTCAAGCTGAGTACCGATAAGTTTAACGCCGAGTTTGTCGGCAAAAGGTTGCAGTACCATTGCCGGTGAAGCGGAACATAGCGTGACTTCGGCTCCGGAGTTCACTTCCGTGGCTACTGCCAGCAGCCCGGCAGGGCGCATTAATTTGCTCCAGTAAAGAGAACAGAACTCTTCGGCTTTTTGCCGGACCCATGTATCCTCAACCTCGGTCAGGTAGGTTTTGATCAGCACTTCTTTCAGCTCATCCCGCGTAAGTTCTCGTCGAAGACACTTAATGGTAGGTAATACTAGTTTTACCAGACGACGGACAAAGTATCTTTTGCCGAAAGCAAACTGCAAAAAAGGGATAAAACTATCGTGGTGTGTCAGCGTGCCGTCAAAGTCAAATACGGATAATACCTTGGCGGTGCGGTTAAAATCGTCAGTCATTGGTCGCTGGACTCCATTTATCGGGCTGGATGTCATGATAAGTTTTGAGCAATGATAACACCCTCAGGCGGCTCTGGCTGACATAACCACTATAGAGATAACAACAGGCCAACATCATCTCGGGTGTATTCAGGATCCCTATCTTGATAGGACCGATGAAGACCGGGAGTTCAATAACATCAAGGATAGGATGCAAACAGGCTTTCAATCATGCAAGTTAAGCAAGGGGAGTGCGGATGATTAGCGGTATGGAGGAATTAGATGATCTTGAAGGGATACTGGCATCGTTTTGCGCCAGCTTTAATGCGGATTTGTCGGCTGGGCTTAGGGCTAAACTGATTTATGAACTGAAAGGTCGGCGCATTTATTTATCAGCCGCTTCGGTAGATAAGGTGCAGATTGAGCTACTCCAGTTAACCTACATCAAAGGCAAGAAAGGGTGGAAATATATCTGGAAAAACAGTCTGGTGGAATGGCGTGATCTGGTTGGGATATCAGCAACGCTTCAGGGCGCGCTAACCATGCTAAGTGACAAGAAATACCTGATTGAGCAAGAGTTTATCGATCTTCCTTCCTCTAAGTAAAATATCGCCAACGCCTATTTATTCTCATGGCGAATCCGTTTACCGCAAAGTGATGCTCTCTGATATAACATTGAAGCGGAATATTGGCCTGTGGCGTTCCTTTATGGCCGACTGGCTGAACAATCTTTTATCAGCTGATTAGCAAGGTAATAAAAGTTGGCGATTATCCTCGGCTATACTCAGTTTTTCCGATCTCTGCTTTTCTACTCTGGAGTTTTCTTATGGTCATAGTTCATCATCTGAATAATTCTCGCTCTCAGCGTATCTTATGGATGCTGGAAGAGCTGCAAGTACCCTATGACCTAAAACGCTATCAGCGTGATGCGGGCAGCCTGCTGGCTCCGCGTGAGTTGAAAAAGGTTCACCCGCTGGGAAAAGCGCCGGTGATTACCGATGGAGATATGACTTTGGCGGAGTCGGGAGCCATTATTGAGTATTTGCAGGAAACATATGATGCTCAAGGTGAATTCAAGCCGACAGATCATTACGACCGCCAACAATATCGTTACTGGATGCATTATGCCGAAGGTTCACTGATGCCGCCGTTAGTGATGAAGTTGATCTTTGGTCGTCTGGGACACCCGCCGATGCCGTGGTTACTGCGTCCGGTGGCGGGAGCAATCGGCAAAGGAGTGCAGAAAAATTATCTGGATAAGCAGATCGCCACGCATCTGGATTATCTGGAACAGCACTTGAGTACCAATAAGTGGTTTGCTGGCAAAGATTTTAGTGCGGCAGATGTGCAGATGAGTTTCCCCATTGAGGCTATCGATGCAGGAAAAGGGCTATCCCGCTACCCGAAACTGCAAGATTTTCTGGCGCGGATTCACCGCCGGCCAGCATACCAACGTGCGGTAGAGCGTGGCGGTAAATTCGAACTGGTTCGCTAGAGCCGTTTCGTCAGCCAGTGATAAAAAACCGGTTTCCCCTTGGCGGCTTTGGCCGAACTTTGTGGAAACCGGTGATCCAGATTATTCCCCGCTCGTGCCGTTTGGCATTTTCGTTATTATTCTCACCCAGGCTTTTGCCCAATTTTAACGACATAAAAATGGCGTTCTATGGATGAGATCCCCCGCACATTTCTGAGAATGGCTATTTAATGTCATAAAATGCATTAAATGTCGCTATCTGGTGTTGATTAGTCACTATGGATGGCTAGATAATCGTTTGCCTTGAATAAACCTTACTTTTTTTCGGTTATGCGCGCAGCCAGCTAATCGTTTGCTTTTCTTTCCAGCGTGACTATTTCGGGGAAATAGCTCGATGGATGCTCAGTAATGAAAGCGATTTTGTCGGAACCGCGTGCAGGCTATTTGTTGACACACAGGGGACATAACCATGTCTAGCACCAATCCTCAAGCGAACGACGGTATAAAGCCGAAAGGCGCGTTGGATGCATTTTTTAAACTGAGCGAACGCAATACCAATGTGCGCCAAGAAGTTCTGGCCGGTCTGACAACCTTTTTGGCCATGGTTTACTCGGTCATAGTTGTGCCAGCCATGTTAGGCAAAGCCGGTTTTCCGCCGACGGCAGTATTTGTCGCAACCTGTCTGGTGGCCGGGCTTGGCTCTCTGTTAATGGGTTTATGGGCGAACTTGCCGATGGCCATTGGCTGCGCCATCTCTCTGACCGCTTTTACCGCGTTCAGTCTGGTTCTCGGTCAACACATCAGTATTCCCGTGGCTTTAGGCGCGGTATTCCTGATGGGGGTACTGTTCACCATTATTTCGGTAACGGGCATTCGTTCCTGGATTCTGCGTAATTTGCCGATGGGCGTCGCTCACGGTACAGGGATTGGTATTGGCCTGTTTTTACTGCTGATTGCTGCCAACGGTGTCGGTCTGGTCATTAAAAACCCGCTGGAAGGTTTGCCTGTGGCGTTGGGCGCTTTCACCTCTTTCCCGGTGATCATGACGTTATTGGGTCTGGCGGTGATTTTTGGTCTGGAGAAACTGCGGGTGCCAGGTGGCATTCTGCTGGTGATTATCGCCATTTCAATCATTGGCTTGATTTTTGATCCAAGCGTGACTTACCAAGGTCTGTTTGCGATGCCAAGTCTGGCTGATGCCAACGGCGACTCGCTGATTTTCAGTCTGGATATTATGGGGGCTTTGCAGCCCGTGGTGTTGCCAAGCGTACTGGCGCTGGTGATGACGGCGGTGTTTGACGCCACCGGTACGATTCGGGCGGTGGCGGGGCAGGCTAATCTGTTGGATAAAGACGGGCAGATTATCAACGGCGGTAAAGCTTTAACGTCTGACTCGGTGAGCAGCATTTTTGCCGGTTTGGTCGGCGCGGCTCCGGCGGCGGTGTATATCGAATCTGCGGCAGGTACCGCTGCGGGTGGCAAAACAGGTTTGACGGCAACGGTAGTCGGTATTTTATTCCTGCTGATTCTGTTCCTGTCTCCGCTGTCTTATCTGGTTCCTGGCTACGCTACGGCACCGGCTCTGATGTACGTCGGTTTATTAATGTTGAGCAACGTAGCCAAACTGGATTTCAGCGACTTTGTTGATGCGATGTCTGGCCTGCTGTGTGCGGTGTTTATCGTACTGACTTGCAACATCGTTACCGGCATTATGCTGGGCTTCAGCTCTCTGGTGATTGGCCGTATTTTCTCTGGCGAATGGCGTAAGCTGAATATCGGCACCGTGATTATTGCCATCGCGCTGGTGGCATTCTATGCCGGCGGCTGGGCTATCTGATTTAACTGTTTCATCTGGCTGGTAAGGAGCGGTAATCGCCTCTCCTTACCGCTATTTTTAGTCAAACTCCCCGCTGTTTATGCTTTTGCTGCTGTCAGTAACAGGTTTTTTCCCCGCGAAGAAAAAAGTGATCTACTATCACCTATCAGGCCCCCCGCCCCTTGAAGAGTGTGGGTAAGATCAGAACTTAAGTCGCGTTGAGTCTAAGGAAAGCATGGAAATCTTTTTTACAATCCTCATCCTGATTTTGGTGGTATCACTCTCAGGTGTTGTCACCCGGATGTTGCCGTTTCAAATCCCTCTCCCTCTGATGCAAATCGTTTGTGGTGCTTTGCTCGCCTGGCCCCACTTTGGGTTGCACGTTAATTTCGATCCCGAGCTATTCCTGGTGCTGTTTATTCCTCCGTTGCTGTTTGCCGACGGTTGGAAAACGCCTACCCGCGAGTTTATTCATCACGGTCGGGAGATTTTCGGTCTGGCCTTGGCGTTGGTACTGGTTACGGTCGTTGGCGTTGGCTATTTGATCTATTGGATGGTTCCGGGGATTCCGCTGGTTGCCGCCTTCGCGCTGGCTGCCGTGCTTTCGCCAACCGATGCCGTGGCGCTGTCCGGTATTGTGGGCAAAGGGCGCATTCCAAAATCCATCATGGGCGTGCTGGAAGGCGAAGCCTTGATGAACGATGCCTCTGGTCTGGTGGCGTTGAAGTTTGCTATTGCCGTGGCGATGGGCACCATGATCTTCAGCGTTTCTGGCGCTACGCTAGAGTTCCTGAAAGTGGCGATTGGCGGGCTGTTGGCCGGTGTGGCCGTAACCTGGCTGTACAGTAAATCGCTGCGTATTATGAGCCGCTGGAGCGGTGACGATCCAGCGACGCAAATCGTTTTCCTGCTATTACTGCCGTTTGCCTCTTATTTGATTGCTGAACATATTGGCGTATCGGGGATTCTGGCGGCGGTTGCTGCGGGGATGACCATCAGTCAGTCCGGCGTCATTCGTAATGCGCCTTTGGCAATGCGCCTGCGCGCGGATAGCGTATGGTCGATGCTGGAATTCGTCTTCAACGGCATGGTGTTTATCATGTTGGGTCTGCAACTGCCGGGGATTCTGGAAACCTCGATTCTACAGGCCGAGCTGGATCCAACTATTCAAACCTGGAACCTGTTTGCCGACGTCGCCATTATCTATGTGGCGCTGCTGATGCTGCGTTTTAGCTGGCTGTGGCTGATGAAACGCATCAGTAAGCGAGTCATGAAAAAACGCCCGCTGTTGTTTAGTGAGTACACCACCCGTGAGTTATGGGTCGCCTCATTTGCTGGCGTGCGTGGGGCGATTACGCTGGCCGGTGTGTTGTCCATTCCGTTATTACTGAGCGATGGCACCGCGTTCCCATCGCGTTACCAACTGGTATTTATCGCAACCGGTGTCATTCTCTTCTCGCTGATTATGGGGGTAATTGCCTTGCCGCTGTTGCTACGCGGCGTCGTGGTTGGGGATAAAAGCGTCAGCCGTGAAGAAATTCGCGCCGCCAAGGCCGCAATGGCCGAAGTGGCTATTGTTAGCCTGAATAAGATGGAAGAACGTCTGGCGGCCAGTACGGAAGAGAATATTGACGAGCAATTGCTGAAGGAGGTCAGTTCGCGGGTAATCGGGACTTTGCGGCGGCGCACTGGCAGTAAAGACGAAATCGAAAATACCTTGCTGATAGAGAATCTGGAGCGTCGCTTCCGTTTAACCGCGTTACGGGCAGAACGCGGCGAGCTTTACCATTTGCGCGCGACGCAGAAAATTAGCAACGAAACGCTGCAAAAGCTACTGCACGATTTGGATTTGCTGGAAGCCTTGCTGATAGAAAAAGAAGGTTAATTCCCTTAATGAGCGGAGTCGTCAGGCTCCGCTCGTTTCTCCCGTCACTCAGCCTCGCATTAACTCTCCCGTTTTTTTCCTAATAACGAGCCGTTGGGCCAGAATTCTCGACAACGGGCAATCCACGCCTGCGCGCTGTGGGACAAATAGCTGCCCTGGCGCCAAATCAGCCCCAGTTGCCAAGGGAGTAAAGGTTCCAGCGGAAGCCACAGTAACGTACTCTTATCCAACCGCTGACAGATAGGCTCCGGCAAAATGGCAATGCCGATATTGGCCTGCACCATCGCAGCCAGAAAATCCCATTGACCGCTGCGAACGGCAATTTTCGGTGAAAATCCGTTAGCGGAGAATGCGTCCATCAACTGGCGATAAAGCGCGAAATCCTCGTTATAAATCAGGATCGACTGTTCTGCCAATTCGGGAATACTAATGGTGGTTCGGTTCAGCCAAAAGGGCGTGCGCGGCACCACCACGCACAGTGGATGGCTGAATAATGGTAATGAAGTCAGAGGCAAATCGGCATCGGCGGGCAGGGCGGTAAGCGCTAAATCCAGCTCGCCGGAAAGCACTGCCTGCTGGACGGTCAGGCCGCCGAATTCGGCAATACGGAGTTCTACACCGGGGTAACTTTGGCGAAATTCGCTGATTAATACCGCCATTTGGGTGCCGACCATCGGCGGTATGCCCAGGCGCAGGCGGCCTTTTTTCAGCGAACCAATATCTTCCAGCTCGGCTTCTAACTGCTGAAACTGATCCAAAATGGCGACACCGCGCTGATAAACGGCCTGACCGCTATCGGTTAAATGCAGGCGGCGACCTTCGCGAATCAACAGACTGCATTCCAGCTCTTCTTCCAGATTGCGCAGCATTTTGCTGATAGTTGGCTGAGTGACAAACAGCTTCTCTGCGGCGCGAGTGAAGCTCTGCTGGCGTACGACCTCGACAAAGTAGCGTAAGGTACGGATATCCATCTGTATTCCCCAAAAATTGGCTGGTAGCTTGAGCATCACCCTAAGTATGCCAATTTGGCATGATTAAGATAATTTTAATTCATTTTTGGCAAGCTTTCCGCGCGCCTATACTGGATGCTGTAAAATCTTTCCCATTGGGGTTCACTCATGTCATTGGCGTTACGCAGTTTTGCGCCGTCTTTCCTCCAACGCATACAGGTGCCGGTTCAAGTGGCGTTATACGTTGGGCTCTTTGTGATTGCCGATCAATTAGTTCGGGTTTTCCATTTGCCACTGCCAGCCAATATCGTAGGTATGTTGTTGCTACTGACGCTGATCGTATTACGCATTATGCCGATGGGCTGGGTTAAAGCCGGTTCTCGCTGGTTATTGGCAGAAATGCTGCTGTTCTTTGTTCCGGCGGTGGTAGCCGTGGTGAATTATTCCCAGCTATTAATGGTTGAGGGTTGGAAGATTTTTGCCGTTATCGCCGTGAGTACCATGCTGACACTGGCCGCTACCGGGTTAGTGGTCGATCGAGTCTATCGGTTTGAAATCTGGCTACAGCGGCGTAAATCAGCTCATCATGAATGACTTTATTATCAGTATCCTGTGCTTTTTGGCGACGCTGGGGCTTTATTTTGCCAATAAGAAACTCTATCTTCGTCGCCGTTCCTTGCTGCTCATGCCACTCGTGCTGACACCCATGATTTTGGTGTTATTGCTGGTGGTTACTCATATTTCCTATCAGGATTATATTGGAGAAACCCATTGGTTGTTATGGCTACTTGGTCCAGCCACTATCGCCTTTGCGGTACCGGTGTATGAGAATCTGTCGATTATTCGTCGTCACTGGCTTTCTCTCAGCGCAGGAGTGATAACTGCGATTACCGTTGCGGTAGCCAGTTCGGTATGGCTAGCGAAGCTGCTGACGCTCTCGGAAGAGGTGCAGCGCAGTCTGGCGGTGCGCTCTATCACCACGCCCTTTGCGCTGGAAGCGGCGAAACAGTTGGGTGGACAGCCCGATTTGGTCGCACTGTTTGTGGTGATTACCGGCGTATTCGGTATGGCGGTAGGCGATTTGCTGTTTCTGCGGCTATCGGTGCGTAGCGGTTTAGCAAAAGGTGCCGGTTTGGGCGCCTCTTCCCACGGTGCAGGAACGGCCAAAGCTTATGAAATGGGGCAACAGGAAGGGGTAGTCGCTAGCCTAGTCATGATGTTGGCTGGAATTATTACCGTAATAGGCGCGCCGCTGATAGGATATTTATTATGGTAAGCGACAAAACTTGCCAGCGTGCTGGCGTGGGCCAGCGTTGAACGGGCGAGGAGAGATATGATGCAAGATATTATTGACGGTTTTCTGAAGTTCCAACGAGAAGTGTTTCCACAGCGTTCTGAGCTATTTAAACAGCTGGCCGATACACAGAGTCCCGGCGCGCTGTTTGTGACTTGCTCTGATAGCCGCGTGGTGCCGGAACTGCTGACTCAACGGGAGCCGGGAGAGCTGTTTGTCATTCGTAATGCCGGAAATATTGTGCCTTCTTACGGGCCTGAGCCTGGCGGTGTTTCCGCGACGGTAGAATATGCTGTGGCAGTGCTAGGCGTTACCGATGTGGTAATTTGCGGGCATTCAAACTGTGGTGCCATGAGCGCGATTGCCGAGTGTCAGTGTTTGGATCATCTGCCTGCGGTCGCAGCCTGGTTGCGTCATGCGGATTCGGCCAAGCTGGTCAATGCCGCGTTGCCGCATGTTTCACCCAAAGATCGGCTGAATTCTCTGGTACGTGAGAACGTGATTGCGCAGCTGGCGAATATTAAAACTCACCCGTCGGTGGCATTGGCGACAGCGCAGGGGCGTTTGCGCTTACACGGTTGGGTTTATGATATTGAAACCGGTTCTATTGATGTGCTGGATGAAGCAACCCGCACGTTCTCATCGCTTTCGGACTATCGCGTAGAAGATAAAACGGCGAAGTAGCCGCGATTTGGCGTTCTTCAGACAATAAAAAACCGGCTCCGCCGGTTTTTTGCTATTCAGATGGTGCTAATACAGCGAAGGCGCACCCGCTGGGCGGGTTTTAAAGCGGCGATGCAGCCATAGATATTGCTCTGGCGCACGCAAGATCTCTTTTTCCAGCACCTTATTCATATAACAGGCGGCGGCTTGCTCATCGTCAATCGGATAATCTTCTAGCGCTGGCTGAATCAGCAGGTCATAACCACTGCCATCGGGTTTGCGTAGTAGCACCAAAGGTAACAGCGCCGGTTTGGCCAGACGAGCCAGCATGAAAGTACCGCTGGTAGTCGCGGCCTGATTGACGGCAAAGAACGGGGCAAATACGCTACCGCGCGGGCCGTAGTCCTGATCAGGTGCAAACCAGACGGCTTCGCCTTTTTTCAATGCATGTACCATGCCGCGCAGATCTTTACGATCCAACATAGCTTTATTCGAACGCATACGACCCCAGGTCTGTACAAATTCCATTGCTTTGTTGTTGTGCGGACGATACATCGCCATCATCGGCTGGCATTGGCCCATCACGCGGCCGCCGAGTTCCAGCGACATAAAGTGTACGCCGATAACCAGCACGCCTCGGTTGCCTTCCTGCGCTTTCTTCAGGTGATTCAGGCCTGAAACGGTGAACCAGCGTTTAACCCGCGAATCAGGCCAGAACCAGGCCATTCCGGTTTCCATCAGCCCCATGCCCAGGGATTCAAAGTTGCCGACAATGGTGCGTTCCAGCACTTGCTTATCCATATCCGGGAAACACAGTTCCAGATTGCGGCGGGCAATGGAGACGCGGCGTTTCAGAAAACGCATTGAAGTCCGGCCCAGCCACACGCCGAGCTTTTGCAGCAGTGGGTAAGGTAACTGAACCAGTAAAAATAGGACGCCGAGACCAAACCAGGTTAGCCAATAGCGAGGATGAAGCAGCGAAAGCTGGAACTTTTGGGGTTTTATCATGTTAACTCAATCATTATGCGTTAGGAGCGAATGTGTAACGCATAAGGAAATAACTCGTTAGCGGTACATTATTTAAGACACCAGTTGTCGCTTATCGTTTTCATCAAACCAATAATTGACAGAATCTTTACATTAAAAGCGGGGATCGCGCGGTGTTTCGGGTCTCAATCGGAGGCAGTTGGCAGGCGAGAAGCGGCTCTTTGGGCAAGTATAACATATATCTCCTGAGTGAAATAAAGAGATTAATTAATCAAACTCAAGGGGAAATAACGTTCTGTTCTACCCATTGCAGGATATTTAGGATGACGTTGTCTGATTTGCTAAGAGACTGCCGTTGCAGTGATTTTTCATTAATAAATAAAATAAGCAGCCATTCCGACAAAAATAATTGTCGAGGGGCGGGTGTATTTAGTTGCGGTAATCAAATTGAAAATATAAAAATGACTATTTATCTCTATTATTTATCTCTATTATTTATCTCTATTATTTATCTCTGTTATTTACCTGCATTATTTAACTCCATTATTTAACTCCATCAATAAACTGAATTATTTAACGATAGGCGTGATAGGGCGCTGCTGACTTTTTATCCAAGGATTCCTGAAGGATAAATGTTACAAGATGTTTGCTCGTGCCTTTTTCTGAAAGGGGTTGCACACAAATCAGCGTAGGGTTGGTACCGTTGCCTCTCTGCTTGGCAGCATATAATACCGGAACGCATTCCGCTCCAACCAGGTTTTTAGTCACGCCAGCAAAACCTGTTTTGATATTTGCAGGTAATTCACAGGCCTTCAGCGATTCATTAATAGTCCAACCACCGGCGTTATTATTTATAGTATCTACCTTATATTCGATAGTCCGCGCTATAGGCAGAATTTGGGCTGTAATTAATATAGCTCGTTAGTAACCAGAAACTTATTGAATGACTGAAAAGTGATTGAGTGAATCGATAAGATTGATACAGCACTATCAGGTTGCCCGATGGGCGGGGACGACAAAGAATACATGATATTTACCAATTTAAATAATAAAATCAGAACATTGCGATAACTTTTTCTAAAAAATACCTTACCACGAAGGGTTGTGATTGTATAAGTATGATTGACCATTTAATTAGTGAAGGAATCATTTGTTTTTTGCGAGGTTGTTCTCCTTATCTCAGAACAGCGGGCAGTTTACAGGCAATAAAAAAGGCGTTCTCCGTGTGGAGTACGCCTTTTTAAACAACAACCTAACTGACTAGTATCAGTTCATGCCGTATTTTTTTAATTTTTTACGCAGCGTACCGCGGTTGATGCCCATCATCAGGGCAGCACGGGTTTGGTTGCCACGGGTGTATTGCATCACCATGTCCAACAATGGCTGTTCAACTTCAGCCAGTACCAACTCATACAGGTCACTTACATCTTGACCATTCAGTTGAGCAAAATAGTTCTTCAGTGCTTGTTTAACCGAGTCACGCAGAGGCTTTTGAGTCACCTGATCTTGTGAGTTTACGGTTGCAACGGTCAGTACGTCAGAATTTACGCGTTGTTCGAACATAGTTCTGTCAGCTCTTTTTTCTGTTTACGCAAGATTTTCGAAATATGCCTCCAACGCCTCCAGCTGTTCGCTGGCATCCTCAATGGCGTTGAATGTGCGCCGAAACTGGTCGTTTGGGGCGTGCTCCTGGAGATACCAGGATACGTGCTTACGTGCAATACGGAATCCCTTGCCTGGACCATAAAAGTCGTGCAATTCCCGTATATGCCCGTTTAACAAACGCTGCACTTCGCCAAGTGGCATCGGTGGCAGCAGTTCCCCAGTGTCCAGATAATGCTGGATTTCCCGGAAGATCCAGGGTCTCCCCTGAGCGGCACGGCCTATCATCAGGGCGTCAGCCCCAGTGTAATCAAGTACCGCTCTGGCTTTATGCGGGTCAGTTATGTCGCCATTCGCGATAATCGGAATGGAAACACTCTGCTTAACTGCCCGAATGCTGTCGTACTCCGCTTCACCATTAAACAGGCAAGCACGGGTTCGGCCATGAATTGTCAGGGCTTGTATACCACAACTTTCGGCCAATTGGGCAATCTCTATACAGTTACGGTGTTCCGGAGCCCAACCAGTCCGAATTTTCAGCGTGACAGGCACATCTACCGCATTAACGACTGCGGAGAGGATCTGTTTAACCAGATCGGGATACTGCAACAATGCAGATCCTGCCAGCTTACGGTTCACTTTCTTGGCCGGGCACCCCATATTGATGTCAATGATCTGAGCGCCGCCCGCCACATTAATTCTGGCGGCCGCTGCCATATCATCCGGATCGCAACCGGCTATCTGCACGGTACGAATACCGGGCTCATCGCTATGGACCATGCGTAGACGCGACTTATCCGTCCGCCACACCTCCGGATTGGAGGAGAGCATTTCAGATACAGCCATCCCAGCCCCCATCGCATGACATAAGGCTCTGAAGGGTCGGTCTGTTATACCGGCCATCGGGGCGGCAATCAGGCAATTTTTAAGCTGGAAGTGTCCAATGTGCATAGACAAAGAATGACCATACTGTGTCCGCAAGGGCGCGTATATTACGCATTTTTACGTTCAGATGAAAGGCCAAACTTTGACCAATTGGCTTAAAAATAGCAATAAATAGCCAGCTAATCTTGTAATAATAATTATTTATTCATATTAAACATGCAGTTATAGATTATTGGTTGTTTTATGTACGACAATATTTTCTGCTAAACACCCTGATTATTGACTGGAAACTTCTTTTAACACCGATCGATACTGCTGATTTAGTAAGCAAAACTGCGTTAAACCACAGTAATAACCCCATAAATCCTGTGAGAAAGCTCTCACTTTGAGGAAAAAACATGACGCGTCGCTATCAGCTGCAACAAAGACATGTTAACGCAGCAGAAAGCTCACACAGCGATTAAGTGTAAAAGGCGGGCTTGGGTATGACGACGGGGGAAATAACCCCGCCAGCGGCGTAGTGAGGCCGTAAGCGGGGATAAATAGCGTGGGGATTATTTTCTGACGCCGGTAATGCGGCACCATTCTTCTTTCTCTGCCACTGGGTCCAGCGCGAATTTATCTTCATAAGCCTGAGCAACGCTGGCAGCCTGAGTCGCCAGTACGCCAGACAGACCCAAATGACCGCCGACTTTCGGCAGCACGCTAATCAACGGAGCCAGTTCGCGCAGTGGGCCAGCCAGAATATTGGCGACAACGACGTCGGCAGACAGATCCGTCGGCTGGTCTTTCGGCAGATACAGTTCCAGACGCTCTGAAACGCCATTACGCTGCGCATTATCGCGGCTGGCCTGAATGGCCTGCGGATCGATATCAATGCCGATAGCGCGGCTGGCACCCAGCTTCAGAGCCGCAATGGCCAGAATGCCGGAGCCACAGCCGAAATCGATGATAGTTTTACCTTCCAAATCCAGCCCGTCTAGCCATTGTAGACAAAGAGAGGTGGTGGGATGAGTACCGGTACCGAAGGCCAAACCGGGATCGAGCATCACGTTAACGGCGGTTGGATCTGGCACATCGCGCCAGCTTGGGCAAATCCACAGGCGCTCGCCAAAGCGCATTGGGTGGAAATTATCCATCCACTCACGTTCCCAATCTTTGTCTTCCAGTTGTTCAATTTTGTGGGCGAAGCCTTTGCCTAACTGCGGGTTGTATTCCAGCATAGCGATCACTTCAGCCATATCGGTTTCGGCATCGTACAGGCCAATCACATCAGTATCGCCCCACAGACGGGTTTCCCCCGGCAGCGGCTCAAATACCGGATTATCGTGGGTATCCTGGAAGGTGACGGATACTGCGCCACTCTCAACCAGCGCGTCCCCGAGGGATTCGGCCTGATTACCGGAAGTGTTTAACTTTAATTGGATCCAAGGCATAGCTTTTCTCTTCTAAAACCGCTCCGCAACTTGCGTTTTTGGACCGGTTTTTGTCAATAAGGTTTCGGTAAATAATACCGTTAAATAGCGATTTATTCAGCGTTGGCGACGACAGGCTGTCGCGCCCGCGCTCTGTCGCCAAACCGGTTACCGATATAAAACGCCAGCAAGTTCAGCACAAGTGACGGCACGATCGGGTGCAATCCGGCGATCTTAATGTCGAAACTGGCAAGTAGCGTATAGCATACCGCACCGACGATCATTGAGCTAAGAGCACCGTGAGCGTTAGCGCGTTCCCAATACAGCCCCAGAACCAGCGGCCAGAGGAATACCGCTTCCAGACCGCCAAAGGCTAGTAAATTCAGCCAGATAATCATTTCCGGCGGACGCCAGGCTGCCAGCAATAGCAGCAGGCCGAGAACCAGCGTGGCCATGCTGGAAATACGAGCCAGCTTACGCTCGTTTTTGATCTGTTCCGGACGGAAATTCAGGTACAAATCTTTGACGATAGTCGCGGAAGACTGCAATAGCTGAGCATTGATGGTCGACATAATGGCCGCCATAGGCGCGGCGAGGAAGATCCCTGCGGCGAACGGCGGTAGCACAGTGATCATTAGCGTAGGAATAACCTGATCCGGAATTTTCAGATCTGGCAGGATCGCCCGGCCCAATGCGCCAGCCAAATGCATACCAAACATCAAAATCGCCACCACAATAGTGCCCAGAATAATGCCACGGTGAACCGCTTTGCTATCTCGATAGGAAATGCAACGTACTGCTGTATGTGGCAGGCCAATGACGCCGAAGCACACCAGAATCCAGAATGACGCCATAAACGGCAAATCGAGGATACCGTCGCCACCTTGCGGGGAAACCAGCGCCGGATCGATGTGTTGTAGCGTATCGACCGCCTTATGCAGGCCGCCGGCGGCGTGAACCACCGCAACCAGCAGTAAAATGGTTCCTACCAGCATCACCAGCCCTTGCAGCGCATCATTCAATACGCTGGCGCGGAAACCTCCGAAGGAGGTATAGAGCGCGATACTAACGCCAAAGATCAGCAGCCCAGTATCGTAGGGAATACCCGCAGCGGTTTCCAGTAAACGCGCTCCGCCGATAAACTGCACCGTCATGGCACCGACAAAGGCGACTAACAGGCTCAGGCTGGCCAGCCACACCAGTAAACGACTTTGATAGCGTGCGTACAGCATGTCATTCAGAGTTACGGCGTTATAACGACGCGCCAGAATCGCAAACTTCTTACCCAGTACGCCTAGCGACAGCCACACCGCTGGCAACTGAATCATCGCCAGTAATACCCAGCCGAGGCCGTATTTATAAGCAGCTCCCGGCCCGCCGATAAATGAACTGGCGCTAATATAGGTGGCGGTCAGAGTCATCGCCAATACGAACCCTCCCATCGAACGGTTGCCGATGAAGTATTCGTTGAGGAAATTACCGGTCTGTCGCCGGGTGTATGCGTAAATAGAAAGGCCAAAAACCAATGCCAGATAGGCAACTAATGGCAGGACGACATCAGTTTGCATCACTGTCCTCCAGCGGAATATCGCGGAATATAAAGCGAACCATCAGCCAGCACAGCACAATAAATAGCAGTGGCAGGGCCAGACAGGCCATTTCAAACCAGGCGGGTAACCCGGTCATCCCCGGCACATCGCCAGGAAAATAGGCGCACAATAACCAGCCGGCCAGATAGGCCAGAGTCAGACCAAAGGCCCAGCGCGCTTCTTTGTGGGCTTGAACAAATCTCGTGTCCATTCATTCTCCCGTGGGTATTGACGGTTCTGAGTTTAACAAGGGTAGGGGATTTTACGGCAAGCGCGGCGTTTGCCTAGCCCTGTTTGATCAGAAAATAAAAAAGGCCGGTATTAACCGGCCTTGATTTTCAGGCGAAATAAAATCAGGTTTCTTGCAACCCAAGTTTTTTCTCCAGATAGTGGATATTGGTGCCACCGTGCTGGAAGTTTTCGTCATTCATAATGCGCTGTTGCAGTTCAACGTTGGTTTTGATGCCATCGATGATCAGCTCTGCCAGAGCATTTTTCATGCGGGAAATTGCCACGTCACGGTTTTCACCGTAAGTGATCAGTTTGCCGATCATGGAATCGTAGTACGGAGGCACGGTATAGCCAGCGTAGATATGAGATTCCCAACGAACACCAAAGCCACCCGGCGCATGGAAACGGGTAATTTTACCCGGACTTGGCAGGAAGGTATTTGGATCTTCAGCGTTGATACGACACTCGACCGCATGGCCGTGAACCTTCACTTCATCCTGTTTAATGGAGAGAGGCTGGCCTGCCGCGATGCGTAGCTGTTCTTTGATCAAATCGACGCCGGTAATCATTTCGGTAACCGGATGCTCAACCTGAATACGGGTGTTCATTTCGATGAAATAGAACTCGCCGTTTTCATACAGGAACTCAAAAGTACCTGCGCCGCGGTAGCCGATTTCCACACAGGCTTTTGCACAGCGTTCGCCGATATAACGACGCATTTCGCTGGTGATGCCCGGTGCTGGCGCTTCTTCAACCACTTTCTGGTGACGACGCTGCATAGAGCAGTCGCGTTCAGCCAGATAAATCGCGTTACCTTGACCGTCTGCCAAAATCTGAATTTCGATATGGCGCGGATTCTCAAGGTATTTTTCCATGTAAACCATGTCGTTGTTGAAAGCCGCTTTGGCTTCCGCACGAGTCATGTTAATGGATTCTTCCAGATCTTTGTCGTTGCGCACTACGCGCATACCACGACCGCCGCCGCCGCCGGACGCCTTGATGATCACCGGATAACCGATGCGTTTGGCGAAAGCTTTGTTTTGCGTGGTGTCGTCGCTCAGCGGGCCGTCAGAACCCGGCACACAAGGTACACCGGCTTTCTTCATGGCGCTGATTGCGGAAACCTTGTCGCCCATCAGACGAATGGTTTCGGCGCGAGGACCGATAAAGATGAAACCTGAACGCTCTACCTGCTCGGCAAAGTCTGCGTTTTCGGACAGGAAACCATAACCAGGGTGAATAGCCACCGCGCCGGTGATTTCTGCTGCTGAAATGATTGCAGGAATGTTCAGATAGCTTTTGACTGACGCTGCCGGACCGATACACACGGTTTCGTCAGCCAACAGAACGTGTTTCAGATCGCGATCCGCAGAGGAGTGAACGGCTACGGTTTTGATGCCCAGCTCTTTACAAGCTCGCAGAATACGTAGCGCGATCTCACCGCGGTTAGCGATAACGATTTTATCAAGCATGGAACGCCTCGTTATTCGATGACGACAAGAGGCTCGTCGAATTCAACCGGTTGACCGTTCTCGACCAGAATGGCCTTGATAGTACCGGATTTGTCTGCCTCGATTTGGTTCATCATTTTCATCGCTTCAACGATGCAAAGGGTATCACCAGCAGAAACTTTCTGACCTACTTCGATGAAGGCTTTAGCATCTGGGCTCGGGGTGCGGTAGAAAGTACCGACCATTGGGGAGCGCACGATGTGACCACTGATGGCTGCGGGTGCAGCGGCTTCAGCAGCCGGTGCCGGTGCTACAGCGTTAGCCAATGCTGGCTGCTGTGGCGCGGCAAAAGCATAAGGCTGTTGCATCATTGGGTAGCTTGGTGCGGCTGTAGCACGACTGATACGTACTGATTCTTCACCTTCTGAAATCTCCAGCTCGGAAATGCCAGATTCTTCTACCAGTTCGATCAGTTTCTTGATTTTACGAATATCCATGAGTGTGATTCCGTACTCTTTTGCGTTGCAATTAATTGGATTTTGACAAGCGATTGACCGCTGCCTGTAAAGCAAAGTTGTAGCCGTCTGCGCCGAGTCCGCAGATCACGCCAACCGCAATATCGGAGAGATATGAATGGTGACGGAAAGGCTCCCGAGCATGCACGTTAGACAGATGGATCTCGATAAACGGGATCTGAACGCCTAACAGAGCATCGCGTAAAGCGACACTGGTATGCGTAAACGCCGCCGGGTTAATCAGGATGAAATCAGTGTTGCCCCGTGCCTGATGAATTCTGTCTATCAGCGCATGTTCTGCATTGGATTGCAGATGGGATAACGCAACACCCAAATTCTGAGCCTGTGTCTCCAACCCGTTAACAATCTCTGCCAGCGTGGTGTAACCATACTTTTCTGGCTCGCGAGAGCCAAGCAGATTTAAATTCGGGCCGTTCAGAAGCAAAATGTGAAACTTGTCCGCCATTATGCTGGTATCTCCGGCAATTAGTTCGTCATCGTCAAAAATAGCCTGATGCCACCGATTTGTCACCTGTTAACGGTGAAGTTCCCACTACGATCGGAACTAAGGTGGAGCATTATAATGATATCGTAGCAATTAGCAGCTAAATACTGGTCTTATCAGCGAAGATATTCAATAAGAAACATGGTGAACTATACAAAGCCTAACGGATTATCTGGGGTAGAAGAGGGTGAAGTCCCAGCATTTAGCGGCACCATTGGCGAAATTTTTTATAACGCAGTGCTAACAAAATAATTGCTGCGATTGCGTAAATTATCGGCAAGGGTGATAAAGTTTTGACCGACCAAAGATAGTGAATCGGTGCCAGGATGGCGATGAGATAAACGAAATTATGCAATTTTTGCCAGTTAGGTCCCATTTTTCTCTGTGCCCACTGTGTCGATGTAACTGCTAGTGCGAACAGTAATAGCCAGCTAATAATACCTAAAGTTAAATAGGGGCGGGTAACTAATTCTTTCCCCAGCAAACCGATATTGGACAGCCCCAGCTCTAGCACTGAATAACTGGCTAAATGCAGGGTTCCCCAGGCAAAACACCATACTCCCAACAGGCGGCGACAGCGCATCAGCAACGGCTGCTTGCCATAGCGAGCCAGCGGTGTCACCAACAGGGTGGCCAGCAGCAGCTTGAGAGTCATGCGCCCGGTAAAATGCTGAATGTCTTTGGACGGATCGGCGCTGAACCAGCCCTGATCGACGGATAAAATTAGCCAGAAGAAGGGCAATGAGGCGGCCAGCCAGATTGCTACTTTCAACCCTTTGACCTGTTTCAGGCTCAGACGCATTAAAAATTCTCCCGCAAATCCATGCCGCGATAAAGCGAAGCCACCTGATCGGCATAGCCGTTAAATAGCAGGGTTGGCTGGCGCTTAACGTCTAAAATCCCGCCGGAACCGATAAAGCGTTCGGTAGCCTGCGACCAGCGCGGATGATCCACATTGGGATTCACGTTAGCGTAGAAACCGTACTCGTTCGGCGCGCTGAGATTCCAGGTCGTTGGCGGCTGTTCGCGAGTGAGTCGAATATGAACGATAGATTTAATGCCTTTAAAACCGTATTTCCACGGCGTGATCAGACGCAGCGGCGCGCCGTTCTGTGGTGGTAACGTTTTGCCGTACACGCCCAGTGTCATAAAGGCCAGCGGATGCATCGCTTCATCTAATCGCAAACCTTCTACATAGGGATATTTCAACCCGCCGCCCACAAAGCGATCTTTCTGTCCCGGCATCTGATCCGGATCGTACAAGGTTTGGAATGCCACATAGCGCGCGTTGCTGGTGGGTTCGACTAGCTTTAGCAGTTTTCCTAGCTCGAAACCGATCCAAGGCACCACCATCGACCAGGCTTCCACGCAGCGCATACGATAAATGCGTTCTTCCAGCGGGAAGCGTTTGAGCAAATCGTCGATGCTCAACGTCATTGGTTTGGCGACGTCACCATCGATACGAATCTGCCAATCGCCGGTTTTTAATCCACCGGCGTTAGCGGCCGGGTCAGCTTTATCCAGACCGAATTCGTAGAAGTTGTTGTAGCCAGTCACTTTGTCTTCCGGCGTCAGTTCCCAGTCAGGATGATAGGCTGGCGGCTTACTGAAGGTGAGCGGCTTGCCTGCCGGTGCCTTGGGCTGATCTTTACCTTTAAACCAAGACAGTAGGTCAGCCTGAGCCGAAACCGGCAATGCCAGACTGGCGGCGGTAATACCCAGCGCTTGCAGCACCTTGCGGCGTTGATAAAACACGCTTTCCGGCGTGACGTCAGATTCGGTTAATTTGCGTTGTTTGCTCATGTGATTACTCCATCGGGCAGAGAAAGTCATACTGACCGTAATGGAATAAAGCATGGTGTGAAAAGGCTGTAAAAGCGAGAGGTTAGCAGAAAATATGAAATTTCTGAGATTGGGCGAACGAAACATCCGCCCAATGAAATGACTCTATTTTAATGGGCTAATTAGCGAACTTTAACCAAGGTTCGGCCAGTAACCTGATTTTCCATCAGTTCGGCTGCTACCGCAGGAGCCTGTTCTAGCGTAATTTCACGTCCAGCCTGTTGATAGAAGCTTTCTGGCAACGTTTTCAACAGACGCTCCCAGGCAGCCCGACGGCGCGGTTGCGGTGTCATGACAGAATCTACACCTTGTAAACGCACGTTGCGCAGGATAAAAGGCATTACCGTGGTTGGCAGTTTATAACCCCCGGCCAGACCGCAGGCGGCGACGGTAGAGTTATAGTTCATCTGTGCCAGCACCTTGGCTAGTAAAGTGTCGCCGACGGTATCAATAGCGCCAGCCCATAGCTGTTTTTCCAACGGACGAGATGCATCGCTGAAATCGCTACGCGGCAGAACCCGTTTGGCTCCGAGTGACAGTAAATAGTCGTTATTCGCTTCACGGCCACTGATAGCGGCTACCTGATAGCCCAGAGCTGAAAGCAGAGCAATCGCAGTACTGCCCACGCCGCCGCTGGCACCGGTCACCACAATTTCGCCGCTTTCTGGTGTGACTCCGCCTTCTTCCAGCGCCATCACGCACAGCATCGCAGTGAAACCGGCGGTACCGATAATCATCGCTTTGCGCGCATCCAAACCTGCGGGGAGCGGAACCAGCCATTCACCCTGTACTCGCGCCTGTTCTGCCAGCCCGCCCCAATGGTTTTCGCCTACGCCCCAGCCGGTCAGCAATACCCGCTGGCCAATGTGAAAACGCGGATCTTCGCTGCTGTGAACGGTTCCGGCGAAATCAATGCCTGGCACCATAGGGAACTGACGAATGATTTTGCCTTTACCGGTGATCGCCAGTGCATCTTTGTAGTTCAGGCTAGACCAACTGACATCAACCGTGACTTCACCCGCAGGCAGTTGTTCCGGTGAAATATCACGGACGTTGGCCAAGGTTTTGCCATCGTGCTGTTCGAGTAACAGTGCGCGCATTAGAGGCTCCCTAAGAAGTGCCGTTAACAATGATCGACTAATAACGAACGATCGACTAATAACGATCGAAAATTTCGTATTCATCAGGTTGGGTGACTATACCGGAAACATCAAGTTCGAAGGCTGACCGAGGACAAATTTGGCCTCGATGCTTATATCAGTGACTATGCTTTATGCAGGGTAAGGATGAGGCAATGGATGCGAATTTCGTAAAAAATTGCGTTTTTGTCGTATAAAACATTAAAAAACCAGCGTCCGTGGTCGGTTTTATCATATAGTACCTGCCCTAAAGGAGTGAGGAATACTTTCCATTTAACTGCGGTAGGCAAGGCTGAGGGATGCGATTTACAACCAAACTTTCTGCGTTTATGGCATTACTGGTCGTATTGGCCATGTGTTTAATGTTGTTAGGGAGTACGTTCAGTTTTTTCTACTTATGCCAGAAAAAAATGGAACATCGCCTTAATACTATCGTGACCGCGTACGATCAATCCTTACTAACCGATCCACCTGAAGTTCCGCGTAGCTGGTTGCCGTTGATGATGGGCGCTATTGGCGTGGTTGAAATCAGCGTTGAAAATTCGCAGCATCAATTGTTTTATCTGAAAGTCCTTCCTACTTATACCGCCTGGGATACCAATAGCGGCTATCGCGAACTGTCTCTTCCATTATTACAGCAGCCCGGCAGTTCGATGCGCCTGACTTATATCGATCCGCTCACCAGTTACACTCGTTCAATGTATGCAGCGGTGATTTTGTCGTTGGCGGTGGCGATGATTGCGGTCATTCTGTTTTTAAGTTTTCGCTGGCTGCGGGAACAAACGGCAGGTGAGGAGCAACTGGAGAACCGAGCGCGACGTATTCTCAACGGCGAGCGTGAGAATGTACTGCGCGGTGAAACTCATGAGTGGCCGCCTTATGCCAGCCATGCTCTCGACCGTTTGCTGCTGGATTTGGCGGAAATGCGTGAAGAACGCAGCCAATTGGATACTTTGATTCGCTCCTATGCCGCACAGGACGCTAAAACCGGCCTGAATAACGCGCTGTTTTTTGATAATCAGCTGACTACCCAGCTTGAAGAACCCGGTGCCCACGGCGTAGTGATGATGGTGCACTTACCCGATTTTGATGCGTTAAGTGAGGTTTACGACAAATCACGGGTGCAGGAATTGATGCATTCGATGGTGAATCTGCTTTCCACTTTTGTCGACCGTTATCCTTCCGCACTGCTAGCTCACTACGCCAACAGCGATTTTGCCATTTTATTACCGCATAAAACTCTGAAAGACGCCGATGTGATGGCGGCACAGTTGGTTCATGTGGCGGGTGCCATGCCAGCGCCGCAGATTATCGATCGCGACGCTTTGCTCAATATTGGTATCGTGGCCTATCGCCACGGGCAGGCGGCGGAACAAATTATGGATAATGCTGGACAAGCTACCAAAAATGCGGCGTTGTATGGAGGCAATAGCTGGTATGTCTATGACAATCAGGTGCCGGAGAAAGGACGCGGTAGCGTTAAGTGGCGAACATTGCTGGAAAAAACGCTGGTTAACGGTGGCCCTAGGTTGTATCAGAAACCGGTCATTACCTGTGATGGAAAAATTCATCACCGTGAAATCATCAGCCGGATATTTGATGGCGAACAAGAGCTGATAGCGGCGGAGTTTACTCCGTTGGTACGTTTGCTCGGGTTGGCCGAACGTTATGATCGACAGAAAATAGGTCGGATAATTCCTTTGTTGGCGCTGTGGCCGGATGAAACGCTGGCATTTTCCATAAGCGTTGATTCATTATTGCAACGTTCCTTTAAGCGTTGGCTACGGGATACCTTATTACAGTGCCGGAAAAGTTACCGTCAGCGGATTATCTTTGAGCTGGCTGAGGCGGATGTCTGCCAACATATTGAGGCCCTACGCCCTGTGATTCGATTGTTATTAGGGTTAGGTTGTAGATTGATGGTTTCGCAGGCCGGATTGACGGTGGTCAGTACCTCATATATTAAGTCTTTGCGGGTGGAAATGATTAAGTTACATCCGGGATTGGTAAGAAGTATTGATGTCCGCCTTGAAAATCAGCTATTTGTGCAAAGTCTTACTGGTGCCTGTGCCGGTACGAATGTTAAAGTTTTTGCCGCAGAAGTGGTGACCAGGGAAGAATGGGAAACGCTGCTACAGAAAGGGGTTTATGGCGGACAGGGCAATTTTTTTGCTGCGCCGATGCTTTTGAACCCAGAGCAGAAAAAATATTCGTAACAGGGCCATGTTTAGCCTGATCGTTGAGCAAAAATTAACGTAGAATGTCCCAGCCATTTCCGTAGACCGTTGGTAGGCACTTACTTCCGGCGGTAAATCAGGTTAAATGTTAGATTTTATGTGCTGTGTTACACCGTTCGACGCGTCGACTGGGGGGTATAATGAGCCTTTATTCAAGGGTTTTAGTGCATATACCTTATTCAGCGGAACTTGATTGGAATAACGTAGCCACTTTTTCACCGGAGTAGGACGTTTTTGCGCCTTGTCGCTGCTCCGTGTGGTTGGTAAAGTAGGCGGATTTTATTTTTCGCCCCCAGCTTGCAGGATTATCCTTTCGTTATGTTTAAGAAATTTCGTGGCATGTTTTCCAACGACTTGTCCATCGACTTGGGTACCGCCAATACCCTGATTTATGTAAAAGGACAAGGCATCGTACTGAATGAACCCTCGGTGGTTGCTATTCGCCAGGATCGTGCCGGTTCCCCCAAAAGCGTTGCAGCTGTGGGTCATGATGCCAAGCAGATGCTGGGGCGTACTCCTGGCAATATCGCCGCGATTCGCCCGATGAAAGACGGCGTTATCGCCGATTTCTTCGTGACCGAAAAAATGCTTCAGCATTTTATCAAACAGGTTCATAGCAACAGCTTTATGCGCCCAAGTCCGCGCGTATTGGTGTGTGTGCCAGTCGGTGCTACCCAGGTAGAACGTCGTGCAATTCGTGAATCAGCCCAGGGTGCCGGTGCTCGCGAAGTGTTCCTGATTGAAGAGCCAATGGCGGCTGCAATCGGTGCTGGCCTGCCGGTTTCCGAGGCAACCGGTTCAATGGTTGTGGATATCGGTGGCGGTACTACGGAAGTGGCGGTGATCTCACTGAACGGTGTGGTTTACTCCTCTTCTGTACGCATCGGTGGTGACCGCTTTGATGAAGCGATCATTAATTATGTGCGTCGTAACTATGGCTCTCTGATCGGTGAAGCAACGGCTGAACGTATCAAGCACAGCATCGGCTCGGCGTATCCGGGTGATGAAGTGCTGGAAATCGAAGTCCGTGGCCGTAACCTGGCAGAAGGTGTTCCGCGCGGCTTTACTCTGAATTCCAACGAGATTCTGGAAGCTCTGCAAGAGCCACTGACCGGCATCGTTAGCGCGGTTATGGTTGCTCTGGAACAGTGTCCACCAGAATTGGCCTCCGATATCTCCGAACGCGGCATGGTGTTAACCGGCGGCGGCGCATTGCTGCGTAATCTGGATCGTTTGTTAATGGAAGAAACAGGCATTCCGGTTGTGGTTGCAGAAGACCCTCTGACCTGCGTAGCTCGCGGCGGTGGCAAAGCGTTGGAAATGATCGACATGCATGGCGGCGATTTGTTCAGCGAAGAATAGTCAGCCAAAAAAGGAGGGCTGGATCGGATGAAGGTATTGCATCATCAGGTTTAGTGCCTCCTTTTTGTTGTCGAGGAATACGCATAATTTATGAAGCCGATTTTTAGCCGGGGTCCATCCCTGCAACTGCGACTTTTCTTCGCCGTTCTTGCAGCCATTGCGCTGGTTATTGTCGATAGCCGGCTCGGTACGTTCGTTAAAATTCGTACCTATATGGACACCGCAGTTAGCCCCTTCTATTTTCTGGCCAATGGGCCACGTAAAGTTTTAGACAGCGTTTCAGAAACCATCGCAACGCGCCAACAGCTTGAGCTGGAAAATCGTGCGTTACGTCAGGAACTGTTGCTTAAAAATACCGATCTACAGTTGCTTGGCCAGTTTAAGCAGGAAAACTCACGTCTGCGCGAGTTACTCGGCTCTCCGCTGCGTCAGGACGAACAAAAAATGGTGACGCAGGTTATTTCCAGCGGCACCGATCCTTATAGCGATCAGGTGGTGATCGATAAGGGCACCGATAATGGCGTGTATGAAGGCCAGCCGGTGATCAGTGATAAAGGCGTGGTCGGGCAGGTAGTGGCGGTCAGCAAATTCACCAGCCGCGTGCTGTTGATATGCGATGCGTCCCACGCGCTACCGATTCAAGTCTTGCGTAATGACATTCGCGTTATTGCTGCCGGTGGCGGCTGTAGCGACGACTTATTGCTCGAACATTTGCCAAGCAATACTGATATTCGTGTTGGTGATGTTTTGGTGACATCTGGCCTCGGTGGACGTTTCCCAGAAGGTTATCCGGTGGCGGTGGTTTCTTCGGTTAAAGTCGATAATCAGCGCGCCTATACCGTTATTCAGGCTCGTCCAATGGCCGATTTACAGCGTCTGCGTTATTTGCTGTTGCTGTGGGGCGCGGATCGCAATGGCGATTTGCCGTTGCCGCCGAATGAAGTACATCGGGTGGCTAATGAGCGTCTGATGCAGATGATGCCTCAGGTATTGCCAAGCGCCAGCGAAATGGTCGGCCCACCGGCGCCAGCCAGTTTGAATCCGCCTCCGGCGAACGCGCCAGCGGTAAGGGCGACGCCATGAACCGTTACACCAGTAATGGGCGCTGGGTTATCTGGCTATCATTCCTGATTGCAATGGTGCTACAGGTGATGCCGTGGCCAAAAGAAATTTATATGTTCCGCCCGTCATGGCTGACGTTGATCCTGATTTACTGGGTTATGGCATTGCCTCATCGGGTTAACGTTGGCAGCGGCTTTATTCTCGGCCTGATTTTGGATCTGATTTTAGGTTCAACTCTTGGCGTGCGTGCGTTGGCATTGAGCATCATTGCCTATCTGGTGGCCTTTAAGTTTCAGTTATTCCGCAATATGGCGCTCTGGCAGCAGGCATTAATCGTGATGCTTCTGTCGCTAACCATGGATGTTGTGGTGTTCTGGTCAGAATTCTTAGTGATTAACGTTTCGTTCCGACCTGAAGTTTTCTGGAGTAGTTTAATTAACGGTATCTTATGGCCGTGGCTATTCTTATTAATGCGTAAGATTCGCCGTAAGTTTGCGGTGCAATAAGGATTTTTCCAATGACAGCCCTTTATCTGGCCTCAGGTTCTCCCCGTCGGCGTGAACTGCTCGCGCTTCTCGATTTACCGTTTGAAATACTGAAAACGGAAGTGGAGGAACAGCGTAATCCGGGGGAAGCCGCCGAGGACTATGTCCGACGTTTGGCTGAAGATAAAGCGCGCGCCGGAGTGGCGGTTGCCGAGTGGGATTTACCGGTACTCGGTGCCGATACCATTGTGGTGCTTAATGGACAGGTTTTGGAAAAACCGCGAGATGCTGTTCATGCCGCGCAAATGTTGGGTGCGTTGTCCGGGCAGCAGCATCAGGTGATGACCGCCGTTGCATTAGCCGATAAACAGGATTTACTCGGCACAATGGTCGTGACAGATGTGACATTCCGCGTGTTATCTCAACAAGAAATCAGTGACTATATTGCTACCGGTGAACCGATGGACAAAGCGGGCGCTTACGGTATTCAGGGCAAGGGTGGTTGTTTCGTCAGGGCGATTAAAGGCAGTTATCACGCCGTTGTCGGCCTGCCGTTGGTAGAAACCCATGAACTACTGAGTCATTTTTTCGCGCTACGTGATGTGAGAGGAATACATGACAGCTGAATTACTGGTCAATATTACACCGTCTGAAACGCGGGTTGCCTACATCGACGGTGGCATCCTGCAGGAAATTCACATTGAGCGTGAAGCGAAAAGAGGCATCGTCGGTAACATTTACAAAGGTCGCGTTAGCCGGGTTTTGCCTGGAATGCAGGCGGCTTTTGTCGATATAGGCCTGGATAAGGCGGCTTTCCTTCATGCTTCAGACATTATGCCCCACACCGAATGCGTGGCTGGGGATGAGCAAAAGAATTTCAATGTACGTGATATCGCTGAACTGGTACGTCAGGGGCAGGATCTCATGGTGCAGGTGGTCAAAGATCCGCTGGGCACCAAAGGCGCGCGCCTGACTACGGATATCACGCTGCCTTCTCGTTATCTGGTGTTGATGCCCGGAGCGGCGCACGTTGGTGTGTCTCAGCGTATTGAAAGCGAAGCTGAGCGCGATCGTCTGAAAAATACAGTGGCCAGCTATTGCGATGAGCAGGGCGGATTTATTATCCGTACCGCCGCCGAAGGTATTGGTGAAGAAGAGTTATCCGCGGACGCGGCGTTTTTAAAACGTCTGTGGGCCAAAGTACAGCTGCGTAAAAAACGTGATAAAACTAAATGCAAACTGTACGGCGAAATGGCTCTGGCGCAGCGAATTCTACGGGATTTTGCGGGCGCGGCCTTGGATCGCATTCGGGTCGATTCCCGCCAGACCTATGAGCAACTGATCGAATTTACCCGCGAATATATTCCAGAAATGACCAATAAGCTGGAGCACTATTCCGGCAAACAACCTATTTTCGATCTGTATGATGTAGAAAACGAGATTCAACGTTCTCTGGAGCGTAAAGTTGAATTGAAATCTGGTGGTTACCTGATTATCGACCAAACTGAAGCTATGACCACCATCGATATCAACACTGGGGCATTTGTCGGCCACCGTAACCTCGATGAAACCATTTTCAATACTAATATCGAAGCCACTCAGGCCATTGCTCGCCAGCTGCGAATGCGTAACCTCGGTGGGATAATCATCATTGATTTTATTGATATGAGTAATGAAGAGCACCGTCGCCGTGTATTACACTCATTAGAGCAGGCGCTGAGCAAAGATCGAGTGAAAACCAGTATTAACGGTTTCTCTCAGCTAGGATTAGTGGAGATGACCCGCAAGCGCACCCGCGAAAGTATTGAGCACGTGCTGTGTAATGATTGTCCTACTTGTCACGGTCGCGGCACGGTCAAATCCGTCGAAACGGTATGCTATGAAATCCTGAGAGAAATCGTGCGGGTTCACCATGCCTATGATACCGACAGATTCCTGGTCTATGCCTCACCTGCGGTAGGGGAAGCGCTGAAGAGCGAAGAATCCCATGCGCTGGCCGAAGTGGAAATTTTCGTCGGTAAGCAGGTAAAAGTTCAAATTGAACCGCTCTACAGCCAAGAGCAGTTTGACGTGGTGATGATGTAATAAATTTCCGCTGCGCCCCTTGCAGCGGGAAGCAAGGAGAGATGCGTGAGGCGACTGCCCAGGATTTTGTTAGCGACAGGCGCCACAATGATTGTTGTGGTGGCATTGTTGGTGAGTGGGCTTCGTTTGATGTTGCCGCAGCTCAACGACTATCGTGCGCAGCTACAGGCTAAGATTCAGGCCGTCAGCGGAATTCCGCTGGAAATTGGTTTTATTCAAGGCAGTTGGGAAACTTTTGGCCCGACGCTGGAAGTACGGGATCTGCGCGCCCAGTTGCCTGATACCAAATTGCAGGTTCAGCGCATCACGCTAGCGCTGGATGTCTGGCAATCTTTGCTGCACTGGCGCTGGCAGCTACGGGATATGACGTTCCATCAGCTACAGCTGGATTTGGATCGTCCGCTGATTAATCCGGGTGATCAGAACCGTTCTTTTGAATCCAGCCACTTCACCGATATTTTTCTGCGTCAGTTGGATCATTTCGATCTGCGTAACAGCCGCATTTCATTTCTTACCCCTTCTGGTTCCAGCGCCGAGCTGGAAATTCCTCAGTTAACCTGGCTTAACTCGCGTAACCGCCATCGCGCCGAAGGGCAGATCAGCCTATCGACGATTAATGGCCAGCACGGCGTGGTTCAGGTACGGATGGATTTACACGACGATCAGGGCATTCTGAATAACGGCACTGTATATATGCAGGCTGATAATATTGACGTGAAGCCTTGGATCAGCCGCTGGTTGCATAATAATACCGGATTAGACAGCGCCGAATTTAGTCTGGCAGCTTGGCTGACGCTCAAAGGCGGCGATATTTACAGTGGGAATGTGCTGCTAAAACAAGGGCAAGCCGCTTGGACTACTCAAGGTGAACCCCATCAGCTCGCTGTCGATCAACTGGTAGTGGACGCGCGCCGTCAGGGAAATGGCTGGCAGATTGATGCCCCACAGCTGAATTTAACCACTGACGGCCAGGCGTGGCCGCAAGGGAGCCTGTCGGCGCTGTGGTTGCCGGAAAATAATAAACTGCTGGGCCCTGATCAGCCGGAAGAATTACGCCTTCGTGCCAAAGACCTTCAGTTAGAGCGAATTGGGCCGCTGTTACCGACCATTTCTTTGTTTACCCCGGATTTACTGGCCCGTTGGGGAGATTTAAAACCGCAGGGGCATTTGAATGCGCTGGCGCTGGATATTCCTCTAAAACAGCCAGAATTGACCCGTTTTCAGGCTAAATGGCAAGATGTCAGCTGGCAGCATTGGGAACTCTTACCGGGCGTGAATCATTTCTCTGGCACATTGAGCGGTTCCGTCAGCCATGGGCGTCTGGCGGTAAATCTGCACGACAGCATTTTGCCTTACGGTGACATGTTTGGCGCACCGCTGGAAGTCAGCAGCGCTCAGGGCGACATTGACTGGCGCATGGATGATAAAGGCTGGGAGCTGTGGAGCGATAAGCTGGATGTAAAAGCCAAGTCTTTGTGGGCAAACGGTAGTTTCCGTTATCAACAGCCGGAAAAAGGCCAGCCGTGGCTGAATATTCTGGCCGGTATCCGCCTGTATGACGGCGCAGATGCCTGGCGTTACTTCCCTCAGCCTTTGATGGGGAAAGCGTTGGTGGATTATCTGACCGGCGCGATTCAGGGCGGGCAGGTGGATAACGCCACGTTGGTCTATAACGGTAATCCACATTATTTCCCTTATACCCATAACGAGGGTCAATTCCAGGTTTATGTTCCGTTGCGTAATGCGACCTTCCAGTTCCAACCGGAATGGCCAGCGCTGGAAAATCTGGCTATCGACCTGAATTTCCTCAATGACGGCCTGTGGATGAATGCACCGCGGGCAATGCTGGGGAATGTCACCGGCACCAATATCAGCGCCAATATTCCTGATTATCTGAAAGAACGCCTGTTTGTTGATGCGCAGGTAGCGGGGCTAGGCTCGGATGTTCATGATTACTTTAACGATACGCCGCTACATGATTCCGTGGGGAGTGCATTGGATGAACTCCAGGTTGGTGGGGGTGTAAGTGGGCGCTTACATCTGGATATTCCCTTGGTAGAAGGCAATATCACGCACGCTACCGGTGAAGTGACGCTGCACAACAACAGTTTATTGATTAAGCCACTGCAAAGTCAGTTGGAAAATGTCAGCGGTAAATTCCGCTTTAGCGATGGCAATCTGTCGAGCGATGAAATATCGGCTAACTGGTTTGGTCAGCCGCTGACGGTAAATTTCACCACGGAAGAGCAAAAAGACAACTTTCAGGTTGGGGTTAACCTGCGCGGTGACTGGATTCCAGCCAAAATCACCGAGATTCCCGCTGAAATAGCCAAACAGCTGAAGGGTAGCTTCGGTTGGCAGGGCAAAGTTGCGGTGCAGTTGCCGAAGCACGGGGAGCCAAGTTATCTGGTAGATGTCAACGCAGACCTAAAGAAAGTGAGCAGTCGCTTACCGCCGCCGCTAGATACTCAAGGCGGTGAATCTTTGCCGGTGAGCGTTCAGGCCAAAGGTGGCCTCAATGGATTCACGCTTTCTGGTTCAGCGGCAGGAACGAATCATTTTAACAGTCAATGGTTGTTAAAAGATCAGAAAGTCGAATTGAGTAAAGCGGTCTGGCAAACCGACAGCAAAAAAGTCCCGCCATTACCTGCTGAAAAAGGGTTGGTGGTGAATTTGCCCCCTTTGGATGGGGAACGTTGGCTGGCGCTAATTGGCCCTGCGCTAGCATCAGCCTCTCCGCAGGCGTCATCCATGATCGGTAAAAAATCGGCCAGCCAGAGCCAGTTCACATTACCTTCTCGCATTGAGCTACAAACGCCAGAACTGCTGCTAGGCGGCCAGGCTTGGCATAATCTGACCCTGCGGATTGAGCCGCAGCTGAATGGGACAAATATTAGCGCCAAAGGGCGCGAAGTGGATGGCAGCGTGCGCGTAGCCAGCAGCGGGCCGTGGCGGGCAGATATTCGCTATCTCTACTACAACCCGCAGTGGACGGCGCAAGATGTTGATAAACCTTTGTCAAAAGCGGCGTTGCAAGATTCTCCACTAAGTCATGATGTTTCGTTCCGCGATTGGCCAGCGTTGCAGCTTCGCTGTCAAGAATGCTGGGTTATGGGGCAGAATATTGGCAAAGTGAGCGCCGATATCTCCCATAACAACAAAGTGTTAAGTCTTAAGAATGGCCTGATTGAGGTCGCTAAGGCTCGCATGGCGGTTAACGGCGAATGGCAGCAAAGTGCGGAAGGCAATAACACGTCGGTTAGGATGAAGGTTTCTGGCAGTAAAATCGATGACACTCTGTCATTCTTCGGTATTAGCACGCCGCTCAAAGATGCACCTTTTGACGGCAACGCAACGCTGGCGTGGCAGGGCGTGCCTTGGCAGCCGCGAATTGAAACCCTTAATGGCAATTTGAGCGCCAAACTAAGCAAAGGTGCCATGGTGAATCTGGGCGGAGGCCGCGCCGGGCAACTGCTGCGGCTGGTCAGCTTCGACGCATTGTTGCGTAAACTACAGCTGGATTTCAGCGATACCTTCAGCCGTGACTTTGCCTTTGATTCGATTCGCGGCACCGCCAGCGTGAAATCTGGCGTGGTGCATACTAACGATCTTTTGATCGACGGTCTGGCGGCAGATATCGCCATGAACGGCAGTGTTGATTTGGTGAAACGCCAAATCAACATGGAAGCCGTTATTACGCCGGAAATATCCGCGACCGTCGGTGTGGCTACGGCATTTGTGATTAACCCGGTGATTGGGGCGGCGGTTTTTGCGGCCACCAAAGTGCTCGGGCCGTTGTGGAGTAAAATATCTCTGATTCGATATCAGATAACCGGTAGTCTGGATCAGCCGGATATCCATGAGGTGTTACGCCAGCTAAAGGAGAATAAGGCACCATGAAAAATGCCAATGTTGCACTTTTACAGCTTTGTAGCGGTGAGCAAACCCGTTCTAACCTAGCTCAGATAGAGCAACAGATTAAGCAGTTGAATTCGGGCATTAAATTGGTGATGACGCCAGAAAATGCGCTGTTATTTGCCGATTCTGCGGCTTATCGTAAACAGGCCGAGCGTCACAATGATGGCCCGTTACAGCAGGCCATCCGTGAAATGGCGCGCCGTTACGGCGTCTGGCTGCTGGTTGGCTCGATGCCGATGATTAGCCGTGAGTCTCCGGATCGCATTACCACGAGCAGCCTGCTGTTTGACGATCAGGGTGAATTGCAGGCGCGCTACGACAAAATTCATATGTTCGATGTGGATATCAATGATACACACGGACACTATCGTGAGTCTGATACCTATCAGCCGGGAGAGCATCTAACCGTAGTCGATACGCCGGTTGGGCGTTTGGGCATGACCATTTGTTACGATTTGCGTTTCCCTGGGTTATTCCAGGCGTTGCGCGCGCAAGGGGCGGAAATTATTTCCGTTCCGGCGGCATTTACCCGAGTTACCGGTGAAGCTCACTGGGAAGTGTTACTGCGGGCGCGGGCTATTGAGAACCAATGTATGATATTGGCGCCGGCACAGGTTGGCAGCCATGGGTTAACCCGTCGAACCTGGGGTCATTCGATGGCCGTTGACGCTTGGGGCAAGGTATTAATCGAGAATCCAGATAACGTTTCTGCCCTGAAAGTGAGGGTCGAGGCTAATGGCCTGCAAAAAATACGTAAGCAGATGCCGGTGATGCAGCATAATCGCTTCCAGCCAAGTCTGGTGCCGCCATTCAATGAAGTTTCATCCAATAAAGAGTGAAAATAATATGAGCCTCTCGTTTGTCAGTGAGCAGTTACTCGCTGCTAACAAACTGACCCATCAGGATCTTTCCTCAGTTCTGGGTCAGTTGGCTGAACGCCGCCTGGATTATGCGGATTTATATTTCCAGTCCAGCTATCACGAGGCATGGGTGTTGGAAGACAGCATCATCAAGGATGGCTCTTACAATATCGATCAAGGGGTTGGCGTGCGTGCGGTCAGCGGTGAAAAGACCGGTTTTGCCTATGCCGACCAAATTACCCTGAATGCTTTACACCAAAGTGCGCAGGCTGCCCGCAGTATTGTGCGTGATAATGGGAACGGTAAAGTTCACACCTTGGGCGAGATTGCCCACGCTTCGCTGTATCCTCTGCTCGATCCGCTGCAAAGCTTGCCGCGTGAAGAAAAAATCGCGCTATTGCATCGGGTCGATAAAGTGGCGCGCGCCGCAGATGCGCGGGTGCAGGAAGTGAGCGCCAGTCTGACCGGCGTATATGAATTGATTCTGGTTGCGGCTACAGATGGCACGCTGGCCGCCGATGTGCGGCCTCTGGTGCGTTTGTCTGTCAGTGTGCTGGTGGAAGACAACGGCAAACGTGAACGCGGTGCCAGCGGCGGCGGCGGTCGTTTCGGCTATGACTATTTCTTAGAACCGGTTGATGGGGATGTCCGTGCCGACGCCTATGCCAAAGAAGCTGTTCGTATGGCTTTGGTGAATCTGTTCGCTGTGGCGGCTCCGGCTGGCGCTATGCCGGTTGTATTGGGCGCAGGCTGGCCGGGCGTGCTGCTGCACGAAGCGGTTGGTCACGGTCTAGAAGGCGATTTCAACCGTCGTGGCAGCTCGGTATTCAGCGGTCAAATGGGGCAGCTCGTGGCCTCAGAGCTATGCACTGTGGTGGATGACGGCACTCTGCAAGGCCGCCGTGGCTCACTGGCTATCGATGACGAAGGCGTTCCGGGTCAATACAACGTATTGATTGAAAACGGCATTCTGAAAGGCTACATGCAGGATAAGCTGAACGCACGTTTGATGGGTGTCGCGCCGACCGGCAACGGCCGTCGTGAGTCTTACGCGCATTTACCAATGCCACGTATGACCAATACTTACATGCTGGCTGGTAAATCCACGCCGGAAGACATCATCGCTAGCGTGGAATACGGTCTGTATGCGCCGAATTTTGGCGGTGGGCAGGTTGATATCACTTCCGGTAAGTTTGTGTTTTCTACCTCGGAAGCCTACATGATCGAAAATGGCCGAATCACCAACGCGGTGAAAGGTGCCACGCTGATTGGTTCGGGCATTGAGGCGATGCAGCAAATTTCGATGGTTGGCAACGATCTGGCGCTGGATAAAGGCGTGGGCGTGTGTGGTAAAGAAGGGCAGAGTCTGCCAGTGGGGGTCGGCCAGCCGACGCTGAAACTGGATAATCTGACCGTCGGCGGCACGGCCTGATTTTCGCTGGCCTCCTCGCTTGGGGAGGCCAGATTTACTCAGCGGTATCCTTGATAAATTTCAGCCACGCGCTTGAAGTATTCCGTCAAATAATCAATACATACCTGCACTTTCAGCGGCATTTTGTCTTTTTCGGTATACAAAGCGTAAACCGGTCGTGGTTCTGAATGGTAGCGGTTGAACAGCACTTCCACATCTCCCCGTTTAATTTCATCAATAACCCACATCAGCGGCGCATAGGCGATACCGGCTCCGGCTTTGAGCCAACGAATCATGGTTTGCGAATCATTGGTGACAAAACGTCCCTGCGGCGATATCTGGGTGGAAATTCCCTCCGGTGCGGTCAGTTCGAAGTTGCTATCAGGGCGAACGCTGTATTCCAGCCAGGAAAAATTCGCCATATCCGCGGGTTTCTCCGGCGTACCGTGTTGAGCCAGATAGCTTTTTGCGGCGCAAACCACCATCGGCATCGATCCCAGACGACGAGAGAATAGGCCTGAGTCCTGCAAAGCCCCAACGCGGATCACCACATCCAGCCCGTCGGAGATCAGATCCGGAGCCGGAATCCCGGTAACCAAATTGACCGATAGGCCAGGATAAGCTTTCAGCATATCTGCGGTCATGGTTGCCAGCACGTTTTGTGCCATGGTTGAGGAGCAGCCAATGCGTAATGTGCCGGTTGGCGTATTATTAAAAGCATAGAGCTGCTCATGCACTTCCTGCACTTCCTGTAGCATGCGGCGACAGCCCTGATAATAGATACGACCCGCTTCGGTCAGCCCAATGCTACGCGTGCTGCGGTTAAGCAGTTTGACCTGTAGCTCATTTTCCAGTTTGGATACGGTCTGGCTGATGGAAGAAACGCTGATGCCTAACTGCCGGGCGGCGGCGGTAAAGGAACCACACTCTACGACTTTGGCAAAAACCGACATCCGTTTTAATCGTTCCATTGTTCTCTCTGAATGAATTGTTAACTCTGGCTTAAAAGTGATTTAGATCACAGATTGTAGATCAGTTGATAATAAGCAGGCTAATATAAGGGGTCGGGAGAAATAACCTTCGGTGTTAATACGCACCGCCTCAGTTGTCCTCGCACCTTCCTCTGACAGATACCAGCAAGTTTAACACTTCAGGCACCTGATAGTTATTTCAGGTTAGTGCCGCGATCGGTCGAGCGAACGGTGACCTTTCACTCGACGGTATAAATCCAGCGGTAGGGTAAACCAACCGGTACCCAAAAAATAAGGATAAAAGAATGAGTTTGCTTCCGGTGATGGTTGTTTTCGGTCTGTCTTTTCCACCGATATTTCTCGAGTTGCTGATTTCTCTGGCGCTGTTTTTTCTGCTGCGTCGGGTTTTACAGCCGACGGGTATTTATGAATTTGTCTGGCACCCGGCTTTGTTTAATACGGCGCTGTTCTGTTGCCTTTTTTATTTAACGTCTCGTTTCTTTTCCTGAGGTTACCGTGAGTACATTTCTGATAAAAATAATCCGAATCGGTATCACCTTGGTTGTGGTACTGCTGGCCGTAATGGCCATTTTTAAAATCTGGGCGTTTTATACCGAATCCCCCTGGACTCGTGATGCCAAATTTACCGCCGACGTGGTCGCCATCGCGCCCGACGTCAGCGGTTTAATTACCGATGTGCCGGTGGTGGATAACCAATTGGTAGAAAAAGGTCAGGTATTGTTTGTTATCGATCGTCCCCGTTACGAGCAGGCGTTGGCCAGTGCCGAAGCCGATGTGGCCTACTATCAAACATTAGCGGCGGAGAAACAGCGTGAGTCCAGCCGTCGTCTGCGTTTAGGGGTGCAGGCTTTGTCACAGGAAGAAATCGATCAGTCCACCAACGTGTTGCAAACCGTCAGACACCAACTGGCAAAAGCCATCGCGGTGCGCGATCTGGCAAAACTCGATTTGGAAAGAACCACGGTGCGTGCGCCAGCTCAGGGTTGGGTCACTAACTTGAATGTTCATGCTGGTGAATTTATTACCCGAGGCGCTACTGCGGTAGCGCTAGTGAAAAAAGACACGTTTTACGTACTGGCCTATCTGGAAGAAACCAAGCTGGAAGGTGTACGCAGAGGGGATCGCGTCGAAATCACCCCGTTGGGTAGTCATCGTATTATGCACGGCACCGTCGATAGCGTATCCGCAGGGGTGACTAACAGCAGCAGCAAGGCCGATAGTAAGGGGCTGGCGACGATCGATAATAATCTGGAATGGGTTCGTTTAGCTCAGCGTGTGCCGGTAAAAGTTCGTTTAGATGAGGAAGATCAACAGCATCCGTATCCTGCGGGCACCACTGCCACCGTAGTGATTACCGGGCCGAATGGTCGCGAGCCAAGCCATGCTTCGGGTTTGATTCAGCTAATGCATCGCCTGCGTGAGTTCGGCTAAGGGGAAGTATGTTCACTAGCCAAAGGTTTATCCGCTATCGCTTTGCGTTCAAACTGAGCTTTGCCATTATAGCGGCGCTGTTTCTGGGCTTCCATTTTCAGTTGGAAACTCCGCGTTGGTCGGTGATGACGGCGGCGATTGTTGCTGCTGGACCAGCCTTTGCTGCCGGTGGCGAACCTTTTTCCGGCGCTATTCGTCACCGCGGCTGGCTGCGGATTATTGGCACATTCATTGGCTGTATTGGTGGCCTGATCATTATCGTTCTGACCATAAGAGCACCGGTACTGACGCTAATACTGTGCTGTGTTTGGGCTGGTGTCTGTACCTGGATTTCCTCGCTGGTGAAAGTCGAGAATTCCTACGCTTTCGGTCTGGCTGGCTACACCGCATTGATCATCATTGTGACTACCGGAGAAACGCCGTTGCTAACGCCGCAGTTTGCGGTGGAACGCTGTAGCGAGATTGTGCTGGGGATCGTCTGTGCGGTGATCGCGGATCTGCTGTTTTCTCCGCGATCCATCAAACAGGATATCGATCGACTGATCGATAAACTGCTGGTGGATCAGTATCACCTGCTGCATTTGTGCATCCACTCTGCGGATAAAGAAGATATCGACCGTGCGTGGAATGATTTGGTGAAAAATACCAGTGCATTGAAAGGGATGCGTAGCTATCTGATGATGGAATCCTCACGCTGGCAGCGCTGCGATCGCCGCTTACAGGCGTTACACGGCCAATCCCTCGCTATGATTACTCAGGCCTGTGAAACCTATTTGATTTTGATTAATCATCCTGATTATCTAACCGATGAACTGAAAGCGCTACTGAGTACACCCGCAGATAACTGCGGCGATATTCATAAGCAAATGAAAGTGTTACGTCAGCATTTCGCGGGTAGTCACAGTAGTGCCGTGCCTTTGACCATCAGTAGCTGGGTTGGTGCCGCCACTCGCTATTTATTGCTGGCGAAGGGCATTCATACCAACAGCAGTATTAGCAGCGTTGAAGAAGAGCTGTTAACCACCGAGCCTGAAATAAAACACACCTCGGCGGAGGGCCATCACGCGATGATCAATGGCCTACGCACCGGTATTGCTACTGCGATCGGCGGCCTGTTCTGGTTGTGGACCGGCTGGACATCGGGGGCGGGCTGTATGGTCATGATAGCGGTTGTAACCTCTCTGGCGATGCGAACGCCCAATCCGCGCATGGTGGCGATGGACTTTCTCATCGGTATGTTAATGGCGTTGCCGATGGGAGCGCTGTACTTCATGTTTATTCTGCCTTCGACTCAGCAAAGTTTACTGCTGTTATGCATTAGCTTGGGGTTACTGGCATTTATTATCGGCGTGGAAGTGCAGAAACGGCGGCTGGGCTCCTTGGGCACGCTGGCGGGTACTATTAACATTTTGGTGCTCAGCAACCCCATGGAATTCAACGTTAGCCTGTTTCTGGATAGCGCCCTCGGCCAGATGGTCGGCTGTTTTGTTTCTCTGATCGTGCTGCTGCTGATTCGTGATAACGCTAAAGTGCGTACCGGTAGAACGTTGCTCAACCGTTTTGTGTACAGCGCGGTGGCGGCTCTGACCACTAACCAAGCCCGCCGCAGCGATAACCATTTGCCAGCGTTATATCAGCAGCTCAACCAATTGCTGATGATGTTCCCCGGTGATATCGCCAAGTACCGTTTGGCTCTGTTGCTGATTGTCGCTCATCAAAGGCTGAATAATACCGAGATTCCAGTCAACGCCGAGTTAAGCGCCTTCCATAAACAGATTCGCCATACCGCCGATCGGGTGATGACGTCGAAAAACGAGCAAAAGCGACGCCACTACTTTTTCCGTCTGCTACAGGAATTAAGTGATTACCAGCAAAAACTGGTTGAATATCATGCTCCTGTCTCTGTTACTCAAACGGTCAAACGTCTTGCAGATATGTTGCACAGATACCAGCACGCGCTCATTCAATAAGCTATTGGCGGCAGGGAGCCTGTTTTCCTGCCACCATCAAGGGCTATACTCAACTCACGCTCCCCCCTTCCTCGTTGCCTATTGTGGGCAGCCCTTTGCCGATCAGGAGGCCTAAAGATGTCCGCTTCAACACATCTGGATAATCCGTTACAGAAACATGAATTGTTTAAAACTGGCTACTATGTCGGTGGAAAATGGTATCAGGCCGCAGAAACCTTTGATGTATTGAACCCAGCCACGGGTGAATTGGTGGCTCAGGTGGCTAAAGCCGGTAAAAGTGAAACCGAGGCGGCGATCAAAGCAGCCCATGAGGCTTTCCCTGCCTGGCGTAAAACGCCGGCCAAACAGCGTGCCGAGATTCTACAGCGCTGGTATCAGCTTATCGTCGAAAACCGTCAGTATCTGGCCGAATTAATGGTCGCAGAGCAAGGTAAGCCCTTGAAAGAAGCTTTGGGTGAAGTAGATTATGCCGCCAGCTTCATTCAGTGGTTTAGTGAGCAGGCTAAACGTGCCAACGGTGAAATTATTCCTCCGGCAAAAACCGGCGCGCGTATCTTTGCCACTCGTGAACCGGTGGGCGTAGTCGCAGCGATTACGCCGTGGAACTTCCCGCTGGCGATGCTAACTCGCAAGCTGGGTCCTGCGTTAGCCGCGGGCTGTACCGGTTTGATTAAACCTGCCAATAACACTCCGCTTTCTGCTTTCGCACTGCTGGCTCTGGCAGAGAAAGCCGGTGTGCCGGCCGGCGTGTTAAATGGCGTTGCTGGCGACACTCACGCCATCAGCGATGTCATTATGGCCAGCCCGAAAGTGCGTAAAATTTCCTTTACCGGCTCCACCGAGGTTGGCAAAACCCTAATGCGCAACGCCGCAGAAACCATGAAGAAAATCTCGATGGAATTAGGGGGAAATGCGCCTTATATCGTCTTTGACGATGCCGATCTGGATGCGGCAGTTGCCGGAGCTATGGCTTGCAAATTCCGCAATGCTGGTCAGGTTTGCGTCTGCGTCAATCGCTTCTATATTCAGGATGGTATTTACGAACAGTTTGTCACCCGTTTGGCTGCCGAAGTGAAAAAACTTAAAGTCGGCAACGGGATGGATGAAGGGGTAAACCTGGGGCCGCTAATCAACTCTGCTGGCGTAAAAAAAGTTGAGGATCACGTCAAGGACGCATTGGCGAAAGGCGGGAGTCTGCTGGCGGGCGGTGAACGTCACGCATTGGGTGGCAACTTCTTCCAGCCTACTGTCATTGCCGAGGCTACCGAAGAGATGAAAGTAGCAAGTGAGGAAACTTTTGGCCCGCTGGCAGCCTGCTTCCGTTTCAAGACCGAAGAAGAAGTGATTGAGCGCGCGAATAACACACCTTTCGGTCTGGCGGCTTACTTCTATACTCAAAATTTGAAAAGAGTATTCCGCGTGTCCGAGACGCTGGAAAGCGGCATGATCGGCATTAACGATAGTTCGGTTTCTACTGAATTAGCGCCTTTTGGCGGTGTGAAAGAATCTGGTTTGGGTCGTGAAGGTTCGGTGCTGGGTTTGGATGAGTTTATGGAAGTGAAAACCTTACATTTAGGTAATTTATAGCCAATAAATCAACGGAAAAGCGCTGGCGCTCATCGGCGTCAGCTCTCTTTTTTAGCCGAGCAAATTGATTGGGAAAATCATGAACAAACGTCTGGTGGGAATTCTGGCGGCGGCGGTGGTATTAATTGTCGCGGTCATTCAGGGAAACGAGCGGGGAACAGCGCCGGCCTCTGTGCCGACGTCAACACCGGTGATAGCGCAGGCCGATAGTCAGGAGCAGACGCGTAGCCATCAGCAGAGTAATAAAGTCAGCCGAACTGACTCTATCGACCAACTGACCCAGCATGAAAAAGTGGTGAAATACCTAAAACAAAACAACCGGTTGCCGGATTTTTATATCACGAAAAAGCAGGCGCGTGAGCAAGGTTGGAATCCGAAAGACGGCAATTTATGCCAGGTATTACCGGGGAAAGCTATCGGTGGCGATCGTTTTTCAAACCGTGAAGGTTCGTTACCCAAGGCGAATAATCGGATATGGCGTGAAGCGGACGTCAACTATCAGTGTGGCCATCGGGGAACGGATCGGCTGCTCTATTCCAATGATGGCCTGATTTATCTGACTCAGGATCATTATAAGAATTTTGTTCGGGTGGAGTGAGAAGATGGTGAAAGTGACGTTTGATTTTGACCATATCGCGGATCTTCCCGCATTTTATCACGATTTTTCGCAGAAGTTTTCTTTGGGCGAAGATTTCGGCGCCAATCTGGATGCATTGTGGGATACGGTAACCGGAGCTATCAGTTTACCGGTGGAAATTGAGTTTATTCATCTCAATCACCGCCGGAAACGGCGTTTTGGCGCGATTATTCTACTGTTCGAAGAGGCGGAAGAAGAATTGTCTGGCAGTTTACGCTTTAATATTTGTTAGTCGGAACCGGGGTCTGTGGCAGACTCCCGGCTCCGTCCGATCATAGCTGCTTCTCGGAAAGTTCACGCAGGTACTGGAAGATTTGACGGAATGCTTTTGGCGGCTTGTTGGCTGCCTTTTCTTTCTGGGCATTACGGATCAAACTACGCAGTTGCTGGCGATCGGCATCGGGATACAGATCCAACACGGTAGGCACCGCGTCATCACCTTCCTCTACCAATCGGTCGCGCAGCACTTCCAGTTTATGGAACAGCGAAACCTGCTGATTATGGCGGTTTTTTAACTTATCCAGTGCGATCTGAATGGGTTCAACATCACGGGCGCGCAGCATTTTACCGATCAATTGGATCTGGCGGCGACGGCCTTCTTTTTTGATCTTCTGCGCCAGTTCAATGGCAGCCAGCAGATCTTCGTCCAGCGGGATTTTTTCCAGCGCGTTTTTGCCCAGCTCTACCAGCTCGGTGCCCAGATCTTTCAGCGCTTCGGCATCGCGTTTAATTTCACTTTTACTGACCCAGATAATCTCATCATCATCTTCATTTTTATCTTCTGGGACTTCGTCTAGCCAGTCTTCGGGCTGTTTGTTCATGGTGTCATTCCTTAAAAAGAGGCTAATCCTATCAGGTTGTTGGCTTTCTGCGAAATTGTACGCAGATCCTGTTAGACTCAAAGCCATGGCGCTCTACATTTTATCCGTGTAAATCGTCGTATTACTACGCCGTCACGGCACTTTCCTGAACGATTATCTCATTAATTATGGCAGATCGATGAAAGTAGTCACTCAAGTTGCAGAACAGCGTAAAACGCTGGAACAAGCTGTTGCACAAGCTTTGGAACTGGCTCGCGCCAGTTCGGATGCGGCCGAAGTCGCCGTTACTAAAACTACGGGTATTAGCGTCAGCACCCGCTTTGGCGAGGTGGAAAACGTGGAGTTCAACAGCGATGGTGCGCTGGGGATTACCGTTTATCACCAGCAGCGGAAAGGCAGCGCGTCCACCACTGATTTGAATCCAGACGCAGTGGCCCGCACCGTCCAGGCTGCGTTGGATATCGCTCGCTATACTTCGCCGGATCCTTATGCAGGCCCGGCAGATAAATCCTTGCTGGCGTTTGATGCGCCGGAGTTGGATCTGTTCCATCCCGCGGAGTTGGACGCCGATCGCGGCATTCAACTGGCAGCTAGAGCCGAGCAGGCGGCATTAAAGGCCGATAAGCGCATTACCAATACCGAAGGCGGTAGTTTTAACAGTCACTATGGCATCAAGGTTTTCGGAAACAGCCACGGTATGCTGAAAAGTTATTGCTCAAGTCGCCATTCGATATCCAGTAGCGTGATTGCAGAGTTTGACGGTGATATGGAGCGTGATTACGCTTACAGCATCAGCCGCCGGTTGGAAGATCTGGCCAGCCCAGAGTGGGTCGGCGCAGAGTGCGCTCGTCGCACCCTGTCTCGCCTGTCACCGCGTAAACTGCCAACTATGAAGGCTCCGGTGTTATTTGCTGCAGAAGTCGCTACCGGCCTGTTTGGGCATTTGGTTTCAGCCATTAGCGGCGGGAATATATATCGCAAATCTACCTTTTTGCTCGATCATCTCGGCAAACAGATTTTGCCTGAATGGCTGACCATCGAAGAGCATCCGCACCTGTTGGGCGGGTTGGCTTCTACGCCTTTTGATAGCGAAGGGGTACGTACCCAGCGTCGCGAAATTGTGAAAGACGGCGTTCTGCAAACCTACCTGCTTACCAGCTATTCGGCGCGTAAACTGGGTCTGAAAAGCACCGGTCATGCTGGCGGAATCCATAACTGGCGTATTGCTGGGCAAGGGCTGGATTTCGCCGGAATGCTTAAGAAGATGGGCAGAGGCCTGGTAGTAACGGAACTGATGGGTCAGGGCGTAAGCACCGTAACCGGTGATTATTCTCGCGGTGCCGCCGGTTTCTGGGTGGAGAACGGTGAAATTCAGTATCCGGTCAGTGAAATTACCATTGCAGGTAATCTTAAAGACATGCTGCGCAATATGGTTAGCGCAGGCAGTGATATTGAAACACGCAGTAATATTCAGTGCGGTTCAATATTACTTCCAGAAATGAAAATTGCTGGTGAATAATCCTTTGGATTTTTTTCGTTAATCACGCTCGATTAGCGGGAATGGGTTCAAATATTGTGGCATAAAAATCTGTAGTAAAATGGTCGATGGCTAATGCCCTCGGCCATTTTTATGTCTCATTGCTGCTACCATTAAATTTTCAGTGTTTTACAAAAATTCTATTGCCTGTTTCCCTGCTAGCCACCTATGTTATGAGTGATACAAACTATTAACAATAATTATAAGGAGCGTGAGCATGAGTCAGAAATTAAAAGTGTTAGTGGCCGCCATACTGCTAAGCGCTAGCACTTTGGCAATGGCAAATGATATTGCGGAAGATATGGATACCATTGCGAGCAATTACAGTGCGGTTCTGAAAACCGATTCGCTGGAAAGCTTCAAACAAGGCCTACAGGGGATGCGCAGCGCGGCGTTGGATGCGCAGAAAGGCATTCCGCCTAAATTAAAGGGCAAGGCGCCAGATAGCGCAGAAGTACAAGATTATCGTCATGGATTAACCATACTGATCGGTCAAATCGATCAATCTCTGGCTTTAGCCGATCAAGGCAAGCTGGAAGAGGCGCGAAAGGTGGCGCAGGAATTCAAAGACACCCGCAACACTTACCATAAAAAATACCGTTAAGATGCTATAGCTTGAAAGAATGAGTCAGGCTAAATAATGAGTGCGCTTAAGGAATAAAGAGTATTGAGAAGTAAATGGATTTAACACTTGATGCATAAAAGGGTGAGAGATCGACGATCTACCACCCTTCATCGCTAAAACGCGAAGGTATTAACGGTGATATTCACCGGCGGCTTCTGGTTGATACAGCAGTTCTAATACCTTAATGCGGGCTTCATCCCCACCCGGCAGTTTCCAGTTAATCTCATTATCAACATGTAATCCCAGTAATGCGGCGCCGAGCGGAGCCATAACCGAGATTTGTTCGTTACTATCTTTCAGCGATGCGGGGTAGACCAGCGTGCGAATATGCTCTTCCTGATTATTCAAATCACGAAAACGAACCCGGCTATTCATGGTGACTACGTCAGCAGGTATTTCTGACGGAGGCAGAATGTCAGCGCGATCCAGCTCTTCATTCAGTGCATCGGCAATCGCTGTGTCAGCAAAAGCAGGTTGTGCCAACAACGCATCCAAACGTTCGGCGTCCAGCTCGTTAATCGTGATGGTTGGCTTGGTCATACCACTCTCCAATTCAAGTACAGAAAACATAAAAACAACACCCCCGCGCCATAGGAGAGGGGGTGTTAGAAAATATCAGATTATTAGTCTGATACTAGGCGCTTCTGGCGAGAAAAGAAAGAGATCCGGATCACGAAGCTTTTCTTGCTTTATCTTTTGATAAAAGGTGATCTTGATCTCGTTATTTTCCATAATTGCCATTTTTTATGCTGAAATAAAATAAGGATATTTATTCTCTTACCCTGTTTTCCCTATTTAATCTTCTTATAAAATAGCTGAATCATCGCAAGTTCTAAGATTTTGCATGATATTTTCCTGTTATTTCTTCGGCGTTTTTTTCTGTTTTATCGTTTATAAACATTTATGGATAGCGCTAGCTTTAAAAAAGTGAAAATTCACTGGGAAGGCCCAGTACCGCGGATTTTGCGAATTGGATCAATATTGCTCACTTTATTTCCACTTCGAACTGGAAAAAAACAGGCTACATACTTTTTACGCTTAGGGGTAGGGTAAGGCTATAGCGTAAAGGAAAGGAATAAGATTTAACGCCATGAACTTTTCTTTGCAGTCAGAAAATAAATCAGCACAGTACAGAGGAACGCTAGCGTGAATGATGGAGCCGTATCTGTAAATACTGAGAATAAACTCGATGTCGATGATGGCATTGAGAAAACTCAATGGTTATTGGCGGATATAATGGCCATGCTGAATGCCGAGAATATTTATACCAATGATGTTCAGCAGCAGATGTTGACCTCACATATTCGGGCTATGGTGCTGCGCTCTATTACTGGTGAACCACTGCCGGAAGTGGATAAGTCATTATTTGACGAAATATCAGCAGATTCAATGAGAATGGCTCAGCAAGTAGTCGATTCATTGGGGAATTTGCCCATTGAGGAAGCCTATTTATTGTCCGTGCATTTTGAAGTAGCCAAAGATAATAATTCATAAATTCAGCCTTGGAGAAAAAATTATGAGTCAAATTACCGTTGTGATTGGCGACCGTTTGGGTAAAGGTCAGAAAGTCGGTCAGGGTATTGAGTTGGCCGGGGCAAAATCTGTTGTGATTCCTGGCGTTGCCGCAGATATGAAATTGGGCGATGTGATGAATAAAGAACAGGCTGACCTCGGTATTTCATTTTGCGGCAGCGGTGGCGCAGGCGCTATTACGGCACAAACTAAATATGGCTATAAAGCGAAATACGGAATGCGCTCTATTGAAGAGGGCGTAACGGCAATAAATGAAGGTTGTAAAGTATTAGGTTTTGGTTTTATGGATAAAGAAGAACTCGGTCAGAAACTGGTTGAAGCTTATATTAAGAAACATGGCAATCCGTAATGAAAGAACAATATACCACCCAGGTTCAGGTCAAAGGGAAAGGGGATACTAAAGCTAAGGCTTTCGCCAGCGCATTAGGTCATGTCCAGAATACGGTATTGAAGTCGACACAAAATATCTTATTACGCATTGAACCCCAGGACGTGAAGGTATTAAGCGCGGAAGAGTCGGTAAAAAAAGAGAAATTTCTGTTCTTCTTTCTTCCCCGCGAAAAGAGGACTTATACCGTAGCCTTAGATATTACCGTGAGCGTAACAATCATTAATACAGATAAGGTTGTTTTCGTCTCTAAATAAAAACGTTGGCTATAAATGAAAGGATATACTGATGTTTTTAATCATTCTTTTTAAGTCGATTATCATCGGCGGACTGGTTGGTGTCGGCGTCGGTGCCGGTGCAGCGCGAATGTTTCATGCGCCTACGGTTCAGGGCATGGGCGCATTTCGTACCTTGGGTGAACTGAACTCTTGTGAAGGCGATCCAGCCTCGCATTTCTCCTTTGGTTTGGGCTTCTTCTTTAACGCATGGGCGTCTTCCGTTGCGGCGGGTGCGTTTACGCAAGATGTTGACCATCGCATTATTCCTAACTGGGGTGCAGCAGCATTGATGATTAAAAATCGCAATGTGGCCGAGACCATGCATAACCCGAAAAAAATGGCGATTGCCTGCGGCATTATTGGCGTTATCGTTGTTAGCTTCTTAAATACCACCGCTTCGGCTGTACCGGAAGCATTGCAGGTTACCGCAATTAAAGTATTGGTACCGGCGGCTAATATTCTGGTGAATACCGTGATGCCGGTTATTTTCTGGCTGGCGGCTATTGATGCCGGTCGTCGTTCCGGTTTCTGGGCCACTATTTTTGGCGGTCTGGCTCAGTTAATTATGGGGAACGCTGTTCCAGGTCTGGTTCTGGGTATTTTAATCGGTAAAGGCGTAGAAGAAAGCGGTTGGAATAAAGTCACAAAAATCATGATGGCAGTTATTGTCTTACTGTTTGTTTTGAGCGGTTTCTTCCGTGGCTTTGACATGAAATTCCTGGAGTCATTCAGTCTGGGCGTTCCAGTCTGGCTCGACAGCATTCATAACGCATTAAGCGGTAAATAACATTTCTACAGGAGCTTGATGATGGATGAACAAACCAAAGACGGTTTTTGGTATGCCGACTGGTCATTCCCGATATTTGTTGGCGTATTATCTTCCGGCGTTTTTGCTGGTACCCATATGTATTATCTCTATGGGATTGGCGCATTTAACGAAGTGGCTTTCGTTTCCATGTTGCGAGCAGGTATGGATACCGGCGTTTATGGTGCAGTAGCAGCATTCGGTGCCAGCTTCTTATTCGCACGCATTATCGAAGGCTCGCTGGTAGGTATTCTGGATATTGGTGGGGCGATTCAAACCGGAGTAGGTTTGGGGGTTCCTGCATTATTATTGGGCGCTGGATTTGTTTTCCCCGTAGCCAATTTTGCAGCTTCACTGGTCACTGGGTTAGTTATTGGCATTGCTATCGGTTATCTTATTATTCTGGCTAGAAAATTCACCATTAATCAGAGTGATTCAACTTACGGCGCGGATGTCATGATGGGCGCAGGTAATTCATCCGGACGTTTTCTTGGACCCTTGATTATTCTTTCTGCAATGGCAGCTTCTATTCCTATCGGTATTGGTTCTTTGGCTGGCGCATTATTGTTCTATTTATGGAGCAAGCCAATTACCGGTGGTGCGATTTTAGGCGCGATGATTTTAGGTTCTCTATTCCCGGTCGCTATTTCTTGATATTACGGGGCGAAATTAAATGATCAATTTTGCCCCATCATCATTTAGCCACTCACATCTTGTTACCCGGATATTTAACGGAGAATAAAGATAATGCATGACTTTATTATCAAACGGGCAAGGTTGGTTGAAGGGCATCAGGTCGATATCGTTATTGATGACGGCAAGATTACTTCAGTTTCACTCTGTAATGAAAATCCTATCGACTTTCTTTCTGCCAAGGCAACCATAGATTTGGCGGGGCAGTACTTTGTCAGCGCAGGCTGGATTGATTCACACGTTCATTGCTACCCAGCTTCGCCAATTTATCATGATGATGCGGATTTAATTGGCGTGGCCAGCGGCGTGACTACGGTTATTGACGCGGGGAGTACCGGTGCCAATGACGTGGATGATTTTTATACCTTGACGCGAGCGGCGAAAACACAGGTTTACGCGTTTTTAAATATCGCTAAAACCGGCATTGTGACGCAAAACGAATTAGCCGATATGGAGCAGATCGATAAATCCAGCGTAAGCGAGGCAATCGCTCGCAATCCCGGCTTTATTATTGGGATTAAGGCTCGGATGAGCAGTAGCGTCGTGGGGAAAAACGGCATTAAGCCTTTGGTTCGAGCCAAAGAAATCCAGCAAGAAAATAACCAATTACCTTTGATGGTACATATTGGCAATAATCCGCCGGATCTAGATGAAATTGCCGATTTGCTGACCCAAGGGGACATTATTACCCACTGCTATAACGGTAAACCCAACCGTATTTTGACCCCGTCCGGTACGCTGCGGGAGTCTATTCAACGCGCATTAAAACGTGGTGTGTTATTGGATGTCGGTCACGGCAGCGCCAGTTTTAGTTTCGATGTTGCTGAGCAGGCGATTAAACAGGGAATTTACCCTCACACCATCAGTTCTGATATTTACTGCCGCAACCGTATTACCGGGCCGGTGCACAGCTTGGCAACGGTGATGTCTAAATTCTTTACCATTGGTCTTAACCTCGAACAAGTTATTCGCTGCGTAACAGAAAATGCCGCGCAGGCATTACGTTTGACCGGTAAAGGGGTATTAGCCGCAGGCTTTGATGCCGATTTAACTATATTCGAAGTGAAACAACGGCCTCAAGTATTTGTCGATTCAGAAGGTAAATCCGTAACCGGAGAGAAATATTTGCTGCCATTGGCTGCGGTTGTCGCCGGTGACTTGGTGTTAACTGACGAAGGGAAATCTCACGATGTCTTCGATCTATGAAAAGTACCAGCTAAAAAGCGTGATTAATGCATCCGGTCGGATGACGATTTTGGGCGTTTCTACACCGCGGCAGGACGTGGTCGAAGCCGTTGCATTCGGGCTAAATCACTTCTTCGAAGTTAAAGATCTGGTGAATAAAACCGGTGCTTATATTGCAGAGCGACTGAATGTGGAAAGCGCGGTGGTCGTTTCCTGCGCTTCGGCAGGAATTGCGCAGTCAGTAGCTGCCGTTATCGTGAAAGATAACGCCAATTTATTGGTTAATCTGCAAGCTGCGGTATTGCAAGTCCCCCATGAGATCGTGTTGCCAAAAGGGCACAACGTTAATTTCGGCGCCCCGGTGGATACGATGGTGACCCTCGGTGGCGGTAAAGTGGTGGAAGCGGGCTATGCCAATGAATGCTCTGCCGATCAGCTTGAAGCGGCGATCACGCCGAATACTGCGGCGATTTTGTATATAAAATCCCACCATTGCGTACAAAAAAGCATTTTGTCAGTTGAACAGGCAGTTGTGGTCGCGCGTAAGCACCAACTGCCACTGATTGTAGACGCGGCCGCCGAAGAAGATCTGGCCTGCTACTATCAGATGGGCGCTGATTTAGTGATTTATAGTGGCGCGAAGGCAATTGAAGGGCCAACGAGCGGGTTAGTCTTGGGCAAAAAGACCTACGTAGATTGGGTTAAGCTACAGTCGAATGGTATTGGTCGGGCGATGAAAGTGGGTAAGGAAAGCATTATTGGCCTGACTCAGGCTATCGAGAGCTATATTCAACAGGAACAGACCACCGGCCAGCAAATGGTTGAAAAAATGACGCCATTTATCAGTCAGTTGAATGCTTTGCCAGGTATCTCCGCCAAAGTGGTATGGGATAGTGCCGGTCGGGATATTGCCCGAACCGAAATCAGCTTCGACGAAGTCAAAATTGGGCGTTCAACGCCAGAGTTGGTCGCAGCTTTGATGGACGGCGATCCGGCGATTTATTTCCGCGCGTACAAAGCAAATGAAGGCAAGATTGAGGTGGACGTGCGCAGTGTCACGTCAGCACAGCTTGAGGTCATTTCTACCTGCATTCAACGCTTGGTTCAGGGAGATTAATCGATGAAATTGACCCCTAATTATTACCGAAATCGAGTTTGCCTCAATGTGCTAGCGGGTTCCAAATCCAACGCGCAGGCTATTTGGCAGGCGGCTGAAGGTCATGTTTTGGTTGGTGTTTTATCTAAAAACTATCCGGACGTTGAAAGTGCGGTCAGCGATATGCGCGAATATGCTGAACGGATAGACAATGCGCTGTCAGTAGGGCTTGGCGCAGGGGACCCAAATCAATCCGCTATGGTGAGTTTAATTGCTCAACAGGTGCAGCCACAGCATGTTAATCAGGTATTTACCGGCGTAGGCCCAAGCCGGGCGCTGCTTGGTCAGTGGGAAACCATAGTGAATGGATTGATTTCACCGACTGGAAAAGTGGGATACGTGAAGATATCCACTGGCCCACTGAGCGCCGCTGCGCCGGATGGGATTGTTCCGGTAGAAACCGCCATTGCCATGTTGAAAGATATGGGCGGCAGCTCGATTAAGTTTTTCCCGATGGGTGGGTTAAAACACATTGAGGAATACCGCTGTGTGGCCGAGGCCTGCGCCAAACATGATTTTTGGCTGGAGCCGACGGGCGGCATCGATCTGGAGAATTTTGAGACAATTTTACAGATCGCTCTCGATGCCGGAGTCAGCAAAATTATTCCTCATATCTATAGTTCAATTATCGATAGCGAAACGGGTGATACACGCCCGCAGGACGTTATCACGTTGCTGAACATAGTAAAAAGAATCGTGGCATAAGCTTTCAGAAGGGGCATCGCTGAGATGCCTCATTCTTTATCGGGTGTGGTGTAGGCTGTTTTTACCTGTAAATCTGGATGTTAGGTTAGCTAGACCCATACCCTGGTCGCGTCATAGTGATAAGGGAAAAATATGCGTAACAGGCCATTCCTCTCTGAAACATACCCTGCGTCTAATGTCATTCCGCCGCGTTTACTTGCGGTTGGCCTTTCTTTGGCTCTATTGGCAGGATTTCATCCATCTTCTTATGGGGCATAAAAATCTAGCGGAGCGGAAAATTTGAAGCAATTTGCGTATGTCGGCACCTATAACCCGAACGGCCAAGGCGTTTATCGACTACAGCTCGATCCTGCATCCGGTGAATTAAAGAATAAAACGCTGGTTAGTGAACTGGCGAATCCGGCTCAGTTAGTGGCGGACGCTCAGGGGAAGACGCTGTATGTCGCCAGTGAGGTATCGGATTACAACGGCGGTAAACACGGTTCAATTGCAGCCTACCGTGTCGATCCGCAAGACGGCGGCTTAACTCTGTTAAATCAGGTTGATGCGCAAGGTGCGGGGCCGGTTTATTTGTCTCTGACGCCTTCGGGGAGCCATTTATTTGTGGCGAACTATGTCAGTGGTTCTGTGGCGGTTTTTCCTTTGGCTACGGATGGAAAAATAGAGGCGGCCAGCTCTGTTCATCAAGATGAAGGCCCAGCGGGAGCGGCTAAACCGGCTGCTGCGGTTGAAGGTAGTTTTGCCGCCAGCGATCATAACGGCCCTCATGCTCATATGATCGCCTGCGATCCCAGCGGGAAGTTTGTTTTTTCCACCGATCTGGGTCTGGATCGGATCTATCAATGGCATTTTGATCCAACAACGGGTGCATTAACACCCAATGAACCGCCCTATATCAGTGCATCTTCTGCGGGCGCTGGCCCACGTCATTTTGTTTTCCATCCGAATGGAAAAGTATTATTTCTGATTAATGAAGAGGCCTCTACGCTGACCAGTTACCGTCTGGACACTCAGAAAGGGACGTTGGAACAAGTAGTTAGTGTGTCATCGCTACCAAAAGCGTTTCGAGGAACCAATTTTGCAGCGGGTTTAACACTGTCAAAAGATGGGCGTTTCCTCTACGTGGCAAACCGTTTGCATAACAGCATTGGGCAGTTTGCAGTAAATGGCGAGGGGGATCTCAAAGCCATTGAGGAGGTATGGACGCGTGGTGATTACCCGCGTACGTTGGTTTTAGATCCCGGTGGTCACTACCTGTACGCAATGAATCAACGTAGCGATAACATAACCCGGTTCAAGGTGGATCAAAGCAGCGGAAAATTGAGCTTTATTCCTGGTTACATTCCGGTGGGTAGTCCATCGCAAATGATTTTTACGCCATTGGCAAAAGAGTAGCACTGGCAGGCTGTTCCTCCCGATAGGAGCAGCCTGTATTCGGCAGAAATGCCCTACATCAGCGGAGAGGCGCAGTGAGATTTCCTTATCAACGTTTGGCTTATATGTTCGATGCGCTGCAATCTGAAACTCTGCCGCAGGATGAACTGGCAAAGCGCTTTGCCGTTTCGACCCGAACGGTACGAGCTGATATTACTGCGCTGAACGATATTCTTGAGCACTATGGTGCGCGTTTTATTCATAATCGGGGATTTGGTTATCGATTAATGATCGATGATGCCGAACGTTTTCAGGTATTGCAGCAGCAAACGCCTAAGACGAACCTGACGCCGCGTACCGCCGCCGAGCGGGTTCAGTATTTGCTCATTCGCTTTCTGACCTCAGCCTTTGCACTGAAGCTGGAGGATTTGGCTGATGAATGGTTTGTAAGCCGTGGTACGCTGCAAAGTGATATGGCTGAGGTGAGAGAGCGTCTGGGAAGTTACCATCTGACCATAGAGGCTAAGCCTCGCTATGGTATGAAGCTGTTTGGCACCGAGCTAGCCATTCGTTCCTGCCTGACCGATTTACTGTTTCAGCTGCATGTTCAGGACAGCGACAACCCACTGTTAAAACATGTTTTTCTTAGCAATGCGGCGATGCCGGCGCTGACCGATTTATTGCACCAATTATTGTCTCAATACGCCGTGCGATTGTCTGATGAAGGTGAGCAGTACCTGATTTTTTACTGTGCGGTGGCGGTAAAACGTATCGCTGAAGGCTATCCGCTATCTGATTTTGATGCTGAAGATGTAGATGAAGCGGTAAAACTGGCTTCCGGACGTTTGGCCAATGAGTTACAGCTATTGGCTGGCAAAGAGATTTCAGCGGCAGAAGAGGCTTATCTTCGGGTGAATATTGCCGCACGGCGGATGGAAATCAGCGAGCCTAGTACCAGCCAGCCCAGCGAAATAAACGCGGACGATGAAGAAACGCTGGTGGATTACATCCTTTCGTATATTAACTCTCACTATAACTATAATTTGCAGGATGATAAGCAATTACGCATCGATTTGCTGACCCATATCAAGACGATGATTACGCGGGTTAAGTATCAGATCACTATCCCTAATCCACTGTTATCTAATATCAAACAGCATTACCCAATGGCCTATGATGTAACGCTGGCTGCGGTTTCCAGTTGGGGGAAGTATTCCCCTTACAGCCTGAGTGAAAATGAAATTGGCTATTTAGTACTGCATATCGGGGTAGGGTTAGAGCGGCATTATAATATTGGTTATGAGCGTCATCCGCAGGTCATGCTGGTGTGTGATACTGGAAATTCGACGATTCGTATGATTCAGGCGCAAATTTCCCGCAAGTATCCTCAAATCGTGGTAACCAGGACGGTATCTCTACGGGAATATGAAAATATAGCGACTATTGCCGAAGATTTTATTATCTCCAATGCGCGTTTAACGGAAAAAAATAGGCCGGTAGTGGTGATGTCGCCTTTTCCAACGGAATATCAGCTGGAGCAATTAGGAAAACTGGTTTTAGTCGATCGCACCCGGCCTTATATGTTGGAAAAGTTCTTTGATGAAAACCATTTTGTGCGGGTTAATGAACCGCTGACTCAGGCGCAGTTGTTCAGCAAAGTTTGCCAGCAACTAGAGCTTGAAGGTTTCGTCGATGCGGATTTTTACCCTTCGGTAGTCGAGCGGGAAGCTATCGTTTCCACCATGCTGGGGGAAGGAATCGCTTTACCTCACTCCCTTGGCCTGTTGGCTAAAAAGACCGTGGTGGTAACGCTTTTGGCTCCGCAAGGAATTGCGTGGGGGGAAGGGGAAACGGCCTACGTTATTTTCCTGCTGGCAATCAGTAAAAGTGATTATGAAGAAGCGATGGCTATCTACGATCTGTTTGTTACCTTTGTCCGTGAACGCTCAATGAGCCGTCTGCTCAGTAGCCAGAACTTTGAAAGTTTTAAAGGCATTGCGATCGATTGTTTAGGGCGCATCTAATCCCGAAAATAAGAGAGCGTAGCCATTTTTTAATACCCCATATCATGTTGCCAGAATAAAAGCAGGAGGATATTCAACCTCCTGCTATCTGTTTGGGATACTGGCTATCTGACCGTTATTGCCAGCCGTAGCGGCGGACAAACCAGCCTTTTACCAACTGCGTTGTTACCATATAACCGGTCAGAATCACAATCAGCCATGGGAAATAGCTGAGCGGCAGAGCCTGCAACTGTAGGAAACCAGCCAGCGGAGAGAAGGTTAAACCGATACCCACCACGACCACTGCCAGCGTCATTAAACACAGAGGCCATGAAGCGCGACTTTGAATAAACGGAATCTTTTTGGTGCGAATCATGTGCACAATCAGCGTTTGGGACAGCAAACCTTCTACAAACCAACCGGACTGGAATAAAGTCTGCATTTCTGGCGTGTTGGCCTTAAATACCCACCACATCAGAGAAAAAGTCAGCACGTCGAATATCGAACTTATCGGGCCAAAGAACACCATAAAACGCCCCAAATCGCCGGCGTTCCAGCGTTGTGGTTTGGTCAACTGATCTTCATCGACGTTATCAAATGGAATCGCAATTTGCGAAATATCATACATCAGGTTTTGCACCAGCAGATGCAGCGGCAACATCGGTAGGAAAGGTAAAAAGGCGCTGGCAATCAGCACGCTGAATACGTTACCGAAGTTGGAACTGGCAGTCATTTTGATGTATTTCAGCATATTGGCAAAGGTGCGGCGGCCTTCAATGACCCCTTGCTCCAATACCATCAGGCTTTTTTCCAACAGGATAATATCCGCCGCTTCTTTGGCGATATCTACCGCAGAATCCACGGAAATTCCTATGTCAGCCGCCCGTAAAGCTGGCGCATCATTGATACCATCGCCCATAAAGCCAACGACATGACCTGCAATACGGAGAATTTGCACGATACGTTCTTTGTGTAGCGGTGTCAGCTTGGCAAATACCGTAGTAGCGTGGGCGGCGGCGGTCAGTTCCTCGTCGCTCATTTGCTCAATATCGCTACCAAGCAGTACTTGAACGACGGAAAGCCCGACTTCTTTACAGACTTTTCGCGCAACCAGCTCGTTATCACCGGTAAGAATTTTGACGGTCACGCCGTTTTGTTTCAGCGCCCGCAGAGCGGGTTCAGTGCTTTCTTTCGGTGGATCGAGGAAGGCAATGTAACCCTCCAGAATCAGGTCGGACTCATCGGCTACGCCATAGTCCAGATGATTCGCCGGTAAGATTTTATTGGCCACGGCGACAACTCGCAGCCCCTGTTGATTTAACTCATCGGTAATGCGGCGAATACGAGTCAGCAGCATTTCGGTCAAAGGAATAACTTCATTGCCCTGACGAACATGGCTACAGATGGTGAGCATTTCTTCCAGCGCACCTTTGCAAATCAGTTCGTGATAATCGGCTTGAATGGCCACTACCACCGACATGCGGCGGCGTTCAAAATCAAAGGGAATTTCGTCTACTTTACGGTAATCGAGCAGCGCTTTGGTGGAGGCAGATTCCGCCATTGCGCTAAGAACCGCGACATCCAGTAGGTTTTTCAGACCGGTCTGGTGATAGCTATTCAGCCAAGCATAATGCAGCACACGTTCGCTGTTGGCGCCAAAGACGTCGGTATGGCTTTCCAGTACGATTTTATCCTGCGTTAGCGTACCGGTTTTATCGGTACACAAAATATCCATCGCGCCAAAGTTTTGAATCGCATCCAAACGTTTCACAATGACCTTTTGCTGCGACAATTTCACCGCACCTCTAGCCAGAGTGGACGTCACGATCATCGGCAGCATTTCCGGCGTTAAACCGACGGCTACCGAAAGGGCAAAGAGTGCCGCCTCCCACCAATCGCCTTTGGTGAAGCCATTGATCAGTAAAACAATAGGCGTCATCACCAGCATAAAACGAATTAGCAGCCAACTGACTTTACTGATGCCGCTTTGAAAGGCATTTGGCTGCTCATCCTGATGAGTGACACGTTCGGCCAACTGACCGAAATAAGTCTGATTACCGGTGCCGATAACGATAGCCAGCGCCGATCCGCTGACCACATTGGTTCCCATAAAGCACAGGGTATCTCGTTCTAATGGGTTAGATTCATCGGGATAACGGCTGGTAGCGATTTTTTCTACCGGCAAGGATTCGCCTGTCAGCGCAGCCTGGCTGATAAAAAGATCTTTGGCGAGCAAAATACGCAGATCCGCCGGGATCATATCTCCTGCTGAGAGTTTGATGATATCGCCGGTAACCAATTGGGAAATAGGGATTTCCCGATGCTCGCTTTTCCCGGTATGGGCATCGCTGCGAATCACCGTAGCGGTATTGCTAACCATGGCTTTCAAGGCGTCGGCGGCCTGGTTGGAGCGGGCTTCCTGAATAAAATGCATCAGAGTGGAAATCAGCACCATAGCGCCGATGACCAACGCGGCGGTCAGATCTTCGGTTGCGTAGGAAATCAGCGCTAGCAGCGTTAACAGCAGATTAAAAGGATTGCGATAACAGTGCCACAGATGTAACCACCAAGGCACAGCTTGCTGATTTTCAATGGTATTATCGCCAAGGCGTTGGCGAATGGCGTTGGCTTCCGGCTCTGTCAGCCCCTCCGGATGACTGCTAAAACGGTCATAGAGCTGCTGCGGCGTTTCATTGGCACAGTGCAGGCGTTGCTGCGCCAGTTCTGCGGGAAGTTCTTTGGCCACACCTTTTTGCGGCAAGCCGTCCAGCATAGCTTCGCGGCGGATAAGGCGGCGTGGCAGACTGCGGCTCAATGCGTTAAGCATTTGCCGGGCGAGGTTTTTCACTTTCATTATGCTGAACCTGATTACATCCACGACAAAACTGCCGTGGTAATGGCAAAAATATTGCTAAGCAGGAACGAGCGAATCTATGACACGTTACTGCCTACCAGATTGTTTCTGGTAAGGCAGCAGCGAAAACGGAGCATCACCTTACCAGAGCCACCCGTAGGGGGCCGATTGGGGAACGGGGTCCACTGGGTAATTAACCTCCGGTAAGACAAAAGATAGGGTAGGCGCTAGGCGACATCCACCCGGTGACAAAAACCTTTACAGAATCACTCCGCGTAAAGGTAGGAAATCTGTGTATCTAACGGCATGATACCTTTCACTTTTTGATCCATAGCGCCGTTGGCTATTTTTACTTAACCCATCGATTTAATGGGCTAAGCTTTCAGGGATTCCCGCTATTGGGGCCTGAGTGTGGCTCAAAATTTATTGGGTATATCATGAGTCATACTTTTGATTATAGGCGGGATAACCTTTCTATTATCAGGGTAAAGATAAATAATTAGTCCAGTTTATACTTTTTAACCTAAACCTTAGGTAAACCATGCAAAACCGTCTGACGATCAAAGATATTGCCCGTATGAGCGGCGTGGGGAAATCCACGGTATCGCGTGTATTGAATAATGAAGGCAGCGTTAGCCCGCAAACCCGTGAGCGGGTGGAGGCGGTTATCCGTCAACAAGGGTTTACGCCATCTAAATCAGCGCGGGCAATGCGCGGTCAGAGCGATAAAGTGGTAGGGATTATTGTTTCGCGTCTGGATTCTGCTTCTGAGAATCAGGCGGTACGAACCATGTTGCCGCTATTTTATCAGCAGGGCTATGATCCTATCTTGATGGAAAGCCAGTTTGATGCAGAGCTGGTTACGGAGCACCTGAATATTTTGCGCCAGCGTAACGTTGACGGTGTGATTGTATTTGGTTTTACCGGCTTGACCGCTGAAATGCTTGCGCCGTGGCAGGATAAAATGGTGGTGCTAGCACGTGAATATCCCGGTTTTTCTTCGGTTTGTTATGACGATGATGGTGCGGTGACGTTATTGATGGACAAACTGCGCAAAGCCGGTCACCAGCACATTAGCTATATCGGCGTACAACCCTCTGATGCCACCACCGGTATGCGTCGCCATCAATCCTATTTGAACTACTGCCAGCGCCATGGATTGACCCCAACGGTGACGTTAGGTGAGCTCAGCTATCAAAGTGGTTTTCAGCAGGCAGCTCAGGTGATCAAACCCGACACGTCTGCGCTGGTTTGTGCTTCGGATACCATCGCTTTAGGCGTCAGTAAGTACCTGCAACAGCAGGGGAAACAGCATATTCAGGTGTGCGGAATCGGTAACGCGCCTTTGCTTAACTTCCTGTTTCCTAACTCATTTTCTGTTGAATTAGGTTATGGTAGTGCGGGCGTTCAAGCGGCTCAGCAACTGCTCGGACAGTTAAATAATGGCCTCGCTATTCAGCAGATCATCATCCCCGGGAAACTGATCTGATCGATCCAATTGATGCTTTTTTTGCTGGTTAAGTAAGCAAAAAAAGCCGTTAAATTGTGATCTTCGGCACAGCTTGGGAACGTTCCCATTTCATAAAAACAAATCAGTAGCTAATCTTTAATGAGCCACTAATTTAATTATTCGCGTGTTTATTTCAGTCAATGCGCGGGATCCCACCTTATGAAAGGTACGTTGAAATGAGCAAAGTAAAGCAACAAGACATCGATCAACTGATCGTATTGGTGGGAGGCAGGGAGAATATTGCCACTGTCAGCCACTGTATTACCCGGCTGCGTTTTGTCTTAAACGATCCGGCCAAGGCCGATCCAAAAGCTATTGAAAACTTGCGGATGGTCAAAGGCTGCTTTACCAACGCCGGTCAATTTCAAGTGGTTATCGGGCCAGATGTTGATGATTACTACAAGGCTCTGATTGCCACCATTGGTCATGCCGAAGCCGATAAAGAGCAAACCAAGTTGGCGGCGCGGCAGAACATGACCTGGTTTGAACGCGGTATTTCCCATTTCGCCGAGATCTTCTTCCCGTTGTTACCGGCGCTGATTTCAGGCGGGTTGATCCTCGGTTTCCGCAATGTGATCGGCGATATTCCTATGTCCGACGGAATGACGCTGGCGCAGGCGCATCCGGCGTGGAAAACCATCTACGATTTCCTGTGGCTGTTGGGCGAGGCGATTTTCTTCTATCTGCCGGTGGCGATTTGCTGGTCTACAGTGAAAAAAATGGGCGGTACGCCGGTATTGGGTATCGTACTGGGGATTACGCTGGTTTCGCCGCAGTTGATGAACTCCTACATGCTGGGACAGCAACTGCCGGAGGTATGGAACTTTGGTTGGTTCACCATTGAGAAAGTGGGCTATCAGGCACAGGTTATTCCCTCCATTTTGGCAGGGCTAGCCTTAGGTTGGATTGAAGTCAATCTGAAGAAAATCATTCCTGCTTACCTGTATCTGGTTATTGTTCCGGTTGTTTCTCTGTTATTGGCCGTATTCCTGGCGCATACGTTGATTGGGCCGTTTGGCCGTATGATTGGCGATGGCGTGGCTTGGGGAGTGAAAGCGGTAATGACCGGCAGCTTTGCGCCGATTGGCGCGGCTCTGTTTGGTTTCCTGTACGCGCCGTTGGTGATTACCGGGGTGCATCAAACGACCTTGGCGATTGATATGCAAATGGTTCAAAGCATGGGCGGCACGCCGGTGTGGCCATTAATCGCTTTATCCAATATCGCGCAGGCTTCCGCAGTACTGGGCATTATCATTATTAGCCGCAAAGTTAACGAACGCGAAATTTCGGTTCCAGCGGCGATTTCGGCCTATCTGGGCGTTACCGAGCCGGCTATGTATGGGATTAACCTGAAATATCGCTTCCCAATGCTGTGTGCCATGGTGGGTTCCGGTATCGCTGGTCTAATTTGCGGTTTAAGTGGCGTTATGGCGAACGGTATTGGCGTCGGCGGTTTGCCGGGAATTTTGTCCATACAGCCGAAGTTCTGGGCGATTTATTCGTTGGCGATGCTGGTGGCGATTATTGTGCCATTGTTCCTGACTATTCTGGTTTATAAACGCAAAGACAGCCGTGGGGAATTACCGGTCTGATATGCGTCGAGCCCCGTACCGATTACGGGGCAATTTTTTAAATGAATAAGAGTTCACGCTATGAATAATCCCATTCCCTGGTGGCAAAACGGTGTCATCTATCAGATCTACCCAAAAAGCTTTCAGGATACTACCGGTAACGGTTACGGTGACTTAGCCGGTGTAACTAGCCGTTTGGACTATCTGCAAAAATTGGGCGTCGATGCTATTTGGCTGACGCCGGTCTATCTCTCTCCGCAGGTTGATAACGGTTACGACGTGGCTGATTATTGTGCCATCGATCCGGCTTACGGCACGTTGGAAGACTTTAAAACCTTGGTTGAAGCCGCTCATCAGCGCGGTATTCGTATCGTAATGGATATGGTGTTCAACCATACTTCAACTGAACATGCCTGGTTCCAGGCGGCAAAAGATCCGGCCAGCCCGTACCGTCAATTTTATCTCTGGCGCGACGGTGAAGGGGATCAGCTACCTAATAATTGGCGCTCAAAATTCGGCGGTAATGCCTGGCAGTGGCATGCGGAAAGCGGCCAATATTATTTGCATCTGTTTGCCACCGAGCAGGCGGATTTAAACTGGGAGCACCAGCCGGTACGGGATGAGCTGAAAAAAGTCTGCGAGTTCTGGGCCGATTTAGGCGTCGATGGTCTGCGTTTAGATGTGATCAATTTGGTATCCAAACAGCAGGACTTCCCCAACGATTTTGATGGGGACGGTCGCCGCTTCTATACCGATGGCCCGCGCATTCACGAGTTCCTGCAAGAGATGAGTCGCGATGTCTTCCAGCCTCGCGGTTTAATGACCGTGGGTGAAATGTCGTCCACTCGTTTAGAGCATTGCCAGCGTTATGCGGCGTTAAACGGTGGCGAGCTGTCGATGACTTTCAATTTCCATCATCTGAAAGTGGATTATCTGAACGGTGAAAAATGGTCGCTGGCCGAGCCGGATCTGGTTGAACTAAAAAGTATTTTCTCCACTTGGCAGCAGGGTATGCATAACCAGGCGTGGAACGCGCTGTTCTGGTGTAACCACGATCAGCCGCGCATTGTTTCCCGGTTTGGTGATGAAGGACCGCTGCGCGTCCCTGCCGCCAAGATGTTGGGAATGGTATTGCACGGTATGCAGGGGACTCCCTATATTTATCAAGGGGAAGAGATAGGCATGACTAACCCTGGCTTCACTTCGATTGAGCAGTATCGCGATGTTGAAAGCCTGAATATGTTTGCTGAACTGAGTGAGTCCGGGCGTCAGGCCGATGAGTTATTGGCGATTTTAGCCACTAAGTCACGAGATAATGGCCGCACGCCAATGCAGTGGGATAACAGTGCTAACGCCGGTTTTAGCCAGGCTACGCCGTGGATCTCGCCGTGCAACAACTATCCAGAAGTTAACGTTAGCGCAGCGCTGGCGGATGAAAACTCAGTGTTTTACGCCTATCAGCGCCTGATTGCCTTGCGCAAACAGCAGGATATTTTCACCTACGGTGATTATCAGGATCTTTGCCCAGAACATCATAGCCTGTGGTGTTATTTACGCAGTTGGCAGGATAAACGTTTGCTGGTGGTAGCGAATCTTAGCAATAAGCCGATGGGATGGCAGCCAGAAAATCTGGAGTTAGGCAGTTGGTCATTGCTGATGAGCAGTTACGACGATGCCCCAGTTCATCCAGAGGCGATGGAACTTCGACCTTATGAGGGTATTTACTGGATTAAAAAGTAACGCCCCGGTTTGGATTATAGCGCTACTTTTTCCATAAACTACTTTATTCATAAACTGTTTTATTTATGCAATGTATTGATTTATATAGACATTATAACTATGGCCGCAATTAAGGGCAGGATGCTCTCTTTATGAAGGAATTAGCAAATCAGGGAGGATGAACAGACAGGGATGTTATGACGGGAGTGTCTGATGTGACGCTAAGCTATCACGGCTGACGTGAGTCAGCCGTGATCGGCACGCCGTCGGGATTAGCGACGAACGGCGATAGCTTCGATCTCGATTTTTACGTCTTTTGGCAAGCGAGCGACTTCAACGCAAGAACGTGCTGGGAATGGCGCGTTATGTTCAGCAAAGAAGGCTTCATAAGTCGCGTTGACCGTGCTGAAATCGTTTAAGTCTTTCACGAATACCGTAGTTTTGACGATATCTGCAACTTTCAGGCCTGCTGCTTCGACAATGGCTTTCACGTTTTCGAGGGATTGACGTGCCTGAGCTGAAACGTCTTCGGCAACTGCGCCGGTTTTTGGGTCAACCGGGATTTGGCCGGAAGTGATGATCATGCTGCCCAGATCGACACCTTGAACATAAGGACCAATCGCTGCGGGGGCAAGCTCAGTGCTGATAATACGTGACATGTTGACTCCTGGTTTACGTAAAGCGGAAAGGGATACTCTGTAATCACCGCTATTATAGGGCGGAGGGGAATTACGGCAACCTAAGGAAATAAAATGATTGCGGTAGTTCACAGTGTCCGCCGCTGAGTAAGTCGCGGCGGAGACAGCGAGTCTTCCCGGATTAATCGGCCTGCATCACCACCTGATGGTCGAACTCTTTCTCACAGTATTTGCACTTCAGCAACACTTCATCTCGCAGAGCTTTTACCTGGAAACTGGAATCGACCGGTTCGTTACGGCTAATGCAGTTACCGTTCGGGCAGGTCAGCACGCCGTCAATACGATCTGGCAGGCTAAGGGTCAGCTTCTTCACCACATTGTAATTATCGATGCGGTTAACCGTGGCGTGTGGCGCATACATTGCCAGTTGGTTTGCCTGTTGCTCGGTCAGGAAAGTGTTCTCGATCTTGATCAGATCTTTGCGGCCGAGTTGATTGGACGGCAGGTTCAGGCCAATGGTAATACGCTGATCGGTCGCGGTCAGTTTGAACAGAGACAGTAGCTTAAAGCCGATTTGTGCTGGAATATGGTCAATGACCGTGCCACATTTGATCGCTTCTACCTGTAGTTTGTAATCCTGAGTCATACCTTTCCCCTTAAAGAGCCAATTCAGCGTTTAAAACCAGAGCCAACAGCGCCTGACGCGCAAAAATTCCGTTACCGGCCTGCTGGAAATAGTAGGCATACGGCGTTTTATCTACATCGGTAGTGATTTCATCAATACGCGGCAGCGGGTGGAGAACTTTCAGATGATCGCGCGCGTCGGCCAGATCGGCCGCCCGCAGCACAAACTGCGCCTTCACGTTGGCATATTCGGATGGGTCCAGACGCTCTTTTTGCACCCGGGTCATATACAGAATATCCAGTTCTGGAACCACTTCTTCGATGCTGGCATGCAGGCTGTATTGAATGCCTTTTTCTTCCAGCATTTTCAAAATGTAAGTGGGCATCGCCAACGCATCTGGGGCGATAAAGAAGAAGCGGTTACCGTTAAATTTCGCCAGCGCCTGCGTTAGTGAATGCACGGTGCGGCCATATTTCAGATCGCCGACCATCGCGATATTAATATTATCCAGACGCCCCTGAGTTTCCTGAATGGTAAACAGATCCAGCAGGGTTTGGGTTGGGTGCTGGTTAGCACCATCACCGGCGTTCAGTACCGGTACATTGCCGGAGAATTCTGCGCCCAAACGTGCGGCACCTTCCTGAGGATGGCGCATCACAATGGCATCAACGTAGGTGCTGATAACGGAGAGGGTATCTGCCAGCGTTTCCCCTTTCTTGCCTAACGAAGTATTGCTGCTATCGGAAAAACCCACGACGGAGGCACCCAGGCGGTGGATGGCGGTTTCAAAGGACAGACGAGTGCGCGTGGAGGCTTCGAAGAAACAGCTGGCGATCACTTTATGCTTTAACAATTCAGGCTGCGGATGGCTTTTCAGGCTGGCGGCGGTGCGAAGTACCAGTTCCAGTTCTTCGCGGCTGAGATCGTTAATTGAAATAATGTGTTTTTGATACAACGGATTGGCCATGTTTCGCTCTCCTCTGTGCTAGCCCGTGGCATGGGGCTGCCCCTGGTGTGTCTTTAGCGTGAATGTAAAATCAGAGTAAATATAAAATCAGCGTGAATATAAAATCGTGAATCTATTTGCCTGGCATTCGACATCGCCGTCCGTTTGGCGGGCAAAAAAAAGCCCCTCAACGAGGGGCCTGATAAGATCGGTTTGGCAACGGCAGAAACCACGGCAGCTGACCGCCAATTGGCAGACGATTTTGTCGATTTTCAATCTGATGATATTCAACAAAACGCTCGCTGTTTTTCATGGATTCTCCCGGCAAATTGTGGCGAATTATACTCGTGCCTGCGTTCTCTGCAAGGGGTAAACCGTGCATTTTTTGCAATTAGCAAACGATTACCCAGCGGGTTTTATTACGCAGCGGTTTTGCGACGGCGGTTAAGCGGGAGGAAGAGAGTGACCAGGGCCGAGGATAAATTAATCAGGGCGAAGATATCTCGAAGAGTAAAAAACATTCAGAAGTGAGTAAAATCAGGCGGTGAAACCGAAGGCTCCAGCCGATGACGCCAGCAAAGAGCCAAATACTCTTTTAACCAAAGGCTGATATCGCGCATAAATAGCCGATATCAATCTTCATCGAAGCCGGAATTAAACAGTTCGATCACTGCGGCCAACGCAGACACTTCGTCTGGCCCGGTGGCTTCCACCTCAATCTGGCGGCCTTTGGCAGAATCCAGCATCAGCAGCGCAATCACGCTGCTGGCTTCGGCTTCTGTCCCGCTGTCATTGCGTAGCATGACCTCTGCGTCAAAACTTTGCACCAGTTCGAACAATTTCATCGCCGGTCTGGCGTGCATGCCCAGCTTGTTTTTGATCTCAACGGTCTGTTTGACGGTCATTATTTACGTTTTTCCAGCGTACGATGACGAGACTGAACGTTTTTGCCACGGGAGCGGAAATAGTCGGCAAGCTGTTCAGCAACATAAACTGAACGGTGTTTACCACCGGTGCAGCCAATAGCGACCGTTAGATAGCTGCGGTTATTGGTTTCCAGCATCGGCAGCCACTGCTCGAGATAGCTGCGGGTTTGATAGATAAAATTGTGCACTTCCGTATGGCGATCGAGGAAGGCGGCAACGGGGCGATCCAAACCGGTCATCGGGCGCAGTTTTGGATCCCAGTGCGGGTTAGGCAGGAAACGAACGTCGAAAACATAGTCTGCATCAATAGGTAAGCCGTGTTTGAAGCCGAATGACTCAAATACTATCGTCAATTCACGCTCACGTTTCCCGAGTAGGCGAGTACGTAGCATTTCGGCCAGTTCATGCACCGACATTTCCGAGGTATCGATAATCAGATCGGCGCGCGAGCGCAGTGGCTCCAGCAGGGCGCTTTCTTCATCGATAGCGCTTTCCAACGACAGATTCTTATTGGAGAGAGGATGCAGGCGGCGAGTATCGCTGTAGCGGCGAATCAAGGTATTGCGATCGGCATCCAAAAACAGCAGCTGCGGTGAGAAAGTGTCCGGCAACTGAGCCATGGCATGTTCGAATACCTCCGGAGATTCCGGCATATTGCGGACATCAATACTTACCGCAGCGGAGATGTTCAGGTCAGCGAGCGTTTGCGCCAGCTGTGGCAATAGCACAACGGGCAAGTTGTCGACGCAATAAAAGCCCATATCTTCAAGGGCACGTAAGGCAACAGACTTCCCTGAACCGGAACGGCCGCTGACAATCATCAGCACCATGTGGCAACTCCCCTAGGTATCTCAATGGCGTTATGCGCCACAATTAGAAACTTTTATTCCGGCTTACAGGCCGGAATCCATCACTGGTAAAATAAGAGCGTTACGGCAGAAAAGCTAGCTTTATCATTGAGTTTCAGCCGGAACTTCTGTAATGATTTGATACAGCTCATCATCACTTTGTGCCGCTCGTAAACGTCGACACACTGTTTTATCTGCTAATCGTTTAGCGACTAAAGATAAAGTATGTAGGTGGGTTTTACATTGATCGGCTGGAACCAGCAAGGCAAATAACAGGTCAACCGGCTGATTATCAATAGCATCAAAAGCGATAGGTTGATCCAGACGAATGAAAACGCCGACGGCACGCAGCGTGTCTTCCTCTAACTTGCCGTGAGGAATGGCGATGCCATTACCAATACCGGTACTGCCCATACGTTCGCGGGTTAGCACAGCGTCGAAAACGACCTGTGACGGCAAGTTAAGCTGCTTGGCAGCAAGCTCGCTGATGATTTCCAGTGCCCGTTTTTTACTCGAGCAGTGAACGGAGCTTTTGGTGCACTCGATATTTAATACCGAGTCTAATTGCATGGCTAAATCGTTGGTCATCTCATCTTTCACTTAAGCGCTGTTTCACTCCTGATGTCGGCGGCTGGTCAATCCATGTCGCCGACTCAGGTAATGTAGCGCGACTGGCTACAGTGAGTGAAGAACCTTTCCCTTTAGACTATATATCCGTTATTTTTCAAACTACTTGGTGTTGGCTGCTATCATTCACCCAATCACTTAGTGATGTAAGTTTATGAGTTTCTTTGGTTTGCGGCCTTCCTGTATCCTGAAATCTGTATGGCATATAAGTCTGGCGGTCATCATGTTCTTAATGTTGCTTTAATTTATCTTTATGTTTGTTTAATTGACGGGCTAATTTATCGATCAGACCGTCAATGGCCGCATACATATCCTGGTGTTCCGAGGTTGCATGCAACTCTCCTCCATTCACATGGACTGTCGCTTCCGCTATTTGTTGCACTTTCTCCAAGCTTAAAACCACATAGACCTGATTAATACGATCGAAGTATTGCTCAAGTTTGGCAAATTTCGTGGTAACAAATTCGCGTAAAGGTTCGGTTATCTCGACGTGATGTCCGGTAATGTTGAGCTGCATAGTGTCTTCCTTCTCTGTTCGGGTCAAACCAACTGTTTACGTTGATTGGACGGCGGGATGGATAACGACTCTCGGTATTTCGCAACGGTTCGCCGCGCCACCATAATGCCTTGCTCGCAAAGCAGGGTGGTTAGCTTGCTGTCGCTCAGTGGTTTGGCAGGGTTTTCTGCCGCCACCAACTTCTTCACCAATGCCCGGATCGCCGTAGAAGAGGCTTCGCCTCCGCTTTCGGTATTCACATGGCTGGAGAAAAAATACTTTAGCTCGAAAATACCCCGTGGGCTGTGCAGGAACTTCTGCGTAGTCACGCGGGAAATCGTCGATTCATGCATATCCACGGCCTGCGCGATATCCGCCAGTACCATGGGTTTCATATGTTCTTCACCGTTTTCAAAGAACTCAATCTGCTGTTCGACAATACAACGCGCTACTTTAAGCAGCGTTTCGTTGCGGCTTTCCAGGCTTTTAATCAGCCATTTTGCCTCTTGCAGATTACTGCGAATAAACTGACCGTCGCTGTCATTACGCGCGCTGCCACCCATGGCGGCATACTGCTGATTGATTTTCAGGCGCGGAATGCTGTCCGCGTTCAGTTCTACCGTCCAACCGCTGCGTTCTTTGCGTACGAGAACGTCAGGAATCACATACTCGGACTCACCGGTATTGATCGACTGGCCGGGGCGCGGATCCAAAGACTGAATCAGCGCGATCGCTTCTTTAAGTGTATCTTCTTTTAAGCGACTTAAGCGGATCATCGTGCGGAAATCATGGTTACCTAACAAATCCAGATAATCGCTGACGATCAACTTGGCTTCGTTCAGATAAGGCGTCTCTTTTGCATACTGAGAGAGCTGAACCAACAGACATTCCCGTAGATTGCGCGCCGCTACGCCAATAGGATCAAAATGCTGGATGCGCTTTAGCACCGCTTCCACTTCTTCTAGCGTCAGGCTTTCATCACCCATGCTTTCCAGAATATCTTCCAGCGGCACGGTGAGATAGCCAGTGTTATCCACCGCATCGACGATGGAGGTCGCGATGGCGCTATCGGTATCGGAAAACGGCGTCAGTTCCACCTGCCACATCAGGTAATCTTGCAGAGACTGGGTCGTTTCACCCTGATAAACCGGCAGTTCATCGTCGCTGTAATCATTACCCATACCTGAAGGCGTACCGGCGGTATAAATTTCATCCCAAGTCGCGTCTAACGGCAGTTCTTCCGGCATATCCTTTTGTTCAAGGGCTTCGCGGGTATCCAGATCGTCCCGCTCCTCAACCTCTTTGGCGTCGACTTCTTCGTGGACATCCGTTTGCTCAAGCAGCGGGTTGCTTTCCAGCGCCAACTGAATCTCCTGCTGAAGCTCAAGCGTAGAGAGCTGCAACAAACGGATAGCCTGTTGGAGTTGGGGGGTCATGGCCAGCTGTTGGCTGAACCTGAGTTGCAAACCTTGCTTCATAGGATTACGGCGATTTCCCTTAGTGAATCACGAACCAAAAAAACAAACATCAAAGGCGGAATTCTTCGCCTAAATAGACGCGCTTAACCTGCTCATCCGCCAGAATTTCTTGCGGCGTGCCGTGGGCGATTAAGTGCCCCTGGCTGACGATATAGGCTCGTTCACAAACGTCCAGCGTTTCCCGCACGTTATGGTCGGTAATCAGTACGCCAAGGCCACTGTCACGCAGATGCTCGATAATCTTCTTGATATCAATCACGGAAATAGGATCGACGCCGGCAAAAGGCTCATCCAGCAGGATGAATTTTGGATTAGCTGCCAGCGCGCGGGCGATTTCCACACGGCGACGTTCACCACCGGAAAGAGATTGCCCTAGGCTGTCGCGCAGATGGGTGATATGAAATTCTTCCATCAGCTCTTCAGCACGCTCTTTACGTTGTTCGCCGGACAAGTCGTTGCGAATTTCCAGCACGGCCATCAGGTTGTTATAGACGCTCAGGCGGCGGAAGATAGAGGCCTCCTGCGGCAGATAGCCAATCCCGCGACGAGCGCGTTCATGCAACGGCAGCAGACTGATATCTTCTTCATCAATCACGATACGCCCGGCGTCCCGTTGAACGATACCGACAACCATATAGAAAGTGGTGGTTTTACCGGCACCGTTTGGGCCCAGCAGGCCAACGATCTCACCGGAATTCACTTTCAGGCTAACGTCTTCGACCACTTTACGGCCTTTGTAAGCCTTAGCCAGCTTTTCTGCGATTAATGTTGCCATAAGTTTTTACTTACTCTTCTTTTGGCCGTTAGCGTTTGGGCCTTTGTCTTGTAACTGGGATGGTAATAGCACGGTGGTGACTCGCTTGCCTTTATCACTGAAGGCTTCCATTTGCTGCTCTTTCACCAGGTAGGTGATTTTGTCACCTTTGATATTGCTATCCAGCTGTTCCAGATAGGCATTACCGGTCAAAATAACGAATTCTTTGGCCACTTCATAACGCAGTTTCTGGCCGTGGCCTTTTACCGGTTTCCCGTTGTCCTGCATTTGATAGAAAGTCACCGGATTACCAAAACCTTCGATCACCGTTTTACTTTGATCGCCGCCGGGACGAGTAATAACCATTTTATCGGCTTTAATTTCGATACTACCTTGCTTCACGATCACATTGTCCGTGAAAGTGGCGGTATTACCGGTCATGTCCAGAGCTTGTTTATCCGACGTAATATTAATTGGCTGATCGGTATCGCCGGTTAATGCCAGAGCCGGAACGCTTGCGACCAAAAGCGAGCTGGCAATCAGGAGGTGACGCATTTTATTTTTGGATTTCATAATAGGTTTTAACCTTTTCAATCAGCTCGGCGGTTTTGTTCCGCAAATTCCCACGCATTTTCATGCCGTTAGATGTAAACCCAATGCCATAAAGGGTAACTTCATCGTCTGAGGATACATCCTGAGTGATCAAATTAACCTGCGCATTATCGGTTTTGATTTTCTGCAATTGCGAAGTGGTGGTTAAACTGTCCACGACCACATTACCGTATAAATACAGCATTCTGTCATCGGTCAGTTTGGCGCGATCGGCGCGGACTGACCAAGTCGCTACGGCATTTTCATCAAACATGGTCATGACCGGTTTGGTAAACCAGGTCACCTCTTTGGTGGTGTAATTTTTAACATCTTCCGCCACCAGTTTGTAATTGAGTTTACCGACCGGATTATAAACTACCGTCACCGTATGCTGACTTTGGTAGGTCGGTTCATTATCGTCGACTGGAATATTCTGATCTTTCTGATTAAATCCGGAAAAGTTCCAGCCAATCAGCGACAGCGTAATCAACGCCAGTATTAGCGTGATCCAAAATTTTGTTTTACTCATATCGACAACCCTTCGGCACCTTCCAGCTTATCCTGCGCGAGCAGTATTAAATCGCATAATTCACGCACTGCACCGCGCCCGCCGTTTATCCGCGTAACATAATGTGCTTTAGGTAGCAGCAGAGGGTGGGCATCTGCCACCGCTACGGATAAACCAACCTGTGCCATCACCGGCCAGTCAATCAGGTCGTCACCGATGTACGCGACTTCCTCAGGCTGACAGGAGAGTGTATCTAACAGTTCACCATAGGCCAAAAGCTTATTGGGTTGCCCTTGGTAAAGATGAGTAATCCCCAAGGTTTTAGCTCGGTCTTCCAGTAACTTTGCTGAACGGCCGGTGATAATGGCCACTTCAATCCCAGAGGTGAGCAGGCAGCGGATGCCATAACCATCGCGGACATTAAAGCTTTTCAGCTCTTCGCCATCGTTGCCCATAAAAATCAGGCCGTCGGACATCACGCCGTCCACGTCGCAAATCAGCAGCCGGATTTTGGCCGCTCTTTGCATTACATCTGCGGTTACCGGCCCGTAGCAAGTGTCCGCATACTCAGTGTTACTCATTCCATATCCTTTATACGACGCCTGCTCTCAGCATGTCATGCATATGAACCACGCCCAATAATTGGTCACCGTCAGCCACTAATAGCGCGGTGATATGACGTGATTCCATCAGATTTAGCGCATCAACCGCCAGAATATTCGGGCGTACCCGAACGCCGCCGCGGGTCATTACATCGGCAATTTTGGCGTTATTCAGGTCGATACCCATATCAAATACGCGGCGTAAGTCGCCGTCGGTAAAGATACCCTCGATCTTCATCAAGTCGTTACAGATAACGGTTAAACCAAGATTCTTCCGAGTGATCTCTAATAATGCATCACGCAGCGAAGCATCGGGACTGACGTGGGGAATATCATCGCCAGTGTGCATGATATCGCTGATGCGCAAGAGTAGTTTACGCCCCAGTGCGCCGCCGGGATGGGACAGCGCGAAGTCTTCCTGAGTAAAGCCACGGGCTTTCAGCAGCGCGACGGCTAATGCATCGCCCATCACCAAGGTCGCGGTAGTGCTGGTGGTTGGCGCCAGACCCAGTGGGCAGGCTTCCTGCGGCACTTTGATGCATAAATGAATATCTGCGGCCTTGCCCATGGTGCTGTTTGGATTGTTCGTCATACAGATCAATGGAATGCGTTGACGTTTCAACACCGGAATCAATGCCAGAATCTCGTTGGATTCGCCGGAATTAGAAATGGCCAGCACGATATCCTGCGGTGTTACCATTCCCAAATCGCCGTGGCTAGCTTCCCCCGGATGTACAAAGAAGGCCGGTGAACCGGTACTGGCGAAGGTGGCCGCAATTTTGCAACCGATGTGGCCAGATTTCCCCATGCCCATCACGACGATCTTGCCCTGACAATGGAACATTTTCTCGCAGGCGCGAGCGAAATCTTCATTAATATATTGATCAAGTTCGGCCAGGCCATCACGTTCGATCTGTAATACCTGTTTACCGGCCTGTTGAAAATCTACATCCGGATGCAAAGCAACGTTCGACATACTCAGTTCCCGCTCGTTTTATAATACTGCGCTGAAAGGGGCGAAAAATAGCACCGCAAGGTACGCGATAAAGCCACATAATAACAGAGCGCCGGCCAGATGACCGATTCGTTGTTTTCGCCCAAGGCAAAGTAGGGTAAATATGACGCTTACAACCAGCATTACCCAGTAATCTCGCTGGAAAGCTTCCGGATTAATTGCACCCGGAGACAATAACGCCGGTACGCCCAATACGATCACGATATTAAAAATATTGGAGCCGATGATATTACCGATGGCCATATCATCCTCGCCTTTTAGTGCGCCGGCTATAGAAGTCGCCAATTCTGGCAGGCTGGTGCCGATGGCAATCACTGTTAAACCAATGACTAACTCACTCAGCCCAAAGAAGCGGGCAATCACCGTGGCATTATCAACCACAATTTTGGCGGAAAGCGGTAATATAATAAACGCCAGCACCAGCCACAGACAGGCCACGGTATTACTGCTGTCCTGAGGCAATTCTGATAATTGCTCGCGGGTAAGAATATCGTTACCTTCATTGTGCGCCAGACGGGCAATCTTCAACATCAGGGTGATAAAAGCGGCGGCGGCAGTCAGTAAAATAACCCCATCCCATTGGCTAAGATAATTGTTAGATAGCACAAAGCCGCACAGAACAGTGACCACCAACATTAACGGGAGTTCTCGTTGCAGAATTTCTGATCTTACCGTCAGCGGGCGAATAAACGCGGCTCCGCCAATAATCAGCAGCAAATTGGTAATGTTTGAGCCGATAACGTTACCCACGGCCATATCGGTTTGGTTATTGAGTGCGGCGGTAACTGAAACAATCAATTCAGGTAGAGAGGTGCCGATGCCGACAATGGTCATACCGATAATTAACGGTGGAACACCTAACGAGCGGGACAAAACGGCGGCGCCGTACACCAGGCGATCCGCGCCGTACACCAATAAAACCAAGCCAACGATTAATAATGCTATCGCAAGAAACATGCAGAGTCCTTATTGGGTATAATCCCCGGTCCGTTGGCGAAAGGGCATTTGTTTGAGCTTTCGCTCTCATTCTCTTAATGCACTAATTTTGACTGTGGGCGTCGGAAAAGTAAAACTTATGGCCACTTTGGCTACGAAAAAGCGCAAATAAGTTGTAAGAATGCTACGCGTTACACCTATTGACTCCATTTACTGTAGCATTGGCGGTTAAATAGGTAATAAACGGCCTGAAGGGATAAATAAGCATGAATCAGCCGGTGTCTAATCTGATTGAGATCCGTAGGATGAGTTTTACCCGCGGAGAGCGCCCTATTTTTACAGATATCAACATGACCGTACCTAAGGGCAAAGTCACCGCTATTATGGGGCCGTCGGGTATAGGAAAAACCACGCTGCTGCGTTTGATTGGCGGGCAGCTAACTCCGGACGCCGGTGAAATCTGGTTTGATGGCGATAATATTCCATCACTTTCCAGACATCGCCTGTATGACGTGCGTAAAAAAATGAGCATGTTGTTCCAGTCTGGAGCTTTGTTTACCGATTTGACGGTGTTTGAAAACGTGGCTTTTCCGCTGCGCGAACATGGTCATCTACCGGAAGAACTGCTACACAGCACGGTGATGATGAAGCTGGAAGCCGTGGGGCTGCGCGGTGCGGCAAATCTTATGCCGGCCGAGCTTTCGGGCGGTATGGCTCGTCGTGCGGCGCTGGCGCGGGCTATTGCATTGGATCCTGAACTCATCATGTTTGATGAGCCTTTTGTCGGGCAGGACCCAATCACTATGGGGGTATTGGTTAAGCTGATTGATGAGCTGAATCATGCGTTGGGCGTAACCTGCGTCGTGGTTTCTCACGATGTGCCAGAAGTGCTTAGCATCGCGGATTATGCCTATATCGTTGCCGATCAGCATGTTATTGCTGAAGGAACGCCGAAGCAGTTACAAACCAATAGCGATCCTCGGGTGCGTCAATTCCTGGATGGCATCGCTGACGGGCCGGTACCATTCCGTTTCCCGGCGGGCGATTATAAAACCGAGCTATTAGGCTGATGGAGTGTTCATGTTAGTACAGACGTTAGCGTCCGTAGGCCGCAAAGGTATTAATATTTGCGCTACGTTCGGGCGAGCGGGATTGATGTTGTTCAACGCCATAATTGGTTGCCCGCAACCGCGCAAGCAGTTACCGCTACTGGTAAAGCAGCTTTATAGCGTGGGGGTACAATCCCTGCTGATTATTGTCGTTTCTGGCCTCTTTATCGGCATGGTGCTGGGCTTGCAAGGCTATCTGATTCTGACCACCTATAGCGCAGAAGCCAGTCTGGGCATGATGGTCTCACTGTCCTTGCTACGTGAGCTAGGACCGGTGGTGACGGCGTTATTGTTCGCCGGGCGAGCCGGTTCTGCGCTGACCGCAGAAATCGGCCTGATGAAAGCCACCGAGCAAATCTCCAGTCTGGAAATGATGGCTATCGATCCATTGCGCCGGGTTGTTGCGCCCCGCTTTTGGGCCGGTTTAATCAGTATGCCTCTGCTGACGGCAATTTTTGTCGCAGTCGGTATCTGGGGTGGCTCCGTGGTTGGCGTGGACTGGAAAGGTATCGATAGCGGCTTCTTCTGGTCAGCCATGCAGGGCGCGGTTGATTGGCGTACAGATTTACTGAATTGCCTGATCAAGAGTCTGGTATTTGCCATTACCGTGACCTGGATTGCGCTGTTCAATGGGTATGATGCAATCCCAACATCAGAAGGGATTAGCCGGGCAACGACCCGTACCGTGGTGCATTCATCACTGGCGGTACTGGGATTAGATTTTGTGCTGACAGCACTGATGTTTGGGAATTGAGTCGATGCAAACGAAGAAAACTGAAGTCTGGGTGGGCCTATTTATCGTGATTGCCTTAGCGGCAATCATCTTTTTATGCCTGAAAGTGGCGGATATTAAATCTGTTGGCAATCAGCCTACTTACCGGATATATGCCACTTTTGATAATATTGGCGGCCTGAAAGCCAGTTCACCGGTTAAAATTGGTGGTGTAGTGGTAGGACGGGTGGCCGATATTACTCTTGATACCAAAAATTACAGTCCGCGAGTTGCGATTGATATAGAGGATCAATATAACCGAATTCCTGATACCAGCTCTTTAGCGATTCGTACCTCAGGTTTATTGGGCGAACAATATCTGGCGTTAAACGTGGGTTTTGAAGATCCGGAAATGGGCACCAGTATTTTGAAAGAGGGTGGCACCATTCAGGACACCAAATCTGCATTGGTTCTGGAAGATTTAATCGGCCAGTTCCTGTACAAAAGCGGCGGTAATAATCAGGAAACACCTGAAACTGCACCGGCAGGGGGTTCTACTCCTCCCGCGGCTCAAATTCATTAAGAGGGCATTTGAATGTTTAAACGTTTATTAATGGTCGCACTGTTGGTGGTGGCACCGTTGGCAAATGCCGTGGATCAAACCAACCCTTATCGTCTGATGGACGATGCAGCGCAAAAAACTTTCACTCGTCTGAAAAACGAACAGCCTAAAATTAAGCAGAATCCAGATTATCTGCGCACCATCGTTCATGAAGAACTGATGCCGTTCGTGCAGATTAAATACGCCGGAGCCTTAGTGCTAGGCACTTATTACAAAAGCGCCACGCCAGCTCAGCGCGAAGCCTATTTCAACGCTTTTGGCCAATATCTGGAACAGGCCTACGGCCAGGCATTGGCTTTATATCACGGTCAAACTTACCAAATTGCGCCAGAACACCCGCTGGGTGATGCTAATATTATCGCTATCCGCGTCACCATTTTGGACCCCAATGGACGACCTCCGGTGCGTTTGGATTTCCAATGGCGTAAAAATAGTCAAACTGGTCACTGGCAAGCCTTTGACATGATTGCGGAAGGCGTCAGCATGATCAGCACCAAGCAGAATGAATGGGCATCGATTTTGCGCACTCAGGGTGTAGACGGTTTGACTAAGCAATTGTTAATCGCCGCCAAACAGCCTATTACGTTGGATCAAAAATAATTATGGCAGATGAGCTTCGCTGGGAATCCCAAGGCAGCACGCTGTGGCTGATTGGGGATCTGGATCGTGAAACCTTGCTGCCATTGTGGCAGCAGCGGAACGCTTTGCTGGCGGATAAAACTTGCCTGAATGTGGCGCAGTTACAGCGTGTTGACTCTTCAGGTTTGGCGTTGCTGGTTCATTTACGTGAAGCGTTGCATCAGCGAGGCGTCGAGCTGAAAATTTCAGGCGTCAGCGATCGTTTGGCGACGCTGATTACGTTATACAATTTACAGGAAATAATTCCAGTCACGGCGGCAACTTAGCGCGTCGCACGACCTTAGTTGAGCATAACGGCATTCTGGCCCCTGTACGTAACTTACGACACAGGGGCTTTTCTTTAGTTTAAGAGCTCGCCGTATTCATCTACTATGTTTGACTGATTATGATCCTCTGAAAATAGAATGAATATTATGGATACCAACGAAATTAAAGATGTGCTGATGAACGCATTGGCACTACAGGAAGCACACGTGACCGGCGACGGTAGTCATTTTCAGGTGATTGCTGTCGGTGAGTTATTTGCCGATATGAGCCGCGTGAAGAAACAGCAGGCTGTGTATGCGCCTTTGATGGAATACATCGCTGATAACCGCATTCATGCTTTATCGATCAAAGCTTATACGCCTCAAGAGTGGCAGCGGGATCGCAAACTTAACGGCTTTTAATGCTGTTGGCTACGGCGAACAGCGACATCGAATCTGACAACAGAGAGTAGTCAAATGGAGAAATTTCGTGTGCAGGGGCGGACTCGCCTAAGTGGTGAAGTCACTATTTCCGGCGCTAAAAACGCTGCCCTGCCAATTATGTTTGCCGCGTTGTTGGCCGAAGAACCGGTGGAATTACAGAATGTTCCTCATCTGAAGGACATCGATACCACTATTAAATTACTGAGCCAACTGGGTACTAAAATTGAGCGTAATGGCTCGATTTTTGTTGATGCCAGCGGGGTTGATGTATTCTGCGCGCCTTACGATCTGGTGAAAACCATGCGCGCCTCCATTTGGGCGTTAGGGCCTTTGGTTGCGCGTTTTGGTCGCGGTCAGGTTTCTTTACCAGGCGGCTGCGCTATCGGTGCTCGTCCGGTTGACCTGCATATCTCTGGTTTGGAACAGCTTGGCGCTGAAATCAAACTGGAAGAAGGCTACGTTAAAGCCTCCGTTGACGGTCGCCTGAAAGGCGCTCACATCGTTATGGATAAGGTCAGCGTTGGCGCGACCGTCACCATTATGAGTGCGGCGACACTGGCTGAAGGCACCACGATTATTGAAAACGCAGCCCGCGAACCGGAAATCGTCGATACTGCGAACTTCCTGAACACGTTGGGTGCAAAAATTACCGGCGCAGGCACTGACCGCATCACAATCGAAGGCGTGGCGCGTTTGGGCGGCGGCGTTTATCGCGTACTGCCGGATCGTATCGAAACCGGTACTTTCCTGGTGGCTGCGGCGATTTCTGGCGGTAAAGTTGTGTGTCGCAAAACCCGTCCGGATACTCTGGATGCGGTATTGGCGAAACTGCGTGAAGCCGGCGCGGATATTGAAGTAGGTGAGGACTGGATTAGTCTGGATATGCACGGTGAACGTCCTAAGGCCGTGACTTTGCGTACCTCGCCGCATCCAGGTTTCCCGACGGATATGCAAGCGCAGTTCAGCCTGCTGAATCTGGTTGCCGAAGGTACTGGCGTGATTACCGAAACTATCTTCGAAAACCGCTTTATGCACGTTCCGGAATTGATTCGTATGGGCGCTCGTGCAGAAATAGAAAGCAACACCGTGATTTGCCATGGCGTTAAACAGCTCTCTGGCGCGCAGGTTATGGCAACAGACCTGCGGGCTTCAGCCAGCTTGGTATTGGCGGGTTGTATCGCTGATGGCGTAACTATCGTTGACCGTATCTATCACATCGATCGCGGATACGAGCGTATTGAAGACAAACTGCGTGCGTTGGGTGCCAACATCGAACGAGTGCAAGGGGAGTAAGCTTTGCTGCGGCTTAGCTAACTGAGATTTAATCTGGCAGGTATGTAGTCATGCCAGATTTAACCGAACCCAGATATAAAAAAGCCGGTCAGGTTTCTCAACTGGCCGGCTTTTTTTGCCTGTAACTCAGATTATTTCATCCCATCAGCTGTCTGGATATTCACTGATAGTTAAGTTCAGGGTGATTTGTTCGCCATTGCGCAGAATAACCACGGGAATAGTGGTGCCAGGACGGACTTCGGCTACCTGATCCATGGTTTCTACTGCAGAGATTGCCGGTTTGTTATTCACGCTAAGGATAATATCACCGACCTGCATATTTGCCGCCGCCGCTGGGCCGTTAGGCGAAACCTGATTCACTTTAATACCGTGAATGCGCTCCAGATTAGAGGAAGCATTGCGGGTATTGGCGTGGAACGGCGGATAATCGCCGCCGGTAATGCCGATAAAGCCACGAATGACTCGCCCATCGCGAATCAGTTTTTCCATTACTTTAGTGGCTAAAACGGTAGGAATTGCGAAGCCAATGCCTTCCGGCGTTTCGCCATTGTTACTTTTATCGAAAGATAACGTATTAATTCCCACCAATTCGCCGAGAGAGTTGACCAGCGCGCCCCCCGAGTTTCCCTGATTGATCGATGCATCAGTTTGCAGGAAGTTTTGTCGACCGGATGAGCTTAAACCTATGCGTCCAGTCGCGCTGATAATGCCCTGAGTAATTGTTTGCCCTAGGTTATAAGGGTTACCTATGGCAAGAACCACATCGCCAACATGTGGGATTCTGTGGTTATTAATCGGTATAACCGGCAAATTGCCCGCATCGATTTTTAGCACGGCCAGATCGGTCATATTGTCGGAGCCAACCAGCAAGGCTTCGGACACGCGCCCATCTTGCAGAGCCACAATAATCTGCTCAGCGTTATTCACCACGTGCTTGTTGGTAAGAATATAGCCCTTGTCACTCATGATCACGCCAGAACCCAGAGTGCGAATGGCCAGACCGTCCTGAGCGGTGGCACCCATGCTGCGGTTGTACACATTGACTACCGCAGGCGCGGCTCTGCGCACCCCAAGGTTGTAGCTAACGGGAACTTCACTATCTGTGCTCTCTGCTTTTCCGGCGAACAGGTAACCGGGCGAACGCAAAACGGGCAGCGCAGCCAGTAATATACCGGCAACAATCAGCCCAATAATGGTGGATCGCAATAGCTTAATAAACATGAGGTTTAAGGCATGAAAGATAGGTGATGGCAGAATAGCATGAGTTAACCGGACACAGCATTGTGCTGTGTCCGATTTTTCTACAAATTAACGTAATAATAGATAAATGGTTTCGTTGCCGCGGATGATATTCAACGCCATCACCGCAGGTTTAGTTGCCAGCGCTTTCCGTAACTCGCTGATATCTTTAGTTTGCTGACGGTTGATACCGATGATCACATCATCTTTCTGTAACCCGGCCTGTGCAGCTGGGGAACCTTTAGCGACGTTATCGACTTTAACGCCTTTGCCTACGCCTTTAATTTCGGTGTTGCTCAAAGACGCACCCTGTAATGATGAAGACAGGGTTTCGGCGCTGGTGGAGGTCGGGTTGCTGTTTTCCAGCGTTACCGAGACTTCCAGCGGTTTGCCGTCGCGCAGTAAGCCAACTTTGATGGTTTTACCCGGCCCGGTCGTTCCGACTTTAGCGCGAAGCTCGGCGAAGCTGTTAATTGGCTTGCCATCCACAGAAACCAATACGTCACCGGCTTTAATACCGGCTTTCGCCGCAGCAGATTTCGGCATAACTTCGCTGACGAATGCGCCACGCTGCGCGTCGATATTAAAGGCTTTGGCCATGTCGGCGGTCATTTCACTGCCTTTAATACCTAAAACGCCGCGTTTGACTTCACCAAACTCAATCAGTTGCTGGCTTAGGTTTTGCGCCATATTGCTCGGAATGGCAAAGCCGATCCCGATGTTACCGCCGCCCGGAGCCAGAATGGCCGTGTTAATCCCGATAAGTTCGCCGTTCAGGTTAACCAGCGCGCCGCCGGAATTACCCCGGTTGATAGAAGCATCGGTTTGAATAAAGTTTTCCAGCCCTTCCAGATTCAGGCCACTGCGGCCCAGAGCGGAAATAATACCGGATGTTGCAGTCTGGCCTAAACCGAATGGGTTACCGACCGCAACGGCGAAATCACCAACTCGCAGATTGTCTGAATCTGCGATAGGAATCGCTTTCAGGTTTTTGGCATCCGTAATCTGTAACAGAGCAATATCGGTTTGCTCATCGCGCCCCAGCAGTTTGGCATCATATTCACGGCCATCATTCAACTGAACGCGGATTTTATCTGCATTATTGATAACGTGATTATTAGTCAGCACATAGCCTTTCTCGGCGTTAATAATCACGCCTGAGCCCAGGCCTTCAAACGGTCGGATGCTTTCTTTGCTCATCGGCGCATTCGGGCCGAAGAAGAATTTAAACTCTTCCGGTAAACGCTGTTGCTGCGCTTGAGTGCCGGTCACATGGACACTGACTACCGCTGGCAGGACTTTTTCTAACATTGGTGCAAGGCTTGGCAAAGGTTGTCCGGCGACGGCCATTGGCAAGGGGGCTGCGGTAACCGCCGGTGCAGCGGCAAGGCTAAGGCCAACGCTTATAGCTAGTGCACTAAGAAGTAATGACTTTTTTTTCATTGGATTAAACTCTCTCAATACCTAACGGTGAATGAATTAGTGATATTGCGGCATAGGCCCACTGAAAGCTAAGACCGTTGGACCGGTAAAAAATTCACTTATTTCAAAAAGCTACTGCGATTACCGCCAGAAGCGACCACGTGATATTCCATCATATAGGGATCGGGGGTCGGTGATTCAAGGAGTGGTAAGTATAGAACTGTAAAAGAAGGGTAAATTAAAGATAACCAGATAGCGCGGGGGAGTGCGCTATCTGGACAACATATTGATAGGTCAGATTAATCGCGGGTTTGATGTTCAGGACGCAGCAAACCGGACGCCCCTTCGGAATAATCGCGCGGCGGCATTTTTACCGGTGCCTGATCGTTATCCGCTTCGGATTCGGTCAAACGGTAGCGGAACGGGTTGTCCTGCATTGGTAAATCAGGCAGCAGGTTATTCGAGCTTTTCGCCATGTGCTGATACAGCTGACGATAGTCACGAGCCATATTGTCCAGCAATTCCGCACTGCGGGCGAAATGACCAACCAACTCCTGACGATATTCTTCCAGATCGGATTTGCTCTTTTCCAGTTCGTTTTGCAGCACTTGCTGCTGACGCAATTTACGATTGCCAAAGCGCATGGCTACCGCACCGATGGCGATACCAACAACTAATCCAATAAGCGCATACTCCCAGGTCATAATGACTCCTTTTTTGACTTCATTGTTCGGTAGGGCTTTTTCACTAATAATACCCACTATAACCGTTAACCTTGTCAGAGTGGAATCCTGATGCAACTTTGCCTATGGTTATCATACTTTTTCCGATGGCATTACCGTCGTTAAATGCGTCGATTACCAGATAAATCAGCATAAAAGCGCAGCGAAAAACAGATAAATATTTTATCAGGGATTGTTGAAAAACATGCAACCTAGTACACCTACAGCACGTTATCAGCAGGCTTTAGCCGCTGGAGAATATCAGCCCGACGAGGTTCAGCGTCAAGCGGTTGAGCAACTGGAACAGATTTATTTGGCTTTGTGTGAGCGGGCAAATCGGCCGACACCCACGCTGGGTCTGCGTGGTCGCCTGAGTCGTTTATTAGGAAGAAACCACGCTTTAGCGGTCACTCCCCCAGTACAGGGGTTATATATGTGGGGCGGCGTTGGGCGCGGAAAAACCTGGCTAATGGATCTGTTTTTCCACAGTTTGCCCGGCGATCGTAAGCTTCGGCTGCATTTTCATCGCTTTATGCTGCGGGTTCATCAGGAATTGGCCGAACTGCAAGGCCATGAAAATCCGCTGGAAATAATTGCCGACGGATTTAAAGCTCAAACCGATGTGTTGTGCTTTGATGAATTCTTTGTTTCGGATATCACCGACGCCATGCTGCTGGCTACGCTGCTGCAGGCTCTGTTTGCTCGCGGTATCACGTTGATTGCCACCTCTAACATACCGCCGGACAATCTCTATCAAAACGGTTTACAGCGAGCGCGCTTCATTCCCGCTATTGCCCTGATTAAAGAATATTGCGAAGTGATGAACGTCGATGCCGGTATTGATTATCGGTTACGGACACTCACGCAGGCACACTTGTATCTCACGCCGTTAAACCCGCAAACCGAACAAAATATGCGTCAGATGTTTATTAAACTGGCGGGGAAAGTGGGGGAAGAAAAGCCGGTTTTGGAGATTAATCATCGCCCGCTGGCAGCTATTAGCGCTGCTGATGGCGTGCTGGCGGTAGATTTCCATACATTATGTGAAGAAGCTCGCAGTCAGTTGGATTACATAGCGCTGTCCCGCGAGTATCACACGGTATTACTTCACAATTTGCGCCTGATGACGGCAAAGGAAGAAAATGCTGCACGCCGGTTTTTAGCGTTGGTTGATGAGTTTTACGAACGTCGAGTGAAGTTAATTATCTCTGCAGAAGCATCGATGTTTGAAATTTATCAGGGGGAACGCTTAAAATTCGAGTATCAACGCTGTTTATCGCGCCTACAAGAGATGCAGAGCGAAGAGTACCTTAAACTGCCTCATCTGCCGTAAAACGTCAGGTTGCAGTATATTGACGTCGTTGCTCGCACATTGCTGGTTAAACATGCTATTCTGCGCCAGGGCGATCGTTGATCGCCCGATTGAACACCTGTAATTTTATGCTTCTCACGCCAAAAACAGTTCGATCTTTGCAACCGACTTCTCTATAATCTTGCGACCCCACGTTACAATAAAGTTTTTTTCCCAAAAACTTTATAGTGCCAGCATAGGCTATTCGAAGGGGTAGGTTTGCTGGACTTGATGGTCGTGTGAGCCTCAACTGTTGATTTGAGCGTTTGGGTGTTCACCAACGTGTAACTTATAATTGGGTAAGCTTTTAATGAAAACTTTCACAGCTAAACCAGAAACCGTAAAACGCGACTGGTATGTTGTTGACGCGAACGGTAAGACCTTAGGTCGCCTCGCTACTGAACTGGCTCGTCGCCTGCGCGGCAAGCATAAAGCGGAATACACCCCGCACGTTGATACTGGTGATTACATCATCGTTCTGAACGCAGATAAAGTTGCTGTAACCGGCAACAAGCGTACAGACAAGATTTATTACCATCACACCGGTCACATCGGTGGTATCAAACAAGCGACCTTTGAAGAGATGATTGCCCGCCGTCCTGAGCGTGTGATTGAAATCGCGGTTAAAGGCATGCTGCCGAAGGGCCCGCTGGGTCGTGCAATGTTCCGTAAACTGAAAGTTTACGCGGGCACTGAGCACACCCATGCGGCACAGCAACCGCAAGTTCTGGACATTTAATCGGGATTATGGCAATGGCTGAAAATCAATACTACGGCACTGGTCGCCGCAAAAGTTCTTCCGCACGCGTCTTTATTAAGCCGGGTAGCGGTAACATCGTTATTAACCAACGTAGCATCGAACAGTACTTCGGTCGCGAGACTGGCCGCATGGTCGTTATGCAGCCTCTGGTACTGTTAGATATGGTTGGTAAGTTTGACCTGTACATCACTGTTAAAGGTGGTGGTATTTCTGGTCAGGCTGGCGCTATCCGTCACGGTATCACCCGTGCACTGATGGAGTATGACGAGTCTCTGCGTGGTGAACTGCGTAAAGCTGGCTTCGTAACGCGTGATGCGCGTGAAGTTGAGCGTAAGAAAGTGGGTCTGCGTAAAGCACGTCGTCGTCCACAGTTCTCCAAACGTTAATTTTTTGCCTTTACGGCATCATATTAATGCTAAAAACCCGGTGCCTCACCGGGTTTTTTTATGCCTAAAATTCGAGTAATCCCTATTGGGGGCTGCGATTATGCGGTCTAAACTGCGAGTCGTCAGACAAATCACCATGAAATCACTGCACCATCCCCACAAAACAAGCAAAATCTGGTAAACTATCACACACTTTTGTGCCTGTTCGCCGAGCTGCTGACGTCCGTTTATCTCCCTGGCTGAATGATTATCTCGACCAAGGCTTATTAACGGCGTATTGGTCGAGACAGTGAACTGGCGGTAAAACTACTCAGGATAGCAACCGTTGTGTTGGCTATTCGCACTGTTTTCTAGATAAACTTGGAGGTTTTCATGGCTGTCGCTGCCAACAAACGTTCGGTAATGACGCTGTTCTCTGGCCCGACCGACATTTTTAGCCATCAAGTACGTATCGTACTGGCGGAGAAAGGTGTCAGCGTTGAGATTGAGCAGGTTGAGATGGATAACCTGCCGCAGGACCTGATTGACCTCAACCCGTACCAAACGGTACCTACGCTGGTCGATCGCGAGCTGACTCTGTATGAATCCCGTATCATCATGGAATACCTTGATGAGCGCTTCCCGCATCCTCCATTAATGCCTGTGTATCCGGTTGCCCGTGGTGAAAGCCGTTTGATGATGCTGCGTATCGAGAAAAACTGGTATTCACTGATGTACAAAATCGAGCAAAAAACCGGTCAGGAAGCAGAATCAGCCCGTCGCCAGCTGCGCGAAGAGCTGTTGGCCATTGCTCCAATCTTTGGTCAGACGCCTTATTTCATGAGCGAAGAATTTAGCTTGGTTGACTGTTACCTGGCACCGCTGCTGTGGCGTTTACCTGAACTGGGTATTGAGCTGAGCGGCGCTGGTTCAAAAGAATTGAAAGGCTACATGACTCGCGTGTTCGAACGTGATGCATTCCTGGCCTCGCTGACTGAACCTGAGCGCGAAATGCGTTTGCGCATTCAAGGTTAATGGTTATGGAGATGTCAGATATGTCTCCGCGCCGTCCTTACCTGCTGCGCGCATTTTATGATTGGCTGATTGATAACGAGCTTACACCGCATCTAGTGGTAGATGTGACGCTGCCCGACGTAGAGGTTCCAATGGAATTTGCCCGTGATGGTCAAATTGTATTGAATGTCGCGCCGCGGGCGGTGGGTAATCTGGAACTGGGTAATGAAGATGTCCGTTTCAATGCCCGTTTTGGCGGTGTACCTCGTCAGGTTGTTGTACCTATGGGCGCAGTTCTGGCTATTTATGCCAGAGAAAACGGCGCGGGTACGATGTTTGAACCTGAAGCGGCTTATGATGCCGACGCAGAAGGTTATTTTGCCGAGATGGATGACCAGAACGAAGAAAACGCGCCGAGCGAAAGCCTGGTGCTGGTCACCGATGAGACTCAGGCAAAGCTGGACAGCAGCAAACCGGATGATGAGCCTCCGCAGCCTCCACGGGGTGGACGGCCTGCATTACGGGTTGTGAAATAATAATCCGAGTGTTCTGCGTATTATTATAGGGCGGCTTAGGCCGCCCTTGTTGTTTCTGGCTCAAAAGCCGATCGTTAAGACAGCTTCTGCAATTCGGCGATGCAACTATCCCGCGTGGTCATCATATCGCTATTTCTGATAGTCGATAGAGTTCTGGAAGCCCGTTGTTTGAAGTTGATTTTGGCGGTGCTATCTGTTGCATCAGTCGGAGCAGTACAGACGTCGGACAAAGTTAACGAATGGCTATCGCCTACTGCCTTCAAGACCGCCGCTGGATTATAAATCAGGGCTGAAGACAGTGCTGATTTAACGCCTTGCGCAAATTTCTGATTCCCACCTTCTACTAGCTTCGGCGCCATCGCAATCCAGTTATCATCACCCAGCTTGATATTATTTTCTACCGCCGACAGTTGCCCGGATTTAGCCAGTTCTGCTACTACCGCTTTGGCTCCTCGTGCTTCAATGTTGTAGCCTACTTCCTGATAATTCAGTGACATAGCCAGAGAACTGAAACTGGTGACCAGTAAACCACCGGCGAGTAATAGCAAAGGGGTTTTCATCATCGATATCCTTGATCAAAATAACGGGTTGTAACTATAACAAATTAAAATAATTTATTTGTTCAATAGCTAACCTGTGCCAATATCTGCGCTTACACGAAGATAAGTCAGTCATTATAGCTATTTATGTATAGATCGCGATGAATATAGTTGACTTGATTGTTACAATTTTTTTATTTTTCTACCCTATTCATTTGATAATATTATTAATTTTTATTTCCCATCCGAATCATGCTGGTAATTATTTTTAAATACATAACAAAAACCCATGTTTAATTTCATGATACAAATTTTATTTATATGTATTACATTGTGTTTCATTGCTTATATTTATATAGTAAATATTTTAGTGCAGAATATTCTTAATTAAAGCTTGCTGCGGTTAATTAATTGAAATTGTCATTAAGTAGTGAGTTAATGATGTGGCTACGTTGAAATGATATTATTTATTTAAATATTAAAACGCAAAGCATCCATTGTTAACTTTGATGAGATCTAGTATGGATATTTATATGATTAATATCTATCAATGTCATTAATTGGAATGCAAGGAGTGATAATGCGCATTTAAAAGGAACTTATAATATGACTGGATATTCTCCCATGCGCGAAAATAATAGATTTATTACTCACTCTATTCATTACTTTTTATTTTATTTCGTGTTATTAGGTTTGAATCAGAAAAGTTGGGCAAATACCCCGTCTTTATCAGGAGTCGTTACAGGTAGCGCGGCTATTTTACAAGATAATGAACAACTATTGTCCCAAGAAACAACGAGGGTGCAGCAGAAACCAGTCATTGACCAACGCGAAAAATCCAATTCGAAAAGCGACACGGGGCAAATGCTGCGAGTGGCAACGCTAGGTGTGAAATCTTTACCGGAGCGCTATCGGGAACAAGTAAATACGCTATTAGCCGCGCGACAGAATCAGAATATGAGCTTATCCCAGCTACAGGCTATTCCATTGGAAATAGAAAGGATAATGCGCAAAAGTGGCGACCTTCTTAGTTTTGCTTATTTGCCAGAACAAGATATTACTGAAGGTCATGTTTATATTCAGGTGGTGCAAGGGCAGTTAGAGAAAATTCATCTACACAACAATCAATCTAACGTGCGCGATAGTTTGATAAATAAATTCCTACAGGCAGGGAATAAGCAACCTGAAGATATTAGTCAAATGGAAAGCGCGCTGCTGCGCTTAGGGGATCAGCCAGGAATCGGGCCATTAACTTCAATATTATCACCGGGTGAACAGGTAGGGAGCTCGCAGCTGAGCGTGAGCGTGGCATCAGAGCCAGTGATTAGCGGACGTTTGATGATGGATAATCATGGGGGGCGTTATTCCGGCCGCATCCGGACTTTTGCTCGAATGACCATTAATAACCCAACAGGATCGGCGGATCGCTTACAGGGAATGGTGCTCTATGTTCCTCAGTTCCTGCAAAATAAAGATTCCAATGATGCCAAAACTATCCTGGGCAATATTGCCTATGATTTACCCTTAGGTTATCAAGGCGCACGGGGCGGTATTTCTTATAGTCGGGTTGAGTCGCAGCCGGGGGGAAGATTTACCGGTTTTATCGACAGTAATGCTGATGTGCTCTCGATTTATAGCTCTTGGCCGGTTATCCGTACTGCGGGCAATAATTTATCTCTGGGTGTACAGGGGGATTATAAGTGGATGAGGGATAAAATATTGACCTTCATTTCTCACCGTGAGCAAGACTCTATAAGTTTGAGTCTCAATGGGGACTTTCGTCACCGATGGTTTGGACAACCTAATATTTTTAACTATCGTGCAGGATTAACTCGTGGAAAGTTAAGGGATGCGCAGCAAGATAATCCTAACCGTGGGGAATTTTGGAAGTGGGAAGCCCAGGGTATGGGATTACAGCGACTCAACGATTATTTTGGCGCTAGTCTGCGTGCCTCCGGGCAATTTAGTCATCAGAATATGGACGGCGTGGAAAAAATGGCGCTAGGTGGTCCATCGATTGTCCGAGCTTATGATGTGAATACGATTAGCGTAGACCGAGGTTTTTCCCTATCCCCAGCATTACGCCTGGATCTAACTACGTTATATCCTGGAATCAGTACTCATGCTTTCTATGATTACGCCCAAGGCTCTTTACTGGCAAATAAAGGAATCGGTCAATCTAATCATGTTTTATTACAAGGTTATGGAGCAGGGCTGACTTATCAGCACGATCGAGGAAACATTGATATTACTTATGCCAGACGGGCTGGCGCAGTAGATAATTTACTTGGCGCTACCGATCGTGGCCGATGGTGGTTAACCGGTTCGATTAATTTCTAATAATAATTTCATAATAACCATGTTTTCACTTAAATCATATTTTTATGAATAAATTGGTTGTGTTATTTATTTTTAATTATCATCTGAGTTGACATTTATTTTTATATAAACATCTTACGCGATTATTTCGCGGGGCTATCTCTAATCAGGGATAGATATTGCTGCATATAAAGGAGTTATCATGAAAAGTAATAGAATAGCCAAACCTCTAGCCGTTTGTATTAGCTTTATATTAAGTGGCCAAGTTTATGCATTAGGCGTTGGGGAAGTCACTGCGGGTAATGCAATTATTGGTGAAAAAAGCCCTGAGAATACTACTATTATTACGCAGAATAGTGACAGAGCGGTAATTGATTGGACTAACTTCGGTATAGCACCAGGTGAAACCGTTAAGTTTGAACAACCTAATACTAATTCCGCTGTTTTAAATCGGGTTCACGAACAATTTGAAACTTACATTCAAGGTAATTTATTGTCTAACGGACAGGTTTTCGTCGTTAATCCGCGCGGCGTTACCATTACCGACGGTGCCAAAATTGATGTAGGTAGCTTGGTTCTGTCTAGCTTGAATTCCACTAATGATAATTTTATGGCTACACCTGGTGGAAATATCGCATTTTCTGGGGACGCTCGTGGTGGCTTGGTTGTTAACCTGGGAAAAATCACAGCGAAAGATAATGTTGTGATGATGGGAGCTGCTGTTGGTAATGAAGGCGTTATTGATTCAGGAAATGAAGTGTTATTGGCTGCTGGCGATGACATGACACTATCAGTTGGAGATAGTGGCATGTCGGTAAAAGTTGATACAGCATCTTGGAATAATCAAGATAAAAGGCACGCATTCTCAAATATTAGATTAATACCGGAAGCGCCATATGCGCGGTATTCCGTGGTAAATAGAAATGTGATTAATGCTGGTGTCGTAGAAAGTAATAATGGTCGAATTAAATTGATTGGCGAGAGTGTTGAGCATTTGGCGGGAAGTTTGAATAGCCCTAATGGGACTATTGATCTTAATTCGGGTATTTCAACTAATATTAAAAGCATGATCAATGCAAAAGATGTTGTATTAAATAGCGAGGGTAGCGTAGTACAAAGCAGTAACGCAGGGGCAGAAATTATAGCGAAAACTATCACTGTAGGTAATGAAATGACGAAAGGAGGTGATTATTATTTAGAGAACCATTTCAATAAAACCGATACCTTAAAAGGTGTTGTAAATTCTGCATCTAGCGGTTTTGTAGCAAACGCTGACAGCGGCATCAACTCGGTTAAATATCGTAGTGGTTCCAGAAATCCACTGCTTGTTAAAGATATTAGAGCTGAGCAAGATATTACCATGAAGACTTTTGGTAAGTTAAATGCCACTGCTCTTGAGGCCAACGGAACAATAAATTTAGCACCAGTCGATAATTTAGTCACAGAAGGTTCTATTTCTGGAGGCAATGTTTATCTGGCTAGTATGTCTGGCGATATCTCTACCAACGGCCTAAGTGCTAGACAGAAGGTCATTATGAGTGCTGGAAAAAGTATTACCAAAACCAGGAGTGATGCCTCGGTGAATGCTACAAATATTAAGATGACAGCAAAAGAAAACATAACATTAGGTGAGCTCAATTTTGCAGAACATGCGATTGTTAAGGCAAAAGAAATGACATTTGAGCGTATTCAAGGTTCAGATAATCGTGAAATAGAGTTATTAGCAGAAGATAGAGTGAATATCGGTGAGCGTATGATTGGTGGTAAGGCCTATTTCTCAGGTATTTTCAATGGTTCACTTAGTTTATTACCGATTCCGGGTAAAAGGACCGAAATTCTACATATCTCTGAGAAAGTCAGCCCTTCAGACGATCAGGGTAAAATCATTTTTCCCAAGGATTAGTTACCTGATTCGGTGAGCTGATTGAAGACTTCAATTTGATATATGGTTACCCACAAATGATGGCTCGCCATTTATATGAGAGTGAAATAACAAAGGGCTGAATATCAGCCCTTTTAGTGTATTTCTGCCTACCTACTGACAAATTCAGACTTCCAGATACCCCATAATCCCTTCGGCTGCTTTACGGCCTTCGGCAATAGCGGTGACCACCAAGTCTGAGCCTCGGACAATATCGCCGCCGGCAAAGATTTTTGGGTTGCTGGTCTGGAAGGCGTTATCGGCGCTTTCTGGCGCGACTACACGCCCCTGTTTATCCAGATTGACAGCGTGAGCGGCTAACCATTCCATATTATGTGGACGGAAACCGAAGGCAGTCACCACCGCATCGGCATCCAAAATGTGCTCAGAACCGGCAATATGTTCAGCCTGACGGCGGCCTTGCGCATCCGGTGCACCCAATTGGGTGCGAACCATTTTCACGCCGCAAACTTTACCCGCATCGTTTACTTCAATACTGAGCGGTTGCAGATTGAATTTGAATTCGACGCCTTCCTCACGAGCATTTTTTACTTCTCGTTTGGAACCCGGCATGTTCACTTCATCACGGCGATAGGCGCAGGTAACGTGCGTTGCGCCCTGACGGATTGAGGTGCGCACGCAGTCCATTGCGGTATCTCCTCCGCCCAGAACCACCACGCGTTTACCTTCCATATTCACGTAAGGTTCGTCCGAGGTTGCCGCGTAACCCATGAGTTGCTTGGTATTGGCAATCAGGAACGGCAGCGCATCGTAGACGCCAGCTGCCCCTTCGTTTTCTAATCCGCCGCGCATCGACTGATAAGTTCCCACGCCGAGGAATACCGCATCGTAATCGTTAAGCAGAGTTTCCATCGCCACGTCTTTGCCGATTTCGGTATTCAGTCGAAACTCAATGCCCATTTCGGAGAAGATCTTGCGCCGTTTGATCATCACTTCTTTTTCCAGCTTGAAGGCTGGAATACCAAAGGTCAGCAGACCGCCGATTTCAGGATGACGATCGAAAACTACCGCTTGTACGCCGTTGCGGGTCAACACATCAGCACAGGCTAGCCCGGCAGGACCTGCGCCGATGATAGCCACGCGCTTACCGGTTGGATGGACGTGTGACATATCCGGCTTCCAGCCCATTTCTATGGCTTTATCGCTGATATAACGTTCGATATTACCGATGGTCACCGCACCGAACTCGTCGTTTAGCGTACAGGAACCTTCGCATAGACGATCTTGCGGACAAACCCGCCCGCAGACTTCCGGGAGACTATTGGTCTGATGTGCCAAATCCGCGGCTTCCATAATGCGTCCTTCGTTGGCCAGTTTCAGCCAATTTGGGATGTAGTTATGTACCGGACATTTCCATTCACAGTAAGGATTACCGCAGGATAAGCAGCGGTCTGCCTGTGCTTTTGCCTGGGTTTCCGAGAACGGTTCGTAAATCTCTACAAATTCTATTTTACGGATCTTCAGCGGTTTTTTCGGCGGATCAACGCGCTGTAAGTCGATAAATTGATAAACATTCTGACTCATTTTAACCCCTTACTGCGCTTGAACCCGCAGCTCAGCTGCGGAACGGCTACGGTGGCCCAGCAGTGCTTTCACATCGCTGGATTTTGGTTTCACCAAGGCGAATTTACTAACCCAATCCGGCCAGTTAGCCAGGATTTCCTCGCCACGGCTGGACCCGGTCAACTGAACGTGTTCAGTGATTAGCCCGCGCAGATGTTCCTCATGGATAGCCAGTTCATCGACATCCAATACTTCTACCAACTCAGGGTTAACGCGTTTACGGAACTCGCCGTCTTCGTCCAATACATAGGCGAATCCACCGGTCATACCGGCACCGAAGTTGATACCGGTGCGACCGAGCACGCAGACGATGCCGCCGGTCATATATTCACAGCCGTTATCGCCGATACCTTCAACTACGGTGATAGCGCCGGAGTTGCGCACGGCGAAACGTTCACCAGCGCGACCTGCGGCGAAGAGCTTACCGCCGGTTGCGCCATACAGACAGGTATTACCGACAATGCTGGCTTCATGGCTACGGAAAGCCGAGCCTACCGGAGGACGAACCGCAATGCGACCGCCGGCCATGCCTTTGCCGACGTAGTCGTTGGCATCACCGGTTAGCGTTAATTCAACGCCGCCGGCATTCCATACGCCAAAGCTCTGCCCGGCGGTACCGGAGAAATGCGCTTTGATCGGATCGGTCGCCAGCCCTTGATCTCCATGCTTCGCGGCGATCGCCCCTGACAGTGCGGCACCAACCGAGCGATCGGTGTTGCGAATATCAAAGTAGAAAGTTTTGCTTTGTTTGGCTTCAATATGCGGTTCAGCCTGTTCCAGCAACGCTTTGTTCAGTGAGCCTTTATCGAACGGGGGATTGTTTTCGGTACAGTACAGCGCTTTGCCTGGATGCGGTTTGGCTGTGGCCAGCAAGGATGACAAGTCCAGCTTGTTCTGCTTGGCGGAAATGCCATCCAACTCGATCAACATATCGGTACGACCAATCAAATCAACCAGTTGGCTTACGCCCAGTTCGGCCATGATCTGGCGAGTTTCTCTGGCGATAAACTGGAAGTAATTGACTACGCGCTCCGGCAGGCCGTGGTAGTGATCGCGACGCAGTTTTTCGTCCTGAGTTGCTACACCGGTGGCGCAGTTATTCAGATGACAAATACGTAGGTATTTACAGCCTAAAGCCACCATAGGCCCCGTGCCGAAACCGAAGCTTTCTGCACCCAGAATCGCGGCTTTGACAATATCAACGCCGGTCTTCAGGCCGCCGTCCACCTGTAAACGGATTTTATGACGCAGACCGTTAGCAACCAGTGCCTGTTGCGTTTCCACCAGACCCAGTTCCCACGGGCAACCGGCGTACTTCACTGATGAAAGCGGGCTGGCACCAGTGCCGCCGTCGTAACCGGCGATGGTAATTAAATCGGCATAGGCTTTGGCCACGCCGGTGGCGATAGTGCCGACTCCCGGCTCGGAAACCAGTTTCACCGAAATCATTGCCTTCGGATTGACCTGTTTCAAATCGAAAATCAGCTGTGCTAAATCTTCGATGGAGTAAATATCGTGGTGCGGCGGTGGCGAAATGAGCGTCACACCGGGTACGGAATAGCGCAGTTTAGCGATGTAGGGCGTAACTTTATCACCCGGTAACTGGCCGCCTTCGCCCGGTTTTGCCCCTTGGGCTACTTTGATCTGAATAACATCGGCGTTAACCAGATAGGCCGGAGTGACACCAAAACGACCAGATGCTACCTGTTTGATTCGCGAGACTTTGTTGGTGCCATAGCGCACCGGATCTTCGCCACCTTCACCGGAGTTGGAGAATCCACCCAAACTATTCATAGCGATAGCCAATGATTCGTGGGCTTCCGGACTGAGCGCGCCGATAGACATTGCCGCCGTATCGAAACGGGTAAAGAGAGATTCTGCTGGTTCCACTTGATCTACTGGGATCGGCGTACCTTGCGGCTTGATTGCCAAGAGATCGCGCAGCGTAGCCACTGGACGTTCGTTAACCAGTTTTGAGTAAGCTTCGTAATCGCTGTATTCACCGCTGTGAACGGCTTTCTGCAACGTATTGACCACATCCGGGTTATACGCGTGGTATTCGCCATTATGGACAAATTTGAGTAAACCGCCTTGATCCAACGGCTTACGCTTCAGCCAGGCTCGTTTGGAGAGATTTTGCAGATCTTGCTGGAAATCGCTGAAGTTAGCGCCTCCGATACGGCTAACCACACCCTGGAAACACAGTTCAGACAGCTCTTTGTGCAGGCCTACGGCTTCAAACAACTTGGCGCAGCGATAAGACGCAATCGTCGAGATGCCCATTTTGGACATGATCTTATACAAGCCTTTGTTGATACCGTTGCGATAGTTGAGCATCACATCGCGGTACTTTTTATCTATAGCCTGTGTGTCGACCAATTTAGCCAATGATTCATAAGCTAAATAAGGATAGATAGCGGTAGCACCAAAGCCGAGTAATACGGCGAAGTGATGCGGATCGCGGGCGCTGGCGGTTTCAACAATGATGTTGGCATCGCAGCGCAGGTTTTTTTCTACTAATCGAGTCTGAATCGCACCCACGGCCATTGGTGCGGGCACCGGTAGACGGGTTTGGGAAATCGAGCGGTCGGAGAGCACCAGCATTACGGCACCATCGCGAACTTTACGCTCGGCTTCGTCGCACAGTGATAAAACGCGCTGTTGCAGATCTTGCTGGCTCGGATCAAACGTCAGATCCAGCCGATCGGCGCGATAATACTCGCCTTCCAGCGTAGTGAGCTGCTGGAAATCCGAATACAGCAAAATCGGGGATTTAAAGCTCAAACGGTGCGCCTGACCTTCGGCCTCGCAGAATACGTTCATTTCACGGCCGATACTGGTCGCCAGTGACATCACGTGAGCTTCTCGCAGCGGATCGATAGGCGGGTTGGTAACCTGCGCAAACTGCTGGCGGAAATAGTCATAAATAATGCGCGGGCCGCTGGAAAGCACGGCAAATGGGGTGTCATCGCCCATTGAGCCTGTCGCTTCCTGACCGTTTTCACCCAATACGCGGATGATTTGATCCAGTTCTTCGTTGGTATAACCGAATTGCTTTTGATAGGTTTCGAGCTGAGTATCATCCAGCTCGCGGCTTCCGACCTGATCTTCCGGCAGGTCCTCAAATGGCACCAGGCGCTTAACGTTTTTTTCCATCCATTCTTTGTACGGATGGCGGCTTTTCAGATCGTTATCGGTTTCGGCTGAATGCAGGATCTTGCCGCTGCGAGTGTCGATCACCATCAGTTCGCCGGGGCCAACGCGGCCTTTCTCTACCACTTCATCGGGCTGGTAATCCCAGATCCCTACTTCGGAAGCGCAGGTAATCAGCTTGTCTTTGGTAATCACGTAGCGCGCCGGACGTAGACCGTTACGGTCGAGGTTACAGGCGGCGTAGCGCCCGTCAGACATCACGATACCCGCTGGGCCATCCCACGGCTCCATATGCATGGAGTTAAAGTCGAAGAAGGCACGCAGGTCGGTATCCATATCCGGGTTATTCTGCCAAGCCGGTGGTACCAGCAAACGCATAGCGCGGATCAGATCCATCCCGCCGCTGAGGAACAATTCCAGCATATTATCCAGCGAGCTGGAGTCTGAACCGGTTTCGTTGACGAAAGGCGCTGCGTCCTGCAAATCGGGAATCAGCGGTGTTTTAAATTTATAGGCACGAGCGCGCGCCCACTGACGGTTACCGGCAATAGTATTGATTTCACCGTTGTGCGCCAGATAGCGGAACGGCTGAGCCAGCGGCCAGCGCGGCACGGTATTAGTGGAAAAACGCTGATGGAACAGGCAAATGGCCGATTCGAGGCGTAAATCTGCCAGATCCAGATAAAAACGTGGCAGATCCGCAGGCATACACAGGCCTTTATAGATCGTCACCAGATTGGAGAAGCTACAAACGTAGAAATCTAAATCTGAGATGCGTTTTTCGATACGGCGACGCGCGACAAACAGGCGGCGCTCCATATCGCGCGGGCGCCATCCGGCCGGAGCGTTAACAAAAATCTGTTCGATACGCGGCAGAGAGGAAAGGGCGATTTCACCAAGAACATCAGGGTTGGTCGGCACTTCGCGCCAGCCCACCACGGAAAGGGTTTCGTTTTGTAGCTCTTCTTCAACGATGCGGCGGCTTGCGTTAGCCAGTTCATCGTTTTGGCTAAGGAATATCATGCCAACGGCGTAATTTTTTGCCAAACGCCAGCCGCGCTCTTCGGCGACCATGCGGAAAAAACGATCCGGTTTTTGTAAGAGTAAACCGCAGCCATCGCCAGTTTTACCATCAGCGAGAATAGCACCACGGTGTTGCATACGGGCCAGCGCGTGTATTGCAGTACGCACGACCTTGTGGCTTGGTTCGCCTTCTATGTGGGCGATGAGACCAAAACCGCAATTGTCCTTCTCTTGGGATTTATCGTACAACATATCAGTGAACCTCCCCAGGCTCTGCGTGACTCTCACAACCGACTGCGAGGGACAATTCACGGTGACGGGTGGGCTGACAGGCGCGCCTGGCGCGGCAAATCTGCTTTTCCGCCCTCCGTCAATGACCTCTCGTGATGGTCTCACAAGTGGTATATGACTTGTTTTAAGAGGGAGTCTTAAATAACTGCATAATTATGACTAGACGTTTGCCCGTCTAGAAAGCTTCCAGCGGACTTCCAACTTAGCGAGAAAGAATACCGAGGTCAAATATAGGCCTAAGATATATCCAGATCACAAAAAATGATTTATCTATATGATATTAAAAATAATTTATGCATTTTTGACCCGGTGAAAGAGTCGTTGATGGGCAGTAGAAGTGTGAGCTGTCTCACTATAGTGCAATCGTCAAATCTCTGCACCATGCTAGTGCTGGTGGGGATGTCAGAGTGATATTCTGTGATTTAATGATTTTGTGACATTTAAAACTATTTTTCATCAATTTGTAATAGATGCGGTAAGGTGTTTGCCGAGATTAGAAAAATTAATCGGTAGCTAAATGATTTTATTTGCATTTATAGTGAATGGTTATGCGAAGTTGCACCCGAGGGAGTGGGAGTTGATCTCTGTCATCGCACGGAACACCCTGACCAGTTAGGCTAAGCGACTTTTACGACAGGCATCCTCCAGATTATGCAGTTGCAGCAATTAGTCAATATGTTTGGTGCGGATTTACAGCGCCGCTATGGTGAAAAAATCCATAAACTCACGCTCCACGGCGGTTTTAGCTGCCCGAATAGGGACGGTACTCTGGGGCGTGGTGGTTGCACATTTTGCCAGGTGGCTTCGTTTGCTGACGAACAAATGCAGCTACGAACCATTAGCGAGCAACTGGAAGCGCAGGCGAAGAAAGTTAACCGAGCTAATCGCTATCTGGCTTATTTTCAGGCTTATACCAGCACTTATGCCGAAGTTAATGCGTTGGCAGCCATGTACCAACAGGCTTTAGCCGAAGCGGATATCGTTGGCGTTTGTGTGGGAACCCGGCCAGACTGCGTACCGGATGCGGTATTAGACCTGCTGAGTGGTTATCATCGGCAAGGTTACGAAGTCTGGCTGGAGCTGGGGCTACAAACTGCCAATGATAAAACCCTCAAACGTATTAACCGAGGCCATGATTTCGCCAGCTACCAACAAACGGCTCGCCGTGCCAGCGCGCGCGGTCTGAAAGTGTGTTGCCATTTGATCGTTGGCTTGCCCGGCGAAAATCAAGCGCAATGCCTGCAAACTCTGCAACAAGTTGTGGATACCGGCGTGGATGGACTAAAACTGCATCCGCTTCATATCGTGGAAGGCAGCACTATGGCTAAAGCCTGGCGAGCAGGGCGTTTGCCGGAACTGGCTCTGGAAGACTATGTGGTTACCGCCGGAGAAATGATTCGTCATACACCCGCCGATATTGTCTATCACCGAATTTCCGCCAGTGCTCGTCGCCCAACCCTGTTGGCTCCGCTGTGGTGCGAAAATCGCTGGACCGGTATGGTGGAGTTGAATCGGTATATGTTAGCCCACGGAGGCCAAGCCTCCGCTTTGTAGGTGATCGGCTACAAGGCGTTTGTCACCTGAACTTGGGTTGTGCTCGGCCTCCTCGCGTACTGCTACCTCCTCGCGTGCTACTGGGTGTAAATCCGGGGCACTGCGCGCAGGCGTACTCAGTTTGACTGTCGCTCGAACGCCCTAAGCCTTGGGAGATAGGCTTAGGGCGTCGCCATTTTGGGCTGACGCAGTGATCAAAATCCGCACCTGGTTTGTGCAGGCTCCGCTTCTTGCGTGCTGTGTGCACCCCAACTCGGCTACAGCGCATCGCCCATTATTTTTGGCGTGTCTGCGGGCCATCGCCATTCTCAACTTTCGCAATTTCCCGTTGATTTGCAGTCTTTTCCACACTTCTTGGCAACCCGCCTTATCTATTTCTGGTTTTGCGGTATGATTTATCGCATGAAGTTTGACGGGAGTGGTTATGAAGCAAATCAGGGTATTAGCCCAGTATTACGTTGATTTAATGGTGAAGTTAGGGCTGGTGCGCTTCTCGCTGCTGCTGGCTTCGGTGCTGGTAATACTGGCGATGGTGGTGCAAATGGCCGTCACTTTGGTATTACGCGGCTCGGTCGAAAGCATCGATTTTGTTCGCTCCATCTTTTTCGGCCTGTTAATCACGCCGTGGGCGGTTTACTTCCTGTCAGTGGTGGTGGAACAGCTGGAGGAATCCCGTCAGCGACTATCCAGACTGGTAGATAAGCTGGAAATCATGCGTTATCGCGATCGGGAACTGAATCAGCAATTGCAGGAAAATATCTCGCAGCTAAATCTGGAAATTATCGAACGCGAGAAAGCGGAGAAAGCCCATCTACAGGTTGTGGATAAACTGAAAGAGGAAATGGGGCACCGTGAGCAGGCGCAGGTGGAATTAGGGCAACAATCCGCCCTATTACGTTCCTTCCTCGATGCATCCCCCGATTTGGTCTACTACCGTAACGAAGATAATGAATTTTCCGGCTGTAACCGCGCGATGGAGTTGCTGACCGGTAAAAGTGAGAAACAGCTGGTCGGCTTGACGCCACAGGAAGTTTACGCGCCAGATATTGCCGAAAAAGTAATGGAAACCGATGAAAAAGTCTTCCGCCACAACGTTTCTCTGACCTACGAACAGTGGCTGGTGTACCCCGATGGGCGTAAGGCCTGTTTTGAACTGCGTAAAGTACCGTTTTACGATCGCGTGGGTAAACGGCATGGTCTGATGGGCTTTGGCCGCGATATAACCGAGCGTAAGCGCTACCAAGACGCGCTGGAGAACGCCAGCAGGGATAAGACCACTTTCATCTCAACAATCAGCCATGAGCTGCGTACGCCGCTTAATGGCATCGTCGGCCTAAGTCGTATCTTGCTGGATACCGATTTAAACGATGAACAGCTGAAATACCTCAAAACCATTCATGTTAGTGCCATCACTCTGGGCAATATATTCAACGATATTATCGAAATGGATAAGTTGGAACGGCGCAAAGTGCAGTTGGACAACCAACCGATCGACTTTACCGGTTTTATGACCGATCTGGAAAACCTGTCCGGTTTGCTGGTTCAGCCTAAAGGTCTGAAATTCCTGATGGAACCTCAGGGTTCATTACCAGAGAAAATCATCACCGACGGCACTCGCCTACGCCAGATTTTGTGGAATCTGATTGGTAATGCGGTGAAATTCACTCAGGAAGGGCAGATAGTTGTGCGTATCCGACGAGAAAATCCTGACCGACTGATCTTCGAAGTGGAAGATTCCGGCATGGGAATTCCGCAGGATGAACAAGACAAAATCTTCGCTATGTATTATCAGGTGAAAGACAGCAACGGCGGGCGTCCGGCTACCGGAACCGGAATCGGGCTGGCGGTGTCCAAACGGCTGGCGCAGAGCATGGGCGGCGATATCACCGTGAAAAGCACTCAGGGCATCGGTTCCTGCTTTACGCTGTCTATCAAGGCGCCTGCGGTGCAGGATGAGGCGGCTAGCGTGTTGTCTGATGAAGATATGCCGCTGCCAGCACTGCACGTGCTGCTGGTGGAGGATATCGAACTCAACGTGATTGTGGCGCGCTCGGTGTTGGAAAAATTGGGTAACAGCGTTGAGGTGGCGATGAATGGCCAGGATGCGTTGGATATGTTTAATCCGGATGACTTTGATTTAGTGTTATTGGATATTCAGCTCCCGGATATGACAGGGCTGGATATTGCTCGCAAAATTCGCGCGGATTATGGCCATTGCCACTTGCCGCCGCTGGTGGCGCTTACGGCTAACGTTCTAAAAGATAAAAAAGAATATCTTGATGCTGGAATGGATGACGTGCTGAGCAAGCCGCTGTCTGTCCCGGCTTTAACGGCAATGATCAAGCAGCTCTGGGATCATCAGCCTTCCCACTCCACAAAAAAACAGGAACATAAACCGATGCAAACTAATGAATCGTTACTCGATACCGTGATGTTGGAGCAATACATCGATTTGGTGGGACCACAGCTGATTCATCAGAGTTTGGAAATGTTCGAGCAGATGATGCCGGGTTATCTGGCGGTGTTGGATTCCAATATGACCGCTCGTGACCAAAAAGGTATTGCCGAAGAAGCGCATAAAATTAAAGGGGCGGCAGGTTCGGTAGGTTTACGGCATTTGCAGCAACTGGCACAGCAGATTCAAACGCCTTCATTGCCAGCATGGTGGGATAACGTTCAGGATTGGATTGATGAGCTGAAACTGGAATGGCGTAACGATGTTCAGGTACTGCGTGAGTGGACTGCGGAAGCTGAAAAAAAATAACCCCGACCGAGGCCGGGGTGCGCGAATACTGCGCCAACACCAGGGAAAACGTGAACCTGCGTATTGATTTCTGTGTGTGTCCGCAGGTTTTATGGATTCGTTGATACATCATACAAGCAACAACATAGCAAATGTAAGCGCTCTTGTTACAAGATTCATTAAAATATGTGATAGAGATTGTTGTTTGTCACTAGAACAGGTTAGCGATTGACAGCGAAACAAAAGGAGGATTGTGATGAAAAGAGTCGGTGTAGTGTTGAGTGGTTGCGGTGTTTTCGATGGCGCAGAGATACATGAGTCCGTCTTAACATTGCTGGCTTTGGATCGCGCCGGAGCCGAGGCAGTATGCTTTGCGCCGGACAAGACGCAACTCCATGTTATTAATCATTTATCTGGTGAAATTACCGACGAAAATCGTAACGTGTTAGTCGAGTCTGCGCGTATTGCGAGAGGTAAGATTCAGCCACTTTCTGCCGCCGATTCGGCGCAGTTAGACGCGTTAATTGTACCCGGCGGATTCGGTGCGGCGAAGAATCTGAGTCGCTTCGCAACCGAAGGAACGGCGTGTTCTGTAGACGAAGATTTATATAAGCTTACTCAAACAATGCATAAGTCTGGCAAACCAATTGGATTTATGTGTATTGCCCCAGCGATGTTACCAAAGCTGTTGGGAGAGCGAATTCGCCTGACTATTGGTAATGATATCGATACCGCCGATGCTATTGAGGCCATGGGGGGAGAACATATCGTTTGCCCGGTGGAAGATGTCGTGGTGGATGCGGAGCATAAAGTCGTTACCACGCCCGCCTATATGCTGGCCGGTTCTATCTCAGAAGCAGCCGTCGGTATCAACAAACTGGTGAGTAAGGTGCTGGGCTTAATCGAATGAAATTGGGGAAATACGGGATAGGATGGATCTGGCGTGGTCTAAAGCGTGGCATTTTGGCGCTGTTGGGCTTTTGGCTGGCCGCTATTTTGATTTTTGCCTTCCTGCCCGTGCCCTTCTCCATGGTGATGGTCGAAAGGCAGCTCGGAGCTTGGTTTTCCGGCGATTTTTCTTACGTGGCGCATTCGGACTGGGTGCCTATGAGCGAAATTTCCCCTTACATGGCTTTGGCCGTGATGGCGGCGGAAGATCAGAAATTCCCTGACCATTGGGGATTTGACATGGGGGCCATTGAATCGGCTCTGGCGCACAATCAGCGCAATCAAAAACGCATCCGAGGCGCATCGACGTTATCGCAGCAAACGGCGAAAAACCTGTTTCTGTGGGATGGCCGCAGTTGGGTGCGTAAAGGGTTGGAAGCTGGATTGACGGCCGGGATTGAGCTGGTGTGGACCAAAAGGCGCACTTTGACGGTTTATCTGAATATTGTGGAGTTTGGCGACGGTATTTTCGGCGTTGAGGCCGCGGCGCAGCGTTTCTTCCATAAGCCTGCTAGCCGGTTAAGCGCTTCTGAAGCGGCTATGCTGGCGGCAGTGTTGCCGAATCCACATCGCTTTAAGGCAAATGCACCCTCAGGCTATGTAATTAGCCGCCAACAGTGGATCTTACGCCAAATGCGTCAGCTGGGCGGCAAAACTTTCCTACAGGAAAATGCGCTGTAAAACGGCCGCTAGGTTGAGTTGGCAGAAACAAAAAGGGCTTAGTATCAACTAAGCCCTTTTGCTTTTAAGTGAGTAAATTACTGAACGTAGGTAAAGGCGGTGGTGACGTGTTTTACGCCGCCAACTTTACTGGCGATCTGCGCGGCAGATTGTCCTTCTTGCTGCGTAACCAGGCCGAGTAGGAACACTTCGCCATTTTCGGTGGTGACTTTGACGTTAGAAGATTTAACCGAATCACTGGTGAGTATTTGCGAACGAACCTTAGTGGTAATCCAGGTATCTGATGAAGCGGTGCCCAGATCGACCGGTTTGCCCAGACGAATCTCGTTGTACACTTCACTGGTGCCTTCAACGCCAGCGGCTATTTGCTTGGCTCGGGTTGCCAGTTCGGTCGTCGGTGCTTGCCCGGTTAGCAGTACTTTGCCTTGGTAAGCCGTAGCGACGACGCGGGCTTCTTTTTTCAGTTGCTGGTCTTTGCTCAATGCGTTGGTCACTCGGGCTTCTAGTGTGCCGTCGTCAACTTGAGTACCGACGCTGCGAGGGTCAGTTGCGGATTTGGTCGCCACGGCGGCGCTGCCAACTACGACGGCACCAACACAGCCTTGTAATAGCAATGCGCTAAACAGCACGGCAAAAAATGGGAAACTAACCTTCATTTATGCTCCTTTAATCGTCCTGATGAGGGAATAGGGTGTTATCAATCAGATCACACAAACAATTCACTGTAAGCATGTGCATTTCCTGCACCCGAGCGCTGCGGTGAGAAGGAATGCGAATTTCAACATCCTGCTGGCCTAACAGACCTGCCAGTTCACCACCGTCGTAACCCGTAAGCGCGACAATCGTCATATCGCGGGTTACGGCTGCTTCAACTGCTTTCACAATATCACGGCTGTTACCACGAGTGGAAATTGCCAGCAGAACGTCTCCGGCCTGGCCTAAAGCACGCACTTGCTTGGCGTAAACCTCTTCATGCAAACGGTCATTGGCAATCGCGGTCAACACCACATTATCGGCATTTAGTGCGATAGCTGGCAGGCTTGGCCGTTCGGTTTCGAATCGGTTGATCATACTGGCGGCGAAATGCTGGGCGTTTGCCGCCGAGGTTCCATTGCCGCAGCAAAGAATCTTGTTACCATTCAGTAGTGATTGAACCAGCATCATCGCCGCTCGTGATATCGCGTCAGGTAAGGCTTCCGCCGCAGCAATCTGGGTTTGAATACTCTCGGTAAAACAGACTTTGATTCTATCCAGCACGTTGATTTAACCCACTCAGTAAAATGAATTGCCCGGCTTTGGCCGGAGAAAAATGATCAATCCGTATTGAAAGCATTAGGCAACCATTCTAACTGGTTACCGGTAATCGCAAAAACATCAAAACGGCAAGATGATGTGTCAAAACTGGCTCCGCGCTGCGCCAGCCAAACCGCTGCAGCACGTAATAACCTTTGCTGTTTGGTATGAGTCACGCTGGCAGCGGCGCCGCCAAAGATCGCATTCCGACGAAAACGCACCTCGACAAATACCCAAGTCGCACCGTCGCGCATAATAAGATCTATCTCGCCGCCGCGAACGCTCACATTGGCAGAATGAAAGACCAGACCGGCTTGTTCCAGATGGCGGCGAGCCAGCCGTTCATAATTTGCGCCAATATCCCTTTGGCTCATGTTTTAATCCATTATTTTCGCCCCCGTTCGGAAACGGGGCGCTAAAGTCAGGCTGAAAACGCCGGTTATTGCGCCGGAACAACCATTCCCTGGCGGTATAGCAACCAGGGCAGTTTACGGTTAACCACGCAGTTTGATGATGCGGTCAGTTCACCGGTAGAGCCTGATACCTTAAAGCCTGGAATCTGGCGCATTTCAGCAAAGTGGTTAGACAACGTCCAAGCATCCATCCCCATGGCATACAAACGAACCAGCGAATAGTCGTTAGCAAACTTGGAGGAAGCCTGCTGCATCAACGCAGGGTTGGCGCCGGCCATCAGCGGAATATCGCTGAACTGAACGCCTTCCATTTCCAGACGGTAATCCGGGCCTGCACCGGCCTGATAACTGCGCGAGCTGGCGTACAGCGATGGTTTGCTGCGAGTGGTGGTCGCCATATCGATCATAGGTTTAATCAGCGTCAGCTCGTCCGGCGTTGCCACGATATATACGGCATCCACGTTCCCGCCTGCGGAAGTAGAAATCACCGGCGCGTCAACCGGCGGTGCCGGGATAGTCAAACCGGCGATAGTCACTGATTGCGGAGCCGCTGTCGGTGTAACAGAAATTGGTTGGCCGGTCAGACGAATACCCGCGCCGCTGTTGATGGACTGCTTCAACTCTGCGGTGGAACCAAAGCTCTGCTGTAGTACGGTCTGGCCGCCTTGCTTCTGCCATTCTTCAGCAAAGGCTTTGGCGATACGATCGCCAAAAGCACCGCGAGGGGTTAGCAACAGCGGCATTTGCTTTTGCTGTTGCCATAAATGATGGGCGGCATCGCGCGCTTCATCTTCCGGCGACAGAGCGAAGTAACAGATATTTGGGCTGTCTTTGGCGGTTTCTGGCTGATTTAGCGCCAGAATATTCAGCGTGGTCGGCGTGGCGGTTAATTGCTCAACGTCTGGTTTCAGCAACGGGCCGACAACCAGCGTGGCACCATCTTGCTGTGCCTGAGCTAGCAGCGCAGCGATTGGCTGAGAAGTGGTGTCATAGACTTTAACCTGTGCATTGCTGGCAGCGACAGGTGCGGCAACTGGAGCCGGGGCTTCCGGCGTTGCGGCGGCCTCACCGTCCACTGGCGCGCTTGCGTCAATGGTCGGTTCTGCGGTTGGTGCAGGTGCTGGCAGGCCGCTTTGAGCCGCCATAAAACCTTGCTGAATAGCTTCGCCAAATACTTTTGCCTGACCGCTTAATGGCAGCAGCAGCGCAATTTTAGCGGTGGACGCCTGAGTGAAGTTCACAATCTGAGTTAGCTGCGCAGGCAATGATTTCGCCGCCGGATTTTGCGGATAGCGAGTTTGCCAGTCTTTGATCGCCGCTTTCAATAAATCAGGGTTCTGTCGGTTATCCTGATATACGTGCAACAGATCCAGCCAGCCTTGCAGGACATTTTCATTGGCATTGATCACCAGCGTATTCAAATCCTGAGGCGTCAGTTGCGCCAGCGCCAGCCAAGTGGCATCGATGTTATCCTGATGAGCCTTATCTTTAAGCAGTGGTTCCTGAGCGATATAGGCGCGAATCAGCGGCAGAGTCGGTTTACCCTGACTGGCGCCGATCAGCGCCTGATAATAGCGAACCTGCTGATTTGCCGATAATGTGCTGGCGTCTAATTTAGCCAGTATTGCAGCGGCGGCAGGTGCATTTTTCTGTGCAACCAATAACTCGGCGGCCAGCAATTGTTGTTCCTGACGCTGAGTGTCGCTCATTTTTTCAGGCAATGTATTCAGTTGCTCACTGGCTTGCGGCAGCTTCCCTTCACGTAGCAGGGCACGAATGGCGAGTAATTGCCAGTCAGCCTTGTTATCATCACTACTTTGCTGCAATTGTTGCAGGTAATAATCAGAGTTCGCGCTTGCTTCGTCCTGTATATTTGACGGCGGCGGAGTCTGTGGGGCCAGGCCAGAACAGCCAGCCAAGACAAGAGCGGCCAGAACAGCAGGAATGAAAATTCCTGCTTTGGTACGAACGGATGTTGAGGAAAGCATACTGTATCCAGTGATGTTTTTTTCAAGATGCTCAATATTAAATCGGTAATCCGGATGAAACAATGAATCAACACGATCGAGCAGTGATTTCTGCATCTACGCTTTACGTGGTACCCACCCCCATCGGTAACTTAGGGGACATCACCCACCGGGCGTTAGAGGTACTGAAAAGCGTTGATTTGATTGCGGCAGAAGATACGCGCCACACGGGTTTGCTGTTGCAACACTTTGCTATCAACGCGCGCCTGTTTGCGCTTCATGACCATAACGAACAACAAAAAGCTGACCAACTGCTGGCGAAGCTACAGGAAGGCCAAAGTATAGCTCTGGTTTCCGATGCGGGAACACCATTAATCAACGATCCCGGCTACCATTTGGTGCGCCGCTGTCGTGAAGCGGGTATTCGGGTCGTACCTTTGCCCGGAGCTTGCGCTGCTATAGCTGCGTTGTCAGCTGCGGGGATTGCTTCAGATCGTTTTTGCTACGAAGGCTTTTTGCCAGCAAAAACCAAAGGCCGTAAGGATACCTTGCAGGCGCTGATTGAGGAACCACGAACGCTTATTTTCTATGAATCGACCCATCGTCTCTTGGAAAGTTTGCAGGACATGGTGACGGTGCTCGGCCCACAACGCTACGTGGTTTTGGCGCGAGAGTTGACCAAAACCTGGGAGTCAATCCACGGTGCGCCAGTGGGCGAATTGCTGGCTTGGGTGCAGGAAGATGACATGCGCCGCCGGGGTGAAATGGTGCTGATTGTCGAAGGACACAAAGCGCTGGCTGACGATGCATTGCCGGCTGAGGTACTGCGCACTCTGGCATTACTGCAAAAAGAGCTTCCACTAAAGAAAGCTGCGGCGCTGGCGGCAGAAATCCACGGCGTGAAGAAAAATGCCTTATATCGCTATGCGCTCAACCAGCAGAGCGATGCGGAAGAGACAGAAGAAGACGCAGCGCAGTAATGTGCAAAGCCGGGCGCGATGTCCGGCTTTTATCAGGTTCTTTACCCATTATTTCCAACCGTGATGCCAGCCATGCCCAGGGTGATACCAGCCCCACGAATGGCCTTCATGATAGCGCCAAACATAGCCCGGCCCTGGCATTGGATATTCAGGAGCGACATAAACTATGCCCGGCGGTACCACAAATTCAGATTCGCGATAGCGAGCGGGTTCCACCACACAGCTACTGAGCAAAAAAATTGCGGCAAGTGGAGCAATGAACAGCGCGATACTTTTCATAGTACAGCTCCTAGAACGCTCGAGTGAAATGTTGGCCTGACAGTTCTAATTCTAGCTAATAAATTCTGCGTATTGTTTTGATCGAAAAGGTAATTTTTGTCAGCATCTTTACAATTATCTATGAGTTTGTTGAGCTGTAATAAAGTGAAAATAGGTCATTCACGCGGTATCGGAGGAAGAGAACATATCGCGCCATACATTGACCCAATTGCGCGGGTAAAGGCTTCATTTATTATCGCATATGCAAAACAGAGTTAAGCCACGTTCGATAAAATCACTTTGTTTGATAATTAATCACTATAAATCTTTGTTTCAAGTGAAAGATGACATTCCGCTTCAATGTGACTATAATCCGCCGCGGAGTTGACTAGACAGTCGCCGCTTCACTGCCGTCCCTCTCGGGGGAGACAGGTGGAGGGGAGGAAAGTCCGGGCTCCATAGGGCAGGGTGCCAGGTAACGCCTGGGGGGCGCAAGCCTACGACAAGTGCAACAGAGAGCAAACCGCCGATGGCCCGCGCAAGTGGGATCAGGTAAGGGTGAAAGGGTGCGGTAAGAGCGCACCGCGCGGCTGGCAACAGTCCGTGGCATGGTAAACTCCACCCGGAGCAAGGCCAAATAGGGGTTCACATGGTACGGCCCGTACTGAACCCGGGTAGGCTGCTTGAGCCAGTGAGCGATTGCTGGCCTAGAGGAATGACTGTCCACGACAGAACCCGGCTTACCGGTCAACTCCCTCTATTATAGAGCCCCTTGTGAGGTTATCCTCACAAGGGGTTTTTTATTGGGTGATTGACTACTGCGCGTCGCCCTAAAATTCAATGGAGTGTAATTTCTTCGGTTCTTGACGTGATAAGTCAGCAACACTAATACGGATGCGAGTGAAAGCGTGCCGCTGGGGTCGTAGCGGCGTGAGCCGCCGGAGCGCCCCTCGGTGCGCTAAGCTCGAGCCTGTAAGGTGACAGGCTACTGCGCGTCGCCATTTTGGGCTGACGCAGTGCTCAGAATCCTCACCTACTTTGTGTAGGTTCCGGTTCCTACGTGCTGGGCGCACCCCAACTCGGCTAGCTCGCGACGTCCTAAAATCCAGCGTGATGCGATCTTTGAGGATTCAGCTGTTATTTGAATCAGTACCTATACCGGCAGGTCGATTAACAGCGCGCGTAGCGGCGTTTTGGCTTTAATGGTGAGCTGCTGCTCTTCCTGAACAAAGGCGCCGTCGCCGCAGGTCAGACGCTGAAGATCGCTGGTCTGCGAACCTTCCACTTCTACGGTGCCGTGAATTGACTGTAAATACGCCCGTTGACCGTGAAGCTGAATGCTATGTTCATCTCCCGCCGCCATATCCAAATGGTGAATCCACATCTGCTGACGCAGCTTCAGACTCCCCTGATCGCCATCAGGCGAAGCCAGTAAACGATATGATTCATTGCCTAGCGCTAGACGCTGACTCGAATCAGTATCCTGCTCAGGGCAGGCATTCAGCCACAGCTGAATCCGGGTTAATGGCTTACAGCCACTCAAATTATGCTCGCTGTAACTCACCTCAGACTGCGGCGAAAATAAAATAACATCGCCTTCTTTTCCCTGTACATGATTACCCAAACTGTCTCTGTACTCCGCTTCACCCTGTAAGATCAGGTTGAGAATATCTACCTGAGGATAAGTTCGTGGCTGAAACGCTGCGCCGGGTGCGAGAACTTCCTGATTGAGCACTCGCAATGAAGCGTAGCCCAGCAGTTTGGGATCGAAATAATGACCGAAAGAAAAGGTATAGCGGGCCTGTAACCAACCAAAGTCAGCTTGCCCGCACTGTTTTGCCGTTCTGCATGTGATCATGACGATGATTGCCCCTATAAATTGATAGACAAATGGTAAGCGTCTGGACGCAGGATTGTTAGCCAGTTAATCTGGTCGGTATATTCAAATTTCCTGACTGAGAAAACTGATGGCCAAAGATCGGGCGTTAACGCTAGAAGCGCTGCGGGTAATGGATGCGATTGATCGTCGAGGCAGCTTTGCCGCTGCCGCTGATGAACTGGGTCGAGTGCCTTCGGCCCTCAGCTACACCATGCAGAAGCTTGAAGAAGAGCTGGATGTGGTGCTATTTGACCGCTCCGGGCATCGCACTAAATTCACAAATGTTGGTCGGATGCTACTGGATCGCGGCCGGGTGTTATTGGAAGCTGCCGATAAACTGACTACCGATGCTGAAGCGCTGGCGCGGGGTTGGGAAACACACATCACAATTGTGAGTGAGGCGTTGTCGCCCGCCTGGAAACTGTTCCCGCTTATCGACAAACTGTCGCTCAAGGCCAATACGCAGGTTTCAATTTTGACTGAGGTTCTGGCCGGAGCCTGGGAGCGATTGGAGCAGGGGCGTGCTGATATTGTTATCGCACCAGATATGCATTTCCGCGCTTCTTCAGAAATCAATTCACGAAAATTATATAAAGTAACCAGCGTCTACGTGGCCAGCCCAGATCATCCAATCCATCAGGAACCGGAGCCGCTCTCGGAAGTGACTCGGGTTAAATATCGAGGTATTGCCGTGGCAGATACCGCTCGCGAGCGCCCGGTCATTACCGTTCAGTTATTGGATAAACAGCAGCGTTTAACGGTCAGTACTATTGAAGATAAACGACGCGCGTTGCTGGCCGGATTAGGCGTGGCGACCATGCCTTATGAAATGGTCGAAAAAGATATCGAAGCGGGTCGCTTACGGGTTGTTGGGCCGGAGTACAGCCGAGAAGTGGATATTATTATGGCCTGGCGGCGAGACAGTATGGGCGAGGCTAAGTCCTGGTGCCTGCGGGAAATTCCTAAATTACTGGGGCGCGGTTAGGAATATAGTGAGACGGGCGCTGGTCGCCCGTCCGAGTAAAAAAGGTATAACAGGGTATTGGGTTAGACTATTACTCTGAACCAAAACGAACATCTCGCCCGTGGGCCGACAATAAATCCTGTTCTGGCCCGACGGAAATAATACCGTAGGGATTAATCGTGGCATGACTACGATAATAATGATTGCGAATATGTGGCAAGCTAACGGTGCCAGCAATGCCTGGCATCTGGTAAATATCTCGTAGGAAACCGAATAAGTTCGGATAATCACTAATTCGGCGTTTATCACATTTAAAGTGGGTGACATAGACAGGATCAAAACGAACTAAAGTGGTCCACAAACGTAAATCAGCTTCAGTCAGTTGATTGCCAGTTAAATAACGCTGCTGGTCCAGAATTAATTCCAATTTATCCAACGCCACAAACAACGTATTTACCGCTTCATCGTAGGCGTTCTGGCTGGTGGCAAAACCGGCTTTGTATACACCATTATTTACCGCATCGTAGACCCAACCGTTAATTTCTTCGATTTCCTCACGCAGCGCTTCGGGATAATAATCCCCCTTGGCGGCACCTACACCATCAAATGCACTATTAAAAATACGCATGATATCGGCGGATTCGTTGCTAACGATGGTTTGCTGCTGCTTATCCCAAAGTATGGGGACGGTCACTCGTCCGCTATAAGTGGGTTCTGCACGTAAATACAACTGGTAGAGGTAATCCGATTGGTAAAGGGAATCTCCGGTGGTATCAGGGAAGTCGGTGCCAAAGGTCCAACCTTTATCCAACATTAATGGATGTACGACTGAAACCGGAATAAGGGATTCTAACCCTTTAAGGCTGCGCATTAATAAAGCGCGATGCGCCCAAGGGCAGGCAAGTGAAACGTATAAATGATAACGATCTTTTTCCGCATTAAAGCCGCCGCGGCCGTGAGGGCCGGGCTGGCCATCAGGGGTTATCCAATGACGGAATTGTGAGGTGCTACGTTTGAAATGGCCGCCGGTTGACTTAGTGTCGTACCAGATGTCTTGCCAAACGCCGTCAACTAGTTGTCCCATTGGGTACTCCTGTGTATTTAGAGGTAATCACGAATTTTATAGCGCAGAGAGCAGAGGAAGGCGAAATAAGTTTGGATTAGCAACGCCGTATTAATCCATTCGTCAGTAAGGCGACAAAATAACAACGCCCTACCATCAGATAGGGCGTCGGATATTAGCCGCGGGGGAAAGTTACCACTTTTTGCCCAGCAGACGGTCAATACTGAATGCGCCAGGACCTGCAACGGCCAGCACCAGGAAGCCACCGGCGATGGTCAGGTTTTTCATGAACATCAGCTGGTTTACGCCTTCCGCAAAGTTTGTGTGGAAAATCAGCGCGGTTAACAACGTGAAGCCCGCGGTAAACAGAGCGGTAGTACGGGTCAGGAAACCAAACAGAATCGCCAGACCGCCGCCAAATTCCAGCAAGATAGTCAATGGCAAGAAGAAGCCGGGAACGCCCATCATCTGCATATATTGCTGAGTTCCAGCATAGGCATCGCCCATTTTTCCGTAACCGGCAACAATAAACAGAATTGGCATCAGAATACGTGCAACCAACAGACCGGTATCTTGTAATTTATTCATCGACTACTTACTCCAAATAAGGGTTGATGCTAATGCTTAACATTAGCGGCAATATTTCGTGGCAATCCGTTGGCTTTCCAGCTTCATACCGGGTTGATGAATAATATGTTAGTAGGGAGGTAGGAAAGTTGTTAGCAAGTAATACTGTTTGTTTTTATCAAAAAAATTGATGGGTTTAACAAAAAGTGCGAAAAAGGTTAGCCGATAAAGATAAGTGGAAGGGTTGAGAATAAAAAATAAATAATAAATTGAATGAGTTAATAAAACTCGCCGTCTGAGACAGTGGCGACAGGCGAGTTTAGCGGGAAGAAAATGTGCGACGGAAAAGTCGGAAGGTACCCCACGCGCTTAACGCCCTGCGGGACCAGCGAATCATTCGGCTGGGATGGCGAACGCCATAAACTGCGATCAGACTGGAACCCAGAACCAGAAACTTACGCATTTCAAGAATTTTGAGCCAGCCGCGATCGTAAGGCGCGGTCACTTCAATCCAGTGTGCCGCGCTGTTAGCCAGATCCAGGCGTTGCTGTTCAATCTGACGCAGCAACTTTTCCTTCTCTAACCGTAACTGGCGGCTCACTGGTCTTTCTCCAATAATTCCCGATCGATTTCCAATTGTTGACGGGTAGAACCCAAAAACGTGGAACGACGAGCTTTAACCAGCGTCCAGATAACACCTATCAACGCTAGCCCCAACAGCACGCCGGTGGTGATAGCCAAAGCCATAAAGCGGTAGACGGGATCAACGGCCCACATCATTAACACCAGCAGGCTCATTAAACCAAAAGCGGTTAATAGCAGAGTGATTCCGGCCATTATCAGCAACTGAATCAGCGTTGCCTTTTCCTCTTCCAGCTCAATTACCGCCAGTCGAACGCGGGTTTCAACCATGCCAACCACGATAGTGGCGATGCGATGGATGGTATCAAGGACCCCTTTACCGGGGCCCTGTGTGCGAGGTTGCTCTGCCATAATTAGCGACGAGACAACAGAACGCCCAATACCACGCCAACTGCGGCACCGATACCAACACCTGTCCAAGGGTTGTCATGAACGTAGTTATCAGCCTTGTCGGCGATTTCTTTGGTCTGAGCCGCAATTTTGTCGCCGGTTTCGCTCAGGCGCTCACGAGTGTCCTTTAGGGCACTCTCAGCTTTGGATCGTAATTTATCTAACTCAGCTTTTGGCTTATCAGAGGAGGAATGCAAAACTTCTTCCAATGTATCTGCCAGTGATTTGAGTTCGGCGCGCAAATTTTCAGCGTTTTTATCTTGTGCCATATAAATAACTCCTTAACATAACTGAGAAGAATATCTAACATAGCGGATTTTCTGAGTGGTTGAAAGGCCAACCTGTGGAAAATCATGCTAATCCGCCTGCGGATTCGTCCTAAAAAACACCATAAAATGGCTTTTTAACCAGATTTTTGACTACCAAAAGCGATGAATAATATCTATTCAGCCTGAAGTTGCTTTAGCTCGGTTTGGGCTTCGTCCAGCTTCTTCTGCTTTTTGGCGATTTTCTTTGCGTCACCGGTTTCCTGCGCCTGCTTCAGCTCTTGCTGACGCTCGGCAACTTTCTGCTGTTTCTGAGCAACTTTTTGCTGATGCTCAGCCTGTAAACCGGCTTCAGTACAGTTGGATTTCACTTCTTTCAGAGCCGTTTCCAGCCCGGCAACGCGCTGGGTATTACCATGCTGTTTGGCATAATCGATCTGCTGCTGAATTTCTTTCGCTTTGATATCGCAGCCGTTAGCGGTAGCAGCCTGAGCCAGGCCGCAGAATGCAACAACCGGTAAAACCAGCAGAAGGGAATGGCGTAACAACATAATATTTCTTCCTTTTTGCAGCCTGAAGACAACGGTGTGTCTTAGTTCCATGCCGCTTAATAAATGGGACATATCAGTAATGGCGATAACCGCACTTAAGTTAAGCATAGCGCTGAATAGAACATCGCCCAAGTTTTCTATTGGGTTATATTGGGGAATCCCTTTCATTTTTCAAATTGTTGCGTGGTTAGCGGCAGCGCGAAACCTATCGGTTACATATCGAAGAGTAATCAGAGCACGCGGGGAGAAATGACATCAGAGGGACGGGGGAGAGTTTCCCCCGACAGAGGATTGAGCTAGCCTATTTTTTGCGTATCACCGCCAAACTTTGGCAGCCAGCTATGACGTTTGGTTGATTCACTCAGCACGATGACGTAGCCCTTCGGCAAAATAGCCTGCAATGCTTCAATGGCTTCTTTCTGCTGCTCCGGTGATTCCAGACTTACCACCAAACTATCGGCCTCCGGCGTAATGCTTTTAATCCGAATGCCTCGTTCGTCCAGATGTTGATAAAGGTAGAAGCCGTCCGGAAGACTCAGCCCTTGTTGATTAGGGCTGATTTTCAGGGCGCTTTCAGTATGCAGTATCACGGGGGTAAACAGCGCGACAAGCACCAGCATACCCAACGCTAGCACCGCATAGTGCCAGCGTGGGCGGCGCAAACGAGCCAGAAGCTGGATCACGCCTGATTTCCTTTATCACCCTGCACGCTGCGCTTTTTACGCCACAGTACGTACAGAGAACCAAATAGGCCGATAAACAATAACGCTAGCGGTAGCAGCATTAGGAAGAACATGACTTCATCTTCGTATTTGCGGAATACCGGCGTTTTACCCAACGCGAACCCCAATGTAGTCAGAATCAGTACCCAAAGCAGGCCGCTGACCCAGTTAAAGAACTGGAAACGAGCGTTGCTCAGGCCAGAAAGGCCAGCAATTGTGGGTAACAGTGTCCGGACGAAAGCTAAAAAACGGCCAATTAGCAGGGCGGACAAACCGTGGCGGTGGAATAAATTATGCGCGCGGGTGTGATAGTGAGCAGGTAAATGGGATAACCAACCCTGCACTATCTTGGTATTTCCCAGCCATCTTCCCTGTATGTAGCTGACCCAACAGCCTAAACTGGCGGCGGTAGTCAGAACCACTAGCGTGACCGGGAAACTCATTGCCCCTTTGGCAATCAGTACGCCGACCAGAATCAGCAGGCTATCGCCGGGTAAAAATGCTGCTGGCAGCAGGCCATTTTCCAGAAATAGTATGACAAACAGCAGGATATAAATGGCCCACACCAACGAAGGGTTAGCGAGTGTTTCGTAGTCCTGCTGCCACAAGGCATGTAAGAGTTCTTTAATGATATCCATCTGGTATTCCTAAAACGTCATTGTTTTTGTTGCGCTCACGCGGCGGTTCAGATAAAGGTGCTGATACTTCCAAAGTGAACCAATCCGTTGATGCGTATGCAGTAAATCTATTTTTTGCTTATAAATTTTTATGACAATGGAAACAGAATTGCGGCGTCGTGATAAGTCAGTGCACCGCTGTACAGGATATTACTCTCTTTCCAGCCGCCCACGCGATTTTGCTGCGCAGCTGAATGAAGCATCCAGCGGCCAGATTGGCGTAATGGTGACGGTTGTCGGGACTGCTTATAGATTTCTTTTGCCTGAGCATTGCGTGAAGTTAGGAACCAGGACGGATGCCAACTCAGGTTTACCCATAAAGTATTGCCTGTTCCGGTGAATTTAGATGTGCCCAGACGGTTTTTAATTGAGAAATTTTTGATCCGCTTGCCAAGACGCAGCTGGTCGGGCAATGGCGCATTATGTCGGAAGACGTTTTGAGTAATGAATTCAACATTAATGTATTGAATTGCGGCGCGCTGAAGGGCGGTATAAGAAACGTCCTGCGTGGAATCAGAATGCCCAGCCAATAGCGGCTTGCTGGCGACCGAACCGGTCCAGCAAGAAACAGCAATAAGCAGGATCAACAACCAGCGCATCTTTCGCGTTTCGCTCCCAAAGTGGCGGGAAAAAAAAGAGCAGTCACTTTAGCAAAATAGCAGGATATGAAACAGGGAAATATAGGCGTTAATTGATGGTTTATTGTACCGCTTTTAAGAAATAGCTTCTCTGCTTACATTTGCTGACAGATCTCGACATTTACTGACTAGAGTGATCCCGCCAATGCAAGGTTATAAGAGGGAAACCGCAATTTTTGCAGGCGGTATCCCTTTTATTTTTCGATTCTTCCTGCGGAAAAACGTAGGTAATAGTAGCGGGGAGACTATTCAGCTCAGGCTTTGCTGTTTATCGTCATATTGTTGGCCGCAAGATTATCCAGATGAACCACTGGATTTTCTGCAAATAAATAACGATCGACGTTAAATTCGAAATCATCAGTGGTGGCATGGAACAGCATTTGCTTGGTGTTTTCCAGATGCTGCCACATTGCCAGTTTGCTGGCATAAGGATCTTTACGCATTAACGCTTTCAGGATCTGATCGTGATCTTCGCACCAGCTCTCAATGGATTTATCGTCAATGTGCTCATGCAGTTTGATCCAATACGGATTATGCACCCGTTGGCTCCACATTTTCTCGACGATAGTGGCCATCGCGGTATTTTGGGTAGCCAGAGCGACCTGCACATGGAATTTCAAATCCCATTGTGAATCCCGAAAACGATCTTCCTGACGAGCGTGTTCCTGTATTTCAATCAGTTTGACTATATCCTGACGAGTGATTTGCGTTGCTGCAAACTCGGCGATATTGCTTTCAATTAACTGGCGCGCCTGAAGTAGCTCAAAAGGACCGGCAGCAGCGAACTCAATTTCATTGCTTGGCATGACCAAATGCTTCTGCTGATTGGACATGACGTGGATGCCAGAGCCTTTGCGTACTTCTACGTAGCCCTCGACTTCCAGCATAATAATCGCTTCACGGACGACGGTTCTGCTGACATTCATTTCTTCCGAAATATAGCGCTCAGCAGGCAACTTATCGCCAACCTGATACACACCAGCTTCGATGCGTCGTTTTAACTCTGCGGCCAACTGTTGGTATAACCGTCTGGTATCTGTGAATTCCATGATTAAGGCTCTTGGATCAATTGAGGCAGATAATGTTATGACTCAGTGTTGTCAGGGCTTGGAGGCTATCCCGAACGGCATATCTCGCGGACTTGTTATACCACTTATTCCCGATTGGTTCTAGCTATTGCTATCACAGATATACTTAACCAAAGGTAGTGTAGGGCGGAGAAAAACAAACCCGGCAAGCTTCTGCCGGGCTAGTGTGTGCGCAGTGCGTCACTCTTGGAGAACGTCGCCGGACGGGTTAATTTTGCTCAGCCGGTGCTTGTTGTATCGGATCTGTCTGTGAGTCATCGGCAGGGCGATTTTGCAGCACCGTCCAGATAACGATGACTGCCAGTACGTCGAACACCGCCAGCGCGGCAAATAGTGGGCTGAAGCCCAACGTATCTGCTAATGCACCAACCACCAGAGCAAACAGCGTACTGGCAGTCCAGGCTGCCATGCCGGTTAACCCGTTGGCAGTGGCGACTTCGTTACGACCGAAGACATCGGAAGACAGGGTAATCAGCGCGCCAGATAGAGACTGGTGAGCAAAACCACCGATACACAGCAGAGCAATAGCGACATAAGGACTAGTGAACAGGCCGATAGTGCCAGGCGCAATCATTAGCAGACCGCCCATAGTCACAACCAATTTACGAGAAACAATCAGATTCACTTTCAGGTATTTTTGGAACAACGGAGGCAGATAGCCACCGAGAATACAGCCAAGGTCAGCAAACAGCATTGGCATCCAGGCAAACATCGCAATTTCTTTCAGGTTAAAGCCATAGGCTTTGAACATGAATAGTGGAATCCAGGCATTGAACGTCCCCCAAGCCGGTTCTGCCAGAAAGCGTGGGATGGCTATACCCCAGAATTGGCGGTTACGGATAATCTGCATTGCAGACATCTTTTTCGAGTTGGAGGTGGAGTGGTGAGCTTCCTGACCGCTGAGAATATAGTCCCGTTCTTCATCCGTCAGTCGTTTCTGATCTTTCGGGTGTTTATAGAAAATTAACCAACAGATAGCCCAAATCAGGCTGAGCACACCGGTAATGATGAAAGCCATTTGCCAGCTGTGCATGACTATAGCCCAGACCACTAACGGTGGAGCAATCATTCCGCCAATGGATGAACCGACGTTAAAATAACCAACGGCAATAGAACGCTCTTTCGCCGGGAACCATTCGCTACTGGCTTTCAAGCCTGCGGGGATCATGGCTGCTTCAGCTGCACCCACGGCACCACGGGCAATGGCCAGGCCGCCCCAACTGCTGGCTAACGCGGTACCCATACAGAATATCGCCCACATAACGGCGAACATGGCGTAGCCGATTTTGGTTCCCATGACGTCCAGTACGTAACCTGCAACCGGCTGCATCAAAGTGTAAGCGGCGGAATAAGCGGCGATAATATAAGAATACTGTTGCGTAGTGATATGTAGCTGTTCTTGAAGCGTAGGTGCGGCGACGGCGATGGCGTTACGTGTCAGATAACCCAAAATCGTGCCCATGGTGACCAAGGCTATCATGTACCAGCGTAACCCTTTAATTTTACGCATTTCTAAATCTCTCCCAGTCTCTAAGATTACTGCTATGGAGTGCTGTCTGGCGGCAGTCCATGGCGCAATTTGGTCCATCCAGTCGATGCCCGTGCACCCGGTGGTACCTAAACGCTCCTTTTTTGATCGTGTCTCTCAACGCCGAGGGGGTTAAATCAAGCTGATGCCCCTAAGGTTGCGATGCCTGGTATCACCACGGTCCTAAGCCGTTAGAAAAATGACACTGACGATGTATTCCTTCACCGACGACCTGTAATTTTTTCGATTTGGTTTCCCCTGAACTCTCATGATGCGTATCCATAAGACAACTCAGGGCGACGCAACAATAACTTGTCATACAGATTTAAAAGTTGAGTGACATCACAAAAACCACTTTTCAATTAGGGAATAATAGAACTCGTCAGCCTTAGTGCTGCAAGGGACTAAATAATAGAAAATGTTGAGTATTTGTTCATTTTGTTAGGTTTTTGCGATCACTGTCTTGTAAAAAGTGCTGGACGGTAAGTGGAATTGGTGTGATAACTTCGCGATAACAGAAAACAGTGCTCTACGATGTAGCCATGTGAGGAAGCCAATATGTCGCAGTTTTTAACCGAAGATTTTTTGCTGGATACCGAGTTTGCCCGTCGTCTGTATCACGATTATGCAAAAGATCAGCCGATTTATGACTATCACTGCCATTTACCACCGGAACAAATCGCAGAAGACTATCGTTTTAAAAACCTGTATGACATCTGGCTGAAGGGCGATCACTATAAATGGCGCGCTATGCGTACCAACGGCGTTGCCGAACGATTCTGTACTGGCGATGCCAGCGATCGGGAAAAATTCGAAGCTTGGGCCGCAACCGTCCCTCACACAATTGGCAATCCTCTGTATCACTGGACTCATCTGGAATTACGTCGTCCTTTCGGTATTACCGGCAAACTGCTTTCGCCGAAAACATCGGAAGAAATCTGGCAACGTGGCAATGAGCTGTTGGCTCAACCGGCTTTCTCTGCGCGCGGTATCATGCAACAGATGAATGTCAAAATGGTCGGCACCACCGATGATCCTATTGACGATCTGCGCCACCACAAAGCTATCGCCGCGGATGGCAGCTTTAACATCAAAGTGTTGCCAAGTTGGCGTCCGGATAAAGCCTTCAATATTGAAGCCGCCGGTTTTCGCGATTACCTGAAGCTGCTGGAAGCTGCGGCAGATACGTCTATAAGTAAATTCTCCGACCTGTGCGACGCATTGAACAAACGTATGGATCACTTTGCCGCTCACGGCTGTAAAGTCTCTGACCATGCGTTGGACGTGGTGGTCTATGGTGAAGCAGACGAAACGACGCTCGACGGTATTCTAGCTCGTCGTCTGACGGGAACTCAGCCAACGCTGGAAGAAGTGGCTCAGTTTAAAACCGCTGTGTTGCTATTTTTATCTGGTGAATATCATCGTCGTGAATGGGTTCAGCAATATCACATCGGTGCGCTGCGTAATAACAACAGTCGCATGTTCAATCTGGTTGGCCCAGATATCGGTTTTGACTCGATTAATGACCAGCCGCTGGCTCAGCCGCTTTCCCGTTTGCTGGATGCGCAAGGTCTGCGTAATGCGCTACCGAAAACGATCCTGTACTGCCTGAATCCACGCGATAACGAAGTCATTGGCACTATGGTCGGCAATTTCCAGGGCGAAGGTGCCGCAGGGAAAATGCAGTTCGGTTCCGGCTGGTGGTTCAACGATCAAAAAGACGGTATGCAGCGCCAAATGACCCAACTGGCGCAGCTGGGTTTGCTAAGCCGCTTTGTCGGTATGCTGACCGATAGCCGCAGCTTCCTCTCTTATACACGTCATGAATATTTCCGCCGAATACTGTGTCAGATGATTGGCCGCTGGGTGGCAGGTGGTGAAGCACCGGCAGACATTGAACTGCTGGGTGCGATGGTGAAAAACATCTGTTTCGATAACGCCAAACAGTATTTCGCTATCGAATTGTAATGTGCCAAGCGGGAGCGCCAATCGGCCTCCCGCCTTTCAAACTTTTGCTTAATTCAACGCTGTCTGCGGGACGGAAAGCGACGGGCTGTGCATATGATGCCGGTTTATCGCCCGTGGCCTGTCTATGGCGGAACGCGTTATGAGGTAGATCAACATGCTAACCCTGAACCGTCGTGATTTTCCCGGCCGCAGTTACCCTGACAAAGTCATTCAATTTGGCGAAGGCAATTTCCTGCGCGCCTTTGTCGATTGGCAACTGGACCTTTTGAACGAACATACCGATCTTAACGCTGGGATCGTAGTGATCCGGCCAATAGATACGGATTTTCCTCCGTCCTTGAGTACGCAGGATGGCCTGTATACCACGGTCATTCGCGGTCTGAATGAGCAGGGGGAAGCGGTGCGGGAATCTCGGCTGATCCGTTCGGTGAATCGGGAGATCAATATCTATCGTCAATTCGACGAGTATCTGGCACTGGCTCGCGATGCTAATATTCGCTTTGTTTTTTCCAATACGACCGAAGCCGGTATCGCCTGGAATGAGCAAGATAAACCGGATGATGCGCCACCGGCGTCATTTCCAGCTAAGCTGACTCGCTTATTATTTGAGCGCTATACGTATTTTGACGGCGCGGCAGATAAAGGCTGGGTGTTGTTGCCCTGTGAATTAATCGATTATAACGGCGAAGCCTTGCGGGAACTGGTGCTGCGCTATGCGGAGCATTGGCAGTTACCGTCTGGATTTACCCGTTGGCTAACAGAAAATAATACTTTTTGCTCAACGTTGGTGGATCGGATTGTGACCGGTTATCCCCGCGATGAAGTGACCGCTTTACAGGCTGAATTGGGCTATCAGGACAGCTTCCTCGATACGGCGGAATACTTCTATCTCTTTGTTATTCAAGGGCCACAGTGGTTGGCAAAAGAGTTGCGTCTGGATCAACTGGATCTGAATGTGTGCATCGTGGATGACATCAAGCCGTATAAAGAGCGTAAAGTCGCCATTTTGAACGGTGCTCACACAGCGCTGGTGCCTATCGCTTATCTGGCCGGTCTGGATACCGTCGGGCAAACCATGAATGATTCTGAAATCAGTCAGTTCGTGGAAAAAACCATGATTGAAGAAATCGTTCCGGTTTTGGATTTACCTGAGGATGAACTGCTTTCCTTCTCGCAGGCGGTATTAAGCCGTTTCCGTAACCCTTTCATTCAGCACCAGTTATTGTCTATTGCGTTGAACGGTATGACCAAATTCCGTACCCGCATTTTGCCTCAGCTGCTGGCTTACCAGCAGCAAAAGGGCAAGCTGCCGCCGCGTTTAACCTTTGCATTAGCCGCGTTGATCGCCTTTTATCGCGGGGAACGTCAAGGAGAATCCTATCCGTTGCAAGACGACGCTCACTGGCTGGAAACCTACTCTCGCTTATGGAGCAGTGTGAAGCAATACGAAACGACTCCCGCCGCATTGGTTCAGACCGTTTTGTCTGATGCGAATCATTGGGGGCAGGATTTAACTGCAGTACCCCAGTTGGCCGAACAGGTGACAGAGCAACTGCAAACTATCCTGGATCGTGGAATGAGAGCAGCGGTTGCGGCTTACAGCTAAAGGTTTTCTATGCAAAAGACGATAAAAATTCACCCACTGGATAATGTAGCCGTTGCTCTACAGGATCTGGCGCAGGGAGAAGTCATCAAAATTGATGGCGATGCAATCACGCTGGCGCAGCCAGTGACCCGCGGGCATAAGTTTGCGCTAACTTTAATCCAGCCGGATCAAATGATTGTGAAATATGGTTTGCCGATAGGTCATGCACTTAGCCCGATTCAAACCGGTGAACATATTCATTCTCAAAACGCTAAAACCAATTTAAGTGACTTGGATGAATACCAATATCAGCCAGAATTTAGCGATCTGCCGGTGCAAATGGCCGATCGAGAAGTTCGGATCTATCGTCGCAAAAATGGCGACGTGGGCATTCGTAACGAATTGTGGATCATTCCAACCGTTGGCTGCGTTAACGGTATCGCGCGTCAGATCCAACAGCGTTTTCTGAAGGAAACCAACGAGGCGGAAGGCATTGACGGGGTGCATTTGTTTAGCCATCCGTTCGGCTGTTCACAGCTTGGTCAGGATCACGAAAATACCCGAACCATGCTGCAAAATATGGTGCGCCATCCTAATGCCGGTGCGGTATTAGTTATAGGTTTAGGCTGCGAGAACAATCAGGTCGACGTTTTCCAAACTACGCTGGGAGAAGTGGACAATGAGCGGGTTCGCTTTATGGTGTGCCAGCAGCAGGACGACGAAGTGGAAGCTGGCTTGGAACGACTGCGAGAACTATATCAGGTAATGCGCAGCGACCCGCGTGTGCCGGGTCAACTCAGCGAACTGAAATTTGGCCTGGAATGCGGTGGTTCGGACGGTTTGTCCGGTATCACGGCTAACCCACTCTTGGGGCGTTTCTCCGATTATGTGATTGCCAACGGTGGCACTTCGGTTTTGACTGAAGTACCAGAAATGTTTGGTGCAGAACGCATTTTGATGAGCCGTTGTCGCGATGAGTCTACCTTTGAAAAGACTGTTAGCATGGTGAATGATTTTAAACAGTATTTCATCGCTCATCATCAGCCAATTTACGAAAATCCGTCACCGGGTAATAAGGCTGGCGGCATTACTACGCTGGAAGAAAAATCGTTGGGCTGCACCCAAAAAGCAGGGCAAAGCAAAGTGGTCGACGTGCTGAAGTACGGCGAGCGCCTGCAACGTCCGGGGCTGAACTTGCTCAGCGCTCCGGGGAATGATGCGGTGGCAACCAGTGCGCTGGCGGGGGCAGGCTGTCATATGGTGCTATTCAGCACCGGTCGAGGTACGCCTTATGGTGGTTTCGTGCCTACGGTGAAACTGGCTACCAACAGCGAGTTGGCGGCGAAAAAACCTCACTGGATCGACTTTGATGCGGGAAAACTAATCAAAGGGACTTCAATGGATGTTTTACTGGAAGAGTTCGTCGAACTGATCGTCGCCATTGCCAATGGCAAACCGGCGCGCAATGAAGCCAATGATTTCCGTGAATTAGCTATTTTTAAAAGCGGAGTCACCTTGTAACTAGTATGGTTAACCATTAAAATAAAACGACGTTTCATTTTTCGCGCGCTTACCGTGGGCCCCGATTAGCGGTAAGCGCGTCGTTTTAGCTATGTTCGACTCCAGAAGAGATAGGGACTCCCCTATACCAGGAATACCCCACCATGACGTTCTATTGGTTTGCCCAAGCTGTTGGCGTATTGGCATTTTTTGTCGGTATTACCATGTTTTTCAACCGGGATGAACGACGTTTCAAACTGCAACTTTCGGCTTATAGCGCCATCATCGGTGGCCATTTCTTTCTGATGGGAGCCAGTGCAGCAGGCAGCAGTGCATTGCTTAACGCTCTACGCACCCTGATCTCGACCAAGACTCGTAGCAGCATAGTGATGGTTGTGTTTATCATTCTGACACTAACGTTAGGTTTGTGGCGAATGCATCACGTAGTAGAGCTTTTGCCGATAATTGGCACCGTAGCCAGTACTTGGGCGCTGTTCCGCACTCACGGCTTAACCACGCGCTGTATTATGTGGTGCTCAACCGCCTGTTGGGTAATTCATAATATCTGGCTGGGTTCGATTGGCGGATCGCTGATTGAAGGGAGTTTCCTGCTGATTAACGGCTTTAATATCATCCGCTTCCGTCGCTTGCAATTGCAGGGCATCGATCCTTTTCTGGTCGAAAAGAAAGGATAAAAAGGGCGGCTTTTGCCACCCTTTGGATAAGTGAGAATCTTGAGATTTAACGCGTTGCCAGCGGGTCTGGATTAGCCAGTTTGGCATCGTCAGCCTGACAGGCTGCGGCGGTAAACAGCACATCGGTAGAGGAGTTCAGCGCGGTTTCTGCCGAATCCTGCAATACGCCAATGATAAAGCCTACAGCAACTACCTGCATGGCGATTTCATTTGGAATACCGAATAAACCGCAGGCTAGCGGAATCAACAGCAACGAACCACCGGCCACACCGGAAGCGCCACAGGCGCACACAGCCGCGACTACGCTGAGCAATAATGCCGTCGGCAAATCAACCGCAATACCCAACGTATGTACCGCTGCCAGCGTCAACACGGTGATGGTAATTGCCGCGCCGGCCATATTGATGGTGGCACCCAGTGGAATGGAAACTGAATAGGTATCTTCGTTCAGATTCAGCTTTTTACAAAGTTCCATGTTCACTGGAATGTTGGCCGCAGAGCTACGGGTAAAGAATGCGGTTACACCGCTTTCACGCAGGCAGGCAAACACCAGTGGGTAAGGATTACGGCGAATTTTCCAGAAAACAATCAGTGGGTTAACCACCAGTGCTACCAGAAGCATACAGCCGATCAATACGACCAGCAGTTGCACATAGCCCAGTAATACGCCGAAGCCAGTTTCTGCCAGAGTAGAAGCTACCAGACCAAAAATACCCAGAGGAGCAAAGCGAATCACCACTCGTACCACGAAGGTAACGGCGTGAGACATATCAGAAATCAAAGACTTGGTAGTCTCTGAGCCATGACGCAGAGCAAAGCCTAAACCGACCGCCCAAGCCAGAATACCGATGTAATTGCCGTTCAATAGCGCATGAATCGGGTTGGCAACGATGCTCAGTAATAGCCCACGTAATACTTCAACAATGCCGCCCGGAGGGGAGATATCGGCATTATTGGTTGCCAATACCAGCGTCGAAGGGAACATGAAACTCACGGCGACGGCAATCAGGGCCGCCGAGAAGGTTCCTAACAAGTACAGGAACAGGATAGGGCGAATACTGGTTTTCTGACCCTGCTTATGATTTGCGATAGAAGCCATTACCAGCATCAATACTAATACCGGGGCGACGGCCTTCAATGCGCCGACAAACAAGGTGCCTAACAGGCCTACCGCGACAGCGGCTGATTGTGAAACGCTTGCCAGAATGATACCGGCAACCAAACCCACCAATATCTGTTTAACCAGACTTCCGTGGCTTAAGTAGTGAAATAGCCCTGATTTTTTGTTTTCCATAAATATCAATTTACCTCTTCCCAGTGAACTGAATGTCGCTGTGTTGAATGACGTTGTACAGGCTTCATACCTCGGCCGGAACCTGACCGGGTACTTTTTCTTCAAACCTGTAACCAAGTGTGTTTGCAGGGTTAGTATAAGGGAATGGAATAGGCTGGAAAGAAACAATTAGGGAAATATAATGTTGATCACTTTGCATAACATTTTGTTTACATATGTGTGATCAAGATAACATTTGGCGATTAGTGGTATCTGCCAAATAAATACGGGGTGACAGACACCCCGTGTAATAGATTATCAGGCAGATAGTCACATAGTTAGTGTGGTGTATTTTGATCGGCGCGGTGATTCACCCAGGCATTCACTAGTAAAGTGAGGGCTAGAATACCGGCAACTACGCCAAGAGAGATGCCGATAGGAATATGGAACAGATCGATGATCATCATTTTGATTCCGATAAACACCAGAATCGCTGCCAGACCGTATTTCAATAGCGAGAAGCGCTCCGCCACGTTTGCTAGCAGGAAATACATGGCGCGCAGGCCGAGAATCGCGAACAGGTTAGAAGTCAGCACAATAAAGGGATCGGTGGTGATGGCAAAGATTGCTGGAATGCTGTCGACGGCAAAAATGACGTCGCTCAGCTCAACCAGAATCAGCACCAGCACCAAAGGTGTCGCGTACAACAGACCATTTTTGCGAATGACGAAACGTTCGCCGTGGAGTTCGTCAGTCATGCGTAAGTGATTGCGAATCCAGCGCACTAAGGGTTTATCACCAATGGGGCTGTTATCCTCTTTGCCAAATGCCATTTTCAGGCCGGTGAATAACAGGAAGGCACCGAACAGATAAAGAATCCAGCTAAATTGCGAAACCAGCCAGCTACCTGCGAAGATCATTGCCGTTCGCAGCACGATTGCCCCAAGTACGCCGTAGATCAGGATGCGTCGCTGTAGATTGGCAGGAACGGCAAAATAGCTGAATAGCATCAGCCAGACAAAGACATTATCGACCGCTAAGGCTTTTTCAATCAGATAGCCGGTCAGGAAAGCGAGCGCCTGCTTATCCGCAATTTCGCGCCCTACGCTTTCGCTCAGATACCACCAGAAACCGGCGTTAAACAGCATAGCCAGGCTCACCCATACCAACGACCAGGCGGCGGCCTGACGTAGCGTCATGGTTTGAGAGCCGCGACGGCCCTGAAGGAAAAGATCAACGGCGAGCATAATCGCGACTACAACGGCAAAACCGACCCAAAGTACGGGCGTACCAACGGAGTTCATCATCAGAGTAAACCTCATAAAAAAACAAAACGGCCAACGTCGGAAGACGCCAGCCGCTATGTCTGAGCTGCAAGCAAACCTCGCCTTCCGGCAAGGTCTCACTTACAACCCTGATGATGTAAAAGCGATTTAATTGCTTCTACATGATGAGGTTGCCCGGTAACCGAGTGCTTTCGCACCGTAATGACGGCAAACCGGCAATGAAGTTACTCCCCTTTGCAGCACCAAAATTAATTCAAAAGAGGGCGTTGGTCAATCACACCTATTCATTTTAATGATGATGCTTGCTGCGAATCCGCAGGGAAAACTACGCCAGTCTGGCGACGAATTTCAGTTTGAAGGCGCGCGGTGCTGACTGAAAGCGCTAAACCTGGATGCTCAACCTGATTTTTAGCAATCAAATCGGCGAAGGCTTCAGCTTCATACCTCATATTATTTTCATACTGCGGTAGCGTCAGATCCTGTATCTCCTGACCTCTTGGAGTATAGGTGATGCTGTGGCACTCAGAGATTCTTTCAATAACTAGCGTGCCGTCTTCGCCCTGAATTTCGCTAGGAATATGAGATTGGCTGACTTTGGAATGGAATAATACGACGTCGAATTCACCGTAATTCAGGCAGACCGTACCGTGAGCGTCGACTCCGCTGGGCAGCAGAGTGGCGCTAGCCTGTACGCTCTGAGGTTCTCCCCATAGCGCGATGGCGCTTGCCAGACAGTAATAGCCGATATCCATAATCGAGCCGTTAGAAAAAGCGGGATTGAAGGTATTAGGATTTTCGCCATTTAAATAACGCTGATAGCGAGAGGAATACTGGCAAAAATTGATAAAGGCTTTGCGTAACTGGCCTAACTTGGGCAACGCATTTTGCAGCTGAATAAAATTAGGCAAATAGGCAGTTTTAAACGCTTCGAAGAGTATGACCTGATATTTTTTGGCGCAGGCAATTAAGGCTTCAACCTCGGCCAGATTAGAGGCCAGAGATTTTTCGCAAATTACGTGCTTTTTATGACTGAGTAACAGCAAGGCTTGGGAATAGTGCAGAGAGTTGGGGCTGGCGATATAAACCGCATCTACCTCGTTGCTCTGGGCTAGGTGTTCCAGAGAATGAAAACAGGCGCTGACCCCAAATTTATTGCCGAAATTTTGCGCCTGCTCCAATTGACGTGAGTAGACCGCAGCCAACGACATCTTGCCACTTGCGTGGGCGGCATCAATAAACCGTTCGGTAATCCAGTTTGTGCCAATAACAGCAAAGCGAATCATAAAAGCTCCGTATCTGTGTACTGTGTCAGTCATTGAACCGCCGCCAGAAAAAGGGCTGACGATGAGAATTTATTGATGCCGTTAGGTCAATTAAGCGGTTAGTAAATATCGCCAAACAGAGATAATTGGGTCAGATAAAGCCGGGTATCGAACTCTAACTGATGATATTGCGGTTCCATGTGACAACACAGGCTATAAAAGGCTTTGTTGTGCTCTTTTTCTTTTAAGTGCGCCAATTCATGCACCACAATCATTTTCAGGAAAGGCTCAGGCGCATTTTTAAATACCGTCGCTACGCGAATTTCAGCCTTGGCTTTTAATTTCCCTCCCTGAATCCGTGAAATGGCGGTATGTAGCCCCAATGCGTGTTTCATTACTTGGATTTTGCTGTCGTAAGCCACTTTGCTCAGCGGTTGAGCGTTACGCAGGTACTGGTTCTTCAGATCCATGGTGTACTGATAAAGTGACTTATCCGTATTGTAATCATGCGGTTGAGGATAACGGTTGCGAAGAACCTGCCCCAAACGTTGTTCGGTGATTAACTGACGAACCTGGGTTTGCAACTGTTCGGGATAACCTTGCAGATAGGTCAATTCCTGCATCTGAGTATGCTCTGGCTGATAAGCCTCACCGTTAGGATTTTAACGATGATGGCTTTACGTTGGAAGTAATCAGCCGATAGTACCGTTTTCAGCTAAATTAAACAAAAATGCACCAAGGCCGGGATAGCGTTTTGAGTGCGCGCCCGGCACTGGAGGCCGTTTAGAATTGGTATTTCATGCCAAGACCCGCATTGGTGTCAGAGTAGCCTTGTTTGCCCATTTGATGGCCTAAATTACCCCAGATGTTAAGATCTTTATTAAAGATGCCTTCAATACCTAACTTAACTTCTGCGATATGCTTTCCACCCGAACGATCAATTTTTGCGTTATCCATAATGATTCCCGCAGCTTTGCTATTATGGATCCAGTTTGTCTCCAGATAAGGTTTGACTGACAGTGTGCGTTTCTCCGACAGCGTGCCAGAGTTGATCTGCATATAACTGCGTAAGCCGACGTTTGTCATCCAATGGTGGTTGTCTTTAGGTGAAATCAGCGTGCCATAAGCATCAACATGATTTTTAGCTTTAATTCCCTGCCAAACGGCCTGAGCTTTAGGTTGGATAAATAAACCAAACTGTTCCTGATCAATCAGTGGGTGTTTAAAACCAGTTTCTATAGAGGTAGTAAATCCCTTACTTTTATATGATTCATTACCTTCTCCCTGGGTTTCGACGCTATTTTTAAACCAGCTATATTGCCCCAGAATATCAATATAGGCACCTAGCTTAGTGGAGCGATCGGCAAACCATGTGGTGTAAAGCCCCAAGTTATATCCGTGAGTGTTGGAATGGGCGCGATAACCGGTAATATTCGATTCGCTATTAGCATTGGCCTTTCCATATCCGCCAGTAATACCAAAGTATCCAACATCGTTATCGTTGGTTGACCATTGGTTCAAGATATCGCCTAACTGAATAGAGGAATATGTGGATTTACTGGCCAACTGGCCCGATGAATCCTTAAAACGATGAATACCTGCGGATGTTTTCATCCACATTGGGGGCGCCATTTTCTGGCCGCTGAGAGGATCTACATAATCGGTTTGATTAAAGCGATCGTGAATATCGCTGATAAAGAGTTTGTTAGCGGCTATCTGGTTGGCTATATAACCTGCCGCTTCTGGGCGGTACACCCGTGCGGTAGAGTTTGCCACTTTAGGATCCAGGGAGACCTTATTGGTGAGATACCAGCTTTTGCCAGCTGGCCCGTCGCGTAACAATCGATAATCATAAGCGCCGTATATAACGCGACCACGCTGAATAAAGTTGCCTTTTATTTCGCCTGAAACCTCTATGAGTTGAATATCCTGATCGTGTTTATTTATTGATTCGTTGACTCGGTGATTATGGATAGTGACAAAAGTTGTGCCTGCGCTGTCACTATTAATCCAAAGATATCCACCTGGGTATTCGTTATTACCAATTTGTGTGTGGAAGTGTATTTCATTTTGGCTATTATCAGATTGGTACTCGTTCATGTAAAAAATATAACTCCCCAGTTCGCTGCTGGGCAAAATGACTATTTTTGAGTTATTGCTTAAAGATAAATTTTCAATGATGGACTCATCATCTATTGTCCAGATATCGTTATTCAAATTTGGATTAATCACAACCGGGTGTATTACGTCGTTGGGAACGACATCAACATGCTGAGGGGGGGTATTAACCGCTACTTCGGTTGTTTTGTTTTGATTCATATCTTCATCTGAAGATGCATCAATAGATTTGGGACTGGCCGAGCTATTGATATGGTTATAAATGTTTTCTTCTGTAATAAGATCATCAGTAACATTAATTCCTAACGCAGGAGATAAATGATTAAGTGGCGTTATAGAGGATAGAGCACCTGAAATCTTAAATTGTAGATAAAGTTCATTGTTGAATTCTTTGATCAGGAACTCATGAATATGTTCAACACCAGAAGTGATGATTTCCACAACATCATTGACAGGAGTATCGATTCGACTGGCAGGCCAACGGGGAGCAGCAGCAGGCCAGCGCGGAGTTGCAGTAGGCCAATGGGGAGTAGCTGCTGGCAAGTAAACAGCCTGAGGCTGAATGCTCAGTGCGCTAGGTGGCTCGAAGGTCGGCAGAGAAGCCCAAGAAGTCGTGCTGGCGTTAGCGCTACTCATTGCCAACAGCGCAATGGCAATGCCTCTGGCACACCAATTACGATGAAAGGCTTTAGAGTGTTGAGTTTGGTATAAACGCGAACTTGGCGGGATTGTGTAGGGCAAAGCGCTGAATAGATCCATGAGTGAGTACCTTCCGTGGTTATATTGCTGGATAAGCATAGAAAATTGCACAGGCAGTTTCCCATTAATTAGTTCTTTAATTTGTTTCATTAATAATGTATTATCGGTATTGACTATATAACCTTTCCGATTGTAATAAGTTGGCGGATTGTATATTTGCCTATTTCGATTTGATAGCTGCAATATCCTTAGAGAACTAAAAATGGGATAAACTGTAGAATTTTTTGAGGTTTATTCGTTATTTAAATATATCTCTATGCATCAATAATATAACTATAAGAAGAATTCCCCTCTGGTTAGCCCAGTATCAATAAAACCCTTATTCACGAAAAAACAATTTACTGATCGCCCTTTTTAGGGGATAAACAGCCCAAATTTATCATTCAGGAGCGGCGATGAGCCAACTCGATCTGGAAACGCAAAGCCTAAGACTTGAACGTTTCCCACAGCAGGAAGATTCCAGCAACCTACAGGCGTGGGAAGCAGCAGATGAATATCTGTTAAAAAACATCGACATCAGTAAAGTTGGCGGACGCCCGGTGCTGCTGTTCAACGATCAATTTGGTGCTTTGGCCTGTGCATTACACGCGTCCAACCCGTATAGCGTCAGCGATTCTTATATGAGCCAGTTGGGTACCGCGCACAATCTGCATTTGAACCGTCTGGATGATAACGCGGTGACTTTGCTGAGCAGTATGGATGCCTTACCTGAGGCTCCGGCGTTGGTTGTGATTAAGATTCCTAAAGCGTTGGCATTACTGGAACATCAACTTCAGGCGCTGCGTCGCGTGGTGGCTCCCGATACCATTATTATTGCTGGCGCCAAAGCCCGTGACGTACACAATTCTACTTTGCAGCTGTTTGAGCGTATTTTAGGCCCAACCAAAACCAGCCTGGCATGGAAAAAAGCGCGACTGATTCACTGTGAAGTGGCTGATTTACCGCTGACAGAAACACCTGAAACCACCGATTGGAAGCTGGGCGGCACTGATTATGTAATTCATAATCACGCTAACGTTTTCTCTCGCAACAATCTGGATATCGGCGCGCGTTTCTTTATGGAAAACCTGCCGTACAATCTGAGTGGAAAAATGGCCGATCTGGGCTGTGGGAACGGCGTGGTCGGGCTGATTGCCGTTGAGCAGAATCCGGATGCAGAAATGCTGTTCGTGGATGAGTCTTATATGGCGGTGGCTTCCAGCCGTTTGAATATTGAGCGCAATTTGCCGCAGGATCTGGCGCGCTGCGAGTTTATGGTGAGCCACGGTCTTGCTGGCGTAGAACGTGAAAGTTTGCAGATGGTCTTCTGTAATCCTCCTTTCCATCAACAACATACCGTCAGTGATCACGTCGCCTGGCAGATGTTTTGTGATGCGAAACGTTGCCTGAAAACCGGTGGTGAGCTAATGATTGTTGGTAACCGTCATTTGGACTACTACCATAAGCTGAATCGCCTGTTTGGTAACTGTGAAACCATCGATTCCAATCAGAAATTTGTCGTATTGAAAGCGGTGAAAACCAGCTCCAGCTCTCGTTCCGAGGGCGGCGGCTCAGGCAGCCTGGATATGTCTTACAGCGATTTTTAATCGTGCAGAGGGGAGCTGAGGCTCCCCTTTTTGATCCGCAATATTAGATAGCTAAAGCCAATCGCGTGCCCTGATCGATGGCGCGCCGTGCATCCAACTCGGCAGCCACGTCTGCTCCACCGATTAAATGCACCTTTTTCCCCATATCCAGCAGCGGTTGATACAGTTCTCTGCGTGGCTCCTGTCCGGCACAAATAATCACGTTATCCACCGGCAGACAGGTCGATTGCTCGCCGCGGGTCATGTGTAAACCTTCATCATCAATCCGGTCATAGCTCACGCCATTCAGCATTTTTACGCCACGCATGGTCAGGCTGGTGCGGTGAATCCAACCGGTGGTTTTTCCCAATCCTTCGCCCACTTTGCTCGCTTTACGTTGCAACAGGAAAATTTGGCGTGGAGAAGGCGATAGTTCGGGGCCTTGAGGAGCCAAACCTCCGCGGTGATTCAAGCTTTGGTCAATTCCCCATTCGGCGTTGAAAGCCTCACTGTTCAGGCTGGTCGATTCCCCGGATTGACTGAGGTATTCCGCCGTATCAAAGCCGATACCGCCAGCGCCGATAATAGCCACTCGTTGACCAACCGGTTTTTTATCACGCAATACATCGAGATAAGTGAGAACCTTCGGGTGCTCGATTCCCTCAATAACGGGTAAGCGTGGCACAATGCCACAGGCCAGAATAACTTCGTCAAACTCTGCCAGTTCCGCAGCCTGAATATGCTTCCCTAGCATCGTATTCACGCCTTGAATTTCAAGCTGTCGCCGGAAATAACGCAAAGTTTCGTTAAATTCTTCTTTGCCGGGAATCTGTCGGGCGATATTGAATTGCCCACCGATGCGGTCGGCTGCGTCATATAAGGTCACCTGATGCCCGCGGCTGGCTGCGGTAGTCGCAAAAGCCAGACCGGCAGGGCCAGAGCCAATAACGGCCAGGCGCTTGGGTACGGGTGTCGCTTGTATCGGCATCTCGCTTTCGCGGCAGGCGCGAGGATTAACCAGACAAGAGGTCAGCTTGCCTTCAAATATCTGATCCAGACAGGCCTGATTGCAGCCGATACAGGTATTGATTTCGTCCGCTCGGTTTTCTGCCGCTTTTCGGACAAATTCCGGATCGGCGAGGAAAGGGCGTGCCATGGAAACCATATCGGCACAGCCGTCGGCCAGCACTTTTTCTGCGACCGCCGGATCGTTAATGCGATTGGTGGTGATCAATGGGATCGTGACTTTGCCCATTAACTTGCGCGTTACCCAGCTAAATCCGGCGCGTGGCACCATGGTGGCGATGGTCGGAATCCGGGCTTCATGCCAGCCAATACCGGTGTTAATCAGAGTGGCTCCGGCTTGTTCAATTGCCAGCGCCAGTTGTTCTATTTCATGCCAGTCTGAGCCTTCATCTACCAGATCCAGCATGGATAACCGATAGATCAGTATAAATTTCTCACCGGTTGCCTGACGCACTGCCTGCACAATTTCCACGGCAAAACGCATCCGTTTTTCAAAACTTCCGCCCCATTCATCGGTACGTTGATTGGTGCGAGCGGCGAGGAACTGATTAATCAGATAACCTTCTGAGCCCATGATTTCGACGCCATCATAGCCCGCCAGCTGAGCCAACCGCGCGCAGCGAGCAAAATCCGCGATGGTCTGTTCAATTTCTTCCGTAGTAAGTGCCTGAGGTGAAAAAGGATTGATTGGCGCTTGCAGGGCAGAAGGAGCTACGGGCTGTTTTTGGTAGCTATAGCGTCCAGCGTGAAGAATTTGCAGCGCTATTTTCCCTCCAGCCTGATGAACGGCATCGGTGACAATTTGATGATGAGCCACCTGACCTTCATCGCTCAGCATCGAACCGCCTTGATAAACCACCCCTTTTTTATTGGGCGCGATACCGCCGGTCACGATTAGGCCAACGCCAGCAGCTGCCCGTTCGGCATAAAACCGAGCCATACGTTCAGGTCCATCGGGTAGTTCTTCCAGCCCGGTATGCATGGAGCCCATCAGAACGCGGTTTTTTAGTGTAGTAAAGCCGAGGTCCAGCGGGGCGAGCAGGTTGGGATAAGCGATCATTGCAGTCTCCATCGAGTGCTTTGGTGATATTAGATACCACCAAATTGTTATTATTATTTCCCCTCCTCGCAGCTTCTCGGGCAAGTGGTCGGATGAGATTTTTATTTCAATCTAGACGCTGTGGTCTGGCTTGGGAAATTTCTCTGTAGCGAATGTGATAGCCGTCATGAATATGCGGTTTTAAGGAGCGCCGCAGGTTATCGTTTTTTTGAACATAAAGGTGGTGAAAGCGCAGATAGGGCTGAAAAGACTTGTTTATCCTTATAAAAAATAAGGAATAAAAGATGAGAACCAAAGAAAAGGATAACTTTCGGTATTGTCAGGAACTGATAATATGCGCCGTGTAAATAAATGTGTCGGTTAAATTAGCCGCTTATAGAATATTTCCTCTCTATCCATTGATAGAAAAGGTTCAAGTGTTTCGGTAATGCGCCGATACCGGTTTTAGATTTTTCTGTGTAGCCGATAACATTTTATTGAGCATGGAAGCTGGAGTCGTAAAGGATTATGAGTTTTAACGAGTTTTTGCCGTTGGTTATCTGCGCTATTTCCCTTATTTCTGTTCTGATCTATGGCGGTAGGCGTTTTCGCGATCGCTTTAAACTGCGGCAGGCTCGTCAACTTCCTGTCGTGCGCAGCCTGACCAGCGCGGAACTCGCCGCGATAGAGATAACTTTCGGCCCGGTGACGGATAAGCTGCTGCTATTGGATCCATTTCGCCAGCCGCCAAATCTGTCTGATCTGAATAATCATGACGTGCGGATTATCGAAGGTGAGTATTCCAGCCACGGTTTGAGCGGCGGCGGGCAGGTAAAGCATGAAACTCTGGGTGGCGTCGAGGTGTATTTACCCTTTGACTCAGATGCGTTTCTACAGCCCCATAATCGGGCAGAAGTGATTTTTATCGGCAACATTGGGTTGGTTGTTTCCCTCAACAACAGTTTCAGGATTGAAGAGGGACTGGAGCGTCTTATGGGCGCTGAAACCGTGCGGGAGAACTGGGCCAAGGGTACGCCGGGAACGATTGCAGAAGATTCTTCCAGCGAGCCAATCAAGCTAATCAGGCAGCGCAAAGAAACCGAAAGTGAATTTATTCTGCGCAAAGGTTCCGGCTGGCGTATTTTTCCTACGTTTCTGATTCTGCTAGGTTTAGGAGCATTACTGGCCAGCACATTGACCACCGAGTGGATCATCGCCTGGTGGGGGGCTGCTGCGTGCCTTCTGCCGCTCGGGTATTTCCTGCTGCTGCGTCGTCGCGGCCTTCCTGGCGCGGTGAACATTATGCGAGGGAAAGTGTATGAGCAGGAGGGTTTGCTATGGCTGGGAGACCACCTGCTGCTGGTATTCCCTGAATCCTGGGGCGCTGTAACGGCACCTGCCGGTGAGGTTGAGGTTCATCTCAGTACCGAAGATTTTACCGTTCTACGTTTCAATGGTCGGGCTATCGATCAGGGAATGAATAACGTTAGGCCAAGGTTCTGGCGCCATCATGTTTCCATCATGATTGTGGCGTTGCTGGTACTGGGCGTGGCGTGGAGCGAATGGCGGGCGCCTTTAGCTCGGATTGCGCTGGGTTATCATCAACTTGCAGGTAGCGAACCGGTTCATTTTACTTCTTCTACGGCTTTACGGGACGCTCAGTTGCCGCCGGGAGAGCGGGTTACGGTGGAAGGGACAGCGCGCTGTGAAATGATTTTACCTGAAACCATTAACGTCACCGACGAAACTCGCTCACAAAAGCCGTATCGCGAAGTCTATGCAGACTGTAGCCGCCTGATTTGGGATGCTCCGCACCCGTTACCGATCATTCCGTTGGATGAGACCGTGGCGCGTCTGGCGACCGGTGAATTCTATGTTGATGATACCCATTATGGTTTTTTGGCAAATATTCCTCAGGCGTTGGCAATGATTAACACTGCTTGTACCAACGTTGATTGTAACTATATGAAAGATCGCTTGAGAATCAGCATTAACGACGCTTACGGCACGGAATCAGACGATTGGTATGACCTACTGGCAATGTCAGAGTTGGGGGCGTTTGAGCAGCCTGCGGCATTCTCCAGTAATCATAAAGTCGAAATGTTGGATCAAAGCGCGGATGCCATGGGGATTTATATACGTCCGGTGCTGCGTAAACAGGTCGCGTCCTTTGTTCCCAGTGAACATGCGGTAAAAATTGTGGGATTGAATCGGGAAGACCTGTTGGTGCAACCACCTGAGAAAGTGGGGGGATGGCTGCCCACTCTGGCTTTTTTCCGTTCGCAGGCAAGCAGCGCCGGTGAGCATCATGTGTCCTTTATTGGCGCTACCGGCTTATCAAAAGACGCTATTCCTGTGGTATTGGTGCAGCCCGAGGAACATCCCTGGCAGGTAATAGGTGCGTTCTGGCTGGCACTAATCGTGCTGAGCATGCTCACGGTGCACGGCACGTTGGTCATTCGTGCGTTTCTGCATCGTAATCATAAATAATTCACATTATTGCGCTCTATTCTTTGGTTATCTGGAATTGACTGGTTATATGAATATCGCCAACGAATAGAATAGCACTATAAAAATTAGCAGCCTGTATAGCGCTGCTGAGAGTAACTCGGACATTGCGTTCGATATGCCAGCAGCTTGGCACTTAAATTAGCCGTAAACGGCACCTTAGAGGGAACTGAAAGTCAATGAAACACTGGAATCTTTGCGTGGGTTCGGCACTGAGCATCGCATTAATGTGGCCAGCGGCTGCGCGTTTGGAAACTCACCATCCTGCGATTATTGTTGGCATGGAGGCCAACGCAAAATTACCGGCAAGTATGGATTACAGCGGCCCGGCGCTGCGGTTAACGCTGTCTTCCAAGCACGCCTGCGGAAACAATATTGCCTACATCACGCCGGAGTCTATCGGCGCGCCAGCCAAAGAGTTTGGCTCAGTTGCGGGCAAGCTCAAAGCGTTGATGGACGATCAAACTCCAATGCTGATGTTTCTGGCTGACTGTCAGGGCAGCGTAGCCATGGTACACGGCGCTGACGATTGCAATGCTCAAACTTGCCCAGAGTTTGCTCCTAAAGCGGTTACTAAAGGCATGCTTTATCTGAGTGAAGAACTGGAGCCGGTAAGAGAAGCTGACGCTCAGTACGTACAAAAAATGCCAATGCCTTATGACCAAAAGCTGAAGGCCTGGAAAATGGAAGTCTACGACGTCAACACCGGCAAACTACACGTTGAAGGTTATATTGATGCGGAAGATTTTGCTTCCGGCAAAATGGTTCATCCCTATAAAACCTACTTCAGCAATGGCAAAGTCAGCGTAGACAGCAGCTTAGACGCCAATGGCTTACGTGAGGGTTTAACCACTCTTTATCATGAGAACGGGCGCAAGGCGACATCCAGCACTTTCCATAATGATAAACCGGTTGATGGTATTGATGAGAGCTATGACGAAAAGGGTAAGTTATCCGCCAAATTTAGTTATCGGGGCGGCGTTTTTGACGGCACTAATCTGGAATATTACCCGAATGGAAAAGTGCGCAGCAGCAACCCCTATGTAAAAGGGCAGCCGCATGGGCCGACGAAAAGCTATTACGAAGATGGCACCTTACGTAATGAACAGGTATTCGCAGACGGCAAGCTGGAAGGTTGGTCTATCAGCTATTACCCAAATGGTAAGGTTGAAAGCAAAGACTTTTACGTTAAAGGCGCGCAGCGTAGCCTGGGTCAATGGAATGAAGAGGGCGTGCAAACCCTGCAATGGCAGTGGGATAACGATCATAAAGAGGTTGGCGTTCTGAAACAGTGGCATTCCAACGGCCAGTTGAAAGAAGAAAAACCTTATAAAGACGGTGAATTGAACGGTGCCGTAAAACGCTGGTATGCGGATGGTAAAAAAGAGATGGTGACAAATTATGTTGCTGGTAAACAGGAGGGCGCTTCGCAGGTCTGGAATGAAGAAGGCAAACTGGTTTCAAACTGTATCTATAAAAACGATGTACGGATTAACGACTGCAAAAGTTAATTATCCAAAGTGATGTCATTATTCATAAGCCCGCGTAAGCGGGTTTTTAAGGCTTCAGATTTCATTAAGATGAGCCAGAATTGATGATATTGAGGCAATGATATAGCGGATAGAAACTAATAAGCCACTCGCAGAGAGTGGCTTATTATCACGGCGGATCAAACCGCACGAGTTGTACTTATTTGCCTAGAGCTTTCAGCACTTCGTCGGCAACCGCACCGCCAGAGGCTGGATTCTGACCGGTAATCACCCGACGATCAGCTACGGCGAAAGCGTCCCATGCTTTGTCTGCTTTTTGGTACTGAGCGCCGCGTTTAACCATTTCAGTTTCGGTCAAATACGGGACATATTTATCCAGCTCAGCCAGCTTTTCTTCTTCATTACTGAAGCCGGTGACGGTTTTATCTTTAATCAGCAGAGAACCGTCTGACAGTTTAATATTCAGCAGGCCAACGGCACCGTGACATACTGACGAGACAATGCCGCCATTTTCATATATTTTACGGCTGATCTCTTGCAGCGGCTTATTATCCGGGAAGTCCCACACGACGCCGTGGCCGCCGGCATAATAAATAACGTCATAATCTTCCGGTTTAATTTCTTCTGGCTTCAGCGTTGCGCCGAGCTTATTCATAAAGTCCTTGTTTTGATACCACTCCCAATCGGTTTTATCTGCCATGCTCAGGCTGTGGGGGTCAATTGGCGTGTAGCCGCCTTTGGGGCTGACATAGTCAATTTCATAGCCAGCATTCTGCAGTTTTTTCACAAAATGCACTGCTTCACCAAGCCACAGGCCGGTTGCGCGCTCAAGAGTAGGGTATTTCTCAACGCTGGTGACAACAACCAAGATTTTCTTTTTCATATTATCTCCCAAACACAGGGCTCCATTGCACAGGTTAATATCACGTATAAATATAGGACAAAAAATGGGAAAAAATCTGATTTAAGGGTGTTTGGCAGATGAGATATAAGCAAGATGTATTATTAAATGTAGGTATTTATATTAAAGCTTTCGTTTAGGTTATTATTTTTTATCATTGTGATAGCTTTTATCTCAGGAAGCCTATCCGTGTTAGGGAGAAATATAATGTTGTGGAAGTTGGGTATGGCTGCAATGTCGTTATGTGTTTTCCAGGCATCGGCCAGTGATTATGTATGCGAAAATCAGATGTTTGACAGCAAGGTTGAGCACCTTGAGATGACGAGGGACGCCAACCTGTTATCGCTACAGCGTCCGGGACACGAAATTTTCTATGCCAAGAAAGAAGACGGCAGCATTTATTACCATGTGTTGGGGAGCGGGCAGCCGGAGGCAATACAAGTTATTTCGGATAACGAACTCTGGTATTACGTCCAGGGCAAACTGTATGAGAAGTGCTACCGCGCAGAAGGTTCGTAACGAGAGATAGGCCTGCAAGACTAAATTGTAAAAACCAGAGATCGCCGGTTAAGCCGATAAAATAGGTAAATAGGTAAATAGGTAAAGCCGGTTAATAGGTAAAGCACCAAACTGTCGTCGCGAACCGCAGATCTGGTGGCTGGCGGCACTTTGGGGGCATTAGCCCCAAAAACAAAAAAATCCCCGAAAACAAAAAAGCCACTCTCGAAGAAGTGGCTTAATATACTGATTTAACAGCTAAAATTTGGTGGCCCCTACTGGACTTGAACCAGTGACCAAGCGATTATGAGTCGCGTGCTCTAACCAACTGAGCTAAGGGGCCATATGTGGCGGCGATTATACGGTAGTTTTTAGCCATAGGTCTACAGTTAGCGAGCTATGTGCGTGTTTTATGTGCAAATCTAGATGGTTGTATTTGTTGATAGAATGAGTGATGGTTTATACATTCATTCAGGGGTGCCTATGATTACAGATATTCTGCGGCCACGGTTGAAAGTGGTATTTTGCGGTATTAATCCGGGGCTGAGCAGCGCCAATCGCGGTTTTCACTTTGCCAATAGGAGCAATCGCTTTTGGAAAGTTATCCATTTGGCCGGGTTCACTAAACGCCAGTTGGCTCCTGAGGATGAATTAGAACTACTGGATACCGACTGTGGCATTACCGCATTGGTAGAACGGCCCACGGTAGCGGCAGCGGAGTTATCTGCGGCAGAATTGCGTCAGGGCGCGCAGGAACTGATTGATAAAATAACCCTATACCAACCTCGGATTCTGGCTGTTTTAGGCAAGCAGGCCTTTAGCAGTGCTTTTGGCGTACGTAAAATGCAGTGGGGGCGTCAGGAGCTAAAGATCGGTAATACTGAGGTTTGGGTATTGCCTAATCCCAGCGGATTGAATCGTGCGACGCTGGACGAGCTAGTAGCTGCCTATCGTCAGGTTTATCTTCGGCTGAACGAAAAAGCCGATGAAAGTTGATGCAGAATAGATAATAGATAAAGAAAAACCCCGGTTAACCGGGGTTTTTTGACTCAAGTGCGCTGACGATTAATCGTCAAGGAAGCTACGCAGAACTTCTGAACGGCTTGGGTGGCGCAGTTTACGCAGCGCTTTGGCTTCGATCTGACGAATACGTTCACGGGTTACGTCGAACTGCTTACCAACTTCTTCCAAAGTATGATCAGTGTTCATATCGATACCAAAACGCATACGCAGAACTTTCGCTTCACGAGCGGTCAAGCCAGCCAACACGTCGTGAGTTGCGGAACGCAGGCTCTCTGAGGTAGCAGAATCCAGCGGCAGCTCCAGCGTAGTATCTTCGATGAAATCGCCCAGATGTGAATCTTCATCATCACCAATTGGCGTTTCCATTGAGATCGGCTCTTTCGCGATCTTCAGCACTTTGCGGATCTTGTCTTCCGGCATCAGCATACGTTCTGCTAATTCTTCCGGGGTAGGTTCACGACCCATTTCCTGCAACATCTGACGGGAGATACGGTTGAGTTTGTTAATTGTCTCAATCATATGCACCGGAATGCGGATGGTGCGCGCCTGGTCTGCGATGGAACGGGTAATTGCCTGACGAATCCACCAAGTGGCATAAGTCGAGAACTTATAACCACGACGGTATTCAAACTTATCTACCGCTTTCATCAAGCCGATGTTGCCTTCCTGAATTAAATCAAGGAATTGCAGGCCGCGATTGGTGTATTTTTTAGCGATAGAAATAACCAGACGCAAGTTCGCCTCGACCATTTCTTTCTTCGCACGACGAGCTTTCGCTTCGCCGATAGACATACGACGGTTGATATCTTTCACTTGCTCGATGGTCAGACCGGTTTCTTCTTCGATCTGACGCAGTTTTTGCAGGCTACGTTGGACATCTTCCGCTACGTCTTTCAGTTTTTCAGACCATGGTTTACCCATCGCGACAGCCGCAGCAAACCAGGTATCGCTGGTTTCGTTGCTGGCAAACAGCGTGACGAAGTTTTTCTTCGGCATTTTGCACTGCTCAACGCACAGCTTCATGATGATACGTTCTTGAGTACGAACGCGATCCATCATGGTGCGCATGTTGTTGACCAGATAGTCAAACTGCTTAGGCACTAGGCGGAACTGTTTGAAAACTTCAGAAAGTTTCAGAATTTCAGCGGCAGCGCTGGCATGGCTACGGCCATTTTTCTTGATTTCTTTCCGTGCGTTTTCGTATTGTTCGCGCAGGTCGCTGAATTTTTGACGCGCCAGTTCCGGATCGATGCTGTTATCGTCTTCGCTGTCGTCGTCTTCGTCTTCATCTTCGTCGTCATCATCGTCCATCTCTTCGGCGGACAATTCTGAACCTACGTGGGTTGCGGTTGGCGCAATATCTTCTTCGGCATTCGGGTCAACAAAGCCGGTGATCAGGTCGGACAGGCGGGCTTCGCCAGCTTCAACGCGATCGTATTGCTCTAACAGATAAGTAATAGCTTCAGGATATTCTGCAACAGAACATTGCACCTGATTGATACCGTCTTCGATACGCTTGGCAATATCAATCTCGCCTTCACGGGTCAGAAGCTCAACGGTACCCATTTCACGCATATACATGCGGACCGGATCGGTCGTACGACCAATTTCGGATTCGACACTGGACAACACCTGTGCAGCAGCTTCAGCCGCATCATCGTCGGTATCATTGGTGTTTTCGGCCAGCATTAAATCATCGGCATCAGGTGCTTCTTCCAGCACCTGTATACCCATGTCATTAATCATCTGGATGATGTCTTCGATCTGATCGGAATCGACGATATCTTCCGGCAGATGGTCATTGACCTCAGCATAGGTCAGATAGCCTTGCTCCTTACCACGGGTGACAAGTAGCTTCAGCTGTGACTGCGGGTTTTGCTCCATAAGACGGTATCCACACTTCAGAGTATTTGGGTTGGTGTCGGTCGGCGAAACCGCCAACAATAGCATTTGGGGCTTTTTTTTTCGCCGCTGCCCGCTATGGCGGCATATTGCAGGGATTCGCCCCCGCATTTATCGGCAATTAAGCCGTTGGGTAGTTCATTTCTTCTTGGCTAACGCAAGATTCAAAGACCAAAGCTCTTTACGTTCTTCGGCGTTTAATCCATGTGTTCGATCGCGGGCAATCAATGTTTCCTGACGCTGTTCCAAAATTGAGTCATACAGACTCGCCAGCGTATCGACAAAGGTCGGCTCGACCATCTCCTCAGCAATCATGTGGTTCCAAGTTGCCAAGGTTTCAAGCTGTTGACTGAATTTATTATCACGATACTGTTCCAGCAATTGGCCTGTCGTCAGCCCCGGCTGAGCCAAACAGGTATTTACCAGCTCAATAAATAGCGGTAATCCAGCCAGTTTCGCCTGCTCAACTCCCTGTAGTGAGGGAATAAGTGTAGCCAGTTGCGGGTTTTGTACCAGTAGCCCTATAAGTATACGCATGGTTGTGCGTTTTAGCTGGGGCGGTTGGTAGGTATTCGTGTTTTCAGCCTGTTTAGGCATCAGCTTATCTAGCTGACTATCATCCAGGATGCCTAATTTGTTACCTAACTGCTGGCGCAGATAAAGCCGCAGCGTTTCTCCCGGCACCTGGCTGATTAAAGGCAGCGCCAAGGTACTTAATTTGGCTCGCCCATCGGGGCTGCTCAAATCGACCTGCGGCATGAGAGTTTCGAACAAGAAGGTTGATAGCGGCTGCGCCTGCTCCATCCTTTGTTCGAACGCCTCTTTACCTTCTTTACGCACCAGCGTATCGGGATCTTCTCCGTCAGGTAAAAACATAAAACGTAGCTGACGGCCATCGTTCAAATAGGGCAGAGCGGTTTCCAATGCCCGCCAGGCGGCATCTCGGCCAGCCCGGTCGCCGTCATAACAGCAAATAACCTGATCGGTGGCGCGGAACAGCAGCTGAATATGTTCAGCCGTCGTTGAGGTTCCAAGTGAGGCAACGGCATAATCAATGCCAAATTGCGCTAACGCCACCACATCCATATACCCCTCCACCACGAGTAAACGCGTTGGATTGGGATGAATAACCTGTGCTTCATACAAGCCGTATAACTGGCGACCCTTATGAAAAATTTCTGTTTCCGGTGAGTTGAGGTATTTGGGAACACCGTCCCCCAGAATACGACCACCAAAAGCGATTACTCGCCCGCGCTTATCGCGAATTGGGAACATAACGCGTTCACGGAAACGGTCGTAAGTTCGCCCTGTATCATTAGTCACCAGCATACCGGCATCGTTCAGTGCGGTACGACTTTCGGCATCACGACCAAAGCGTTTTAAGGCATTGTCCCAACCTGCGGGAGCAAAACCAATGGCGAAATGGTGGATAATATCTTCACTCAAACCGCGGTGTTCGAGATAACCACGTGCCTGTTTAGCTGATGGGCTATTGAGTGACTGCTGATAGAAAGCGCTAAGCTGATCCATCAATTGATAAAGACTTTGTCGTTGATGACGTTCGATCTGCGTGCTGCCGGTTCCTGCCTCGTAAGGCACTTCCAGCCCGTGCATGGTAGCTAATTCTTCGATACTTTCGACAAACTCCAGTCGATCGTAATTCATCAAAAAATCTACCGCGTTGCCGTGGGCACCACAGCCAAAACAGTGATAAAACTGCTTTTCGCCATTAACGGTGAATGAGGGTGTTTTCTCATGATGGAACGGACAACACGCGTGATAATTTTTGCCTTGCTTCTTCAGCTTTACCCGGGCATCGATAAGATCGACGATGTCGGTTCTAGCCAGCAAGTCATTGATAAATACCCGCGGAATTCGTCCAGCCATAAGCCCCTATTCGCTAGTCCATAAACGAGAATAAGCCGCGCATTCCTTTCGGAAAGCACGGCCTTCGTTGCAACTACTCGGTCTGCGCGTTCTTAGAAACTAACAAATCACGCTGCGGGGTTGCCCCCGAAGAATTAATACAGACGAGTGCGGCGTGCGTTTTCGCGAGCCAATTTCTTCGCGTGACGTTTTACAGCAGAAGCTTTAGCGCGTTTACGTTCGGTAGTCGGTTTTTCATAGAACTCACGACGACGAACTTCAGCTAAAACACCTGCTTTTTCGCAGGAACGTTTGAAACGACGAAGAGCTACGTCGAATGGCTCGTTTTCACGTACTTTAATTACCGGCATGTGCCTCTCACCTCAATAGAAATCGGTTTCTGCTGGCCAAGTGCCAGCCTTCTCAAAATGGTGCGGAATTTTACTTCAATGGATGCTGCGTTGTAAAGCACCACAGCAAATTGAAACAGGCACGCCCCTGTATGACCGACCACTGTTTTATTATCAGAAGTGCGGCGGGCGCTGATTATATACTAAACAGCGGTTCGGGTCGAACGAATCAACAATTTTTTCAATTATAGTGAGACTCAACAACATTCTGGCGACCTTCCGCAGAGAAATCAGGCCATTGCATAGGGAAATGATGTTTTCTGAAAAACTAAATAAACAGTCAATAGCAGAAACCATGACTGTCCTCACGGTTGTGGTAAACTGTCCGCCGCACGTGAATGATGGGAAATGTAATGCGAGTCTTGGGTATAGAAACATCCTGCGATGAAACCGGAATTGCAGTTTATGACGATGAAACCGGTCTGTTAGCCAACCAATTATACAGTCAGGTCAAATTACACGCAGATTACGGCGGCGTAGTTCCTGAACTGGCCTCGCGCGATCACGTGCGAAAAACCGTACCGCTGATTCAGGCTGCTTTAAAAGAAGCCAATCTGAAACCGGAAGATATCGACGGCGTAGCCTATACCGCCGGGCCGGGTTTGGTCGGTGCTTTGCTGGTTGGTGCCACCATTGGCCGCGCGTTGGCTTTTGCCTGGAATGTGCCTGCGGTGCCGGTTCATCATATGGAAGGCCACCTGTTGGCGCCTATGCTGGAAGAAAACGCGCCAGAGTTTCCGTTTGTCGCTTTGCTGGTTTCCGGCGGTCATACGCAATTAATCAGCGTGACCGGCATTGGCGAATACCAACTGCTTGGTGAATCCGTTGATGATGCGGCTGGTGAAGCTTTCGATAAAACCGCAAAGCTGTTAGGTCTGGATTATCCCGGCGGGCCGATGCTGTCACGTATGGCTCAACAAGGGGATGCTTCCCGCTTCACGTTCCCTCGGCCAATGACTGACCGTCCGGGGCTAGATTTTAGCTTTTCCGGCCTGAAAACCTTTGCCGCCAATACCATTCGCGCCAACGGTAATGACGATCAGACTCGCGCCGATATTGCTCGCGCCTTTGAAGATGCGGTCGTGGATACATTAGCAATCAAATGTAGACGGGCGCTGGATCAAACCGGCTTCAAACGTTTAGTTATCGCCGGTGGGGTGAGCGCCAACACCACATTGCGTCGTAAATTAGCCGAAATGATGCAAAAACGCGGCGGCGAAGTGTTCTACGCTCGTCCTGAATTTTGCACAGATAATGGCGCGATGATCGCTTATGCGGGCATGATTAGGCTGAAAACTGGTGTGAATAGCGAGTTGACGGTGTCGGTTAGGCCACGTTGGCCGTTGGCTGAACTTCCGAAAGTCTAGGCAGGGCTGCGGCTGCGTTGCCGCAGTCATTCAAAATGTTCATGGATTTTAGCCCACTCACTCCGCTTTTTTAATCCTCAGCGCTTGCCTCGCTCTCGCTCTGTCATCAGAACTGAGTTACGGGAGCGGACGAGCGCTAAATCAGTCTTCCAACTCCTGTTCTTCTGCTTCTTCGGCAGCGGTTTTCTGTCTTTTCTTCTTCAACTTGTCCCAAATTTTACTTTCCTGACCGCGCCATAAACGCTGAATATTATCGTGGTGACGCATCAGAATCAGGCAGGAAAGCATAGCGACCGGGAAGGTAAACTGTGGTTTAAACCACCAGACATAAAACGGGGCTATCAGGGCGCTGACAATCGCACCTAATGAGGAGTAACCGCTCAACAGTACTGTTAGCAGCCAGGTTCCTGTCATTAAACCCGTGAGATCCCAGCCGATAGGTGCGATAGCACCAAAAGCCGTCGCTACGCCCTTGCCACCGCGAAAATTAAAGAATACCGGATAGATATGGCCCAGACAGGCGGCGATAGCGGTAATGCCAAGGTAAAGAGGGGAAACATGCAGAAGATAAGCGATCCATACCGGCAGCATACCTTTTATCACATCAAACACTAATACTGCCGCCGCTGCCGTGCGGCCGCCGATGCGTAATACGTTGGTCGCTCCGGGATTCCCTGAACCGTTTTCACGCGGATCGGGTAATTTAGCGATTCGACACACCAGAATCGCGCTGGAAATTGAGCCACACAAATACGCGAAGAGAATCATACCAAGCGCGATAGCACTCATAACGCCGCCCCGTTTAATAATGGTCGTTTTAATCGCAACATCAGTGGATAATACGCATATTCGGCTGGAAGTGATATCCGGTAGGCACAAAAACAGAGAATGACGTGATGGACATCGTATTTATTGAAGAACTCAGCGTGATTACCACCATCGGTGTTTATGACTGGGAACAGACTATTAAACAGAAGTTAGTGTTCGATATCGAAATGGGATGGAATAACCGCAAAGCGGCCGCCAGTGACGATGTCAGCGATTGTTTAAGCTATGCTGATATCAGCGATGCCATCTTGAAACACGTCGAAGGCCAGCGTTTTGCGTTGGTTGAGCGAGTGGCAGAAGAAGTTGCCGAAATATTATTGCAGCGTTTTGCTTCTCCCTGGGTGAGAATCAAGGTCAGCAAACCTGGCGCAGTAGCGGAAGCTCGCAACGTCGGCGTAATAATTGAACGCGGTGAGCGAACCTGCTGATTTTTCTGGCGACAAAGTGCCATAAAAATGAAACCATCCATTGATAAGCTGGTCATATTACGGCGGTTGATGTTTTCAATTTAATAGAATTTAAACGGCAGTGTTTTTCTATAACATTGCCGTTTTTTGTGGTTTTCTCTTATTGGGTATGGGTAGCGTAGATGACGGATATGTATTCGCTGTTTGTGGCATTTATTCTGGGCGTGGTCGAAGGTTTAACCGAGTTTCTACCAGTATCATCAACCGGACATATGATCATCGTGGGCCATCTCTTGGGCTTTACCGGTGAGAAAGCTGAAACTTTCGAAGTTATCATCCAGTTAGGCTCGATTCTGGCCGTGGTCGTGGTGTTCTGGCGCAGGTTGTTCGGCCTGATCGGTATCCACTTTGGCGGTAAGAAAGTGGCTAACGATGGCCAGACCGGCGGTCATTTAACGCTCGGGCACATATTATTGGCCATGATTCCGGCGGTCGTCTTGGGTCTGGTATTCCACGATGCGATAAAGTCATTGTTTCAGCCTCAAAGTGTGATGTACGCCTTGGTGGTCGGCGGCCTGCTGCTGCTGGCGGCGGAATGGCTGAAACCTAAAAACCCTAAAGCGGTTGGGTTGGACGATATTACGTATCGTCAGGCATTTATGATTGGCTGCTTCCAGTGTTTAGCTCTGTGGCCGGGCTTCTCCCGCTCTGGGGCGACCATTTCTGGCGGTATGCTGACCGGCGTGAGCCGTTATGCAGCATCTGAATTTTCGTTTATTCTGGCCGTACCTATGATGTTGGGTGCCAGCGGATTGGATTTGTATAAGAGCCTGCACTTCCTGACTTTGGGCGATTTACCGATGTTTGCCGTTGGTTTTGCTACGGCATTCGTGGTGGCGCTGATTGCTATCAAAACCTTCCTGTCATTGATTAAGCGAATCTCGTTTGTGCCTTTCGCTATTTACCGTTTTGTAGTGGCCGCGGCAGTGTATTGGGTATTTATGTAAACTTTTTAAGTTAATAAATGCCAAAAAAAGCCCTGATTTAACAGGGCTTTTTTACACCTGTTTATTGAAATTCGCTGTTCTGGTTAGTTTCGCAGAGAGTCAGTTTCCAGTCTGCCAACGCTTGCTGGCGGCGACGTTTGACTTCATCCCTAATCGCCAGACCTTGCAGGCCGCTGGCAACCACTTCCTTGATCGACACGCCATTAGCAACCTGATAGGCCGCGCGCAGATAATCGCCCTGCGGATAAGGATTATTTTCAAAACCGGTGCGTCCACGGGCATCGGCTTCGCTGGTCATAATCATTTGCTCTAAACGTTCCGGTTTGCGCCAGACGTCAATGGCGTCAAACAACTTGAGTAGGGTTTCCGGGCGCAATTTATCGACGGTATGAATCAAATCGTGATATTCCGCCACTAGTTTTGCCAAATCCCGAATAGGATTGGGTACTCGCAGGCGTTGGCACATTTTCTCTACCCGTTTGACACCTGCGGGGCCATGGCCGTGGTGACGCGGCCAGAATTCTTTGGGCGTCAGTCCCTTGCCTAAATCGTGGCACAGTGCGGCGAAGCGAATATCAATGTCTGGACTAAGCTGTGCGGCAATGGCCAGCGTCATCAAAGTATGGATACCGGTATCAATCTCTGGATGCCATTTCTCCGGAGCAGGCACGCCAAACAGCGCGTCAATTTCCGGGAACAGCACAGCCAGCGCGCCGCAGTCGCGTAAAACCTGAAAATAGGTTTGTGGACTCTGGCTGATTAAGGCTTTTTCTGTTTCTTTCCATACGCGCTCTGGCGTGAGCGCCGAAAGCTCGCCGCTGTCGGCCATTTGGCGCATTAATATCTGAGTCTCTGGCGCGATAGAAAAGCCCAGATGAGCAAAGCGAGCGGCAAAGCGGGCGACTCGCAGTACGCGTAGTGGATCTTCGCCAAAGGCGTCAGAAACATGGCGCAAAATGCGGTTTTCCAGATCCTTTTGGCCATGATAAGGATCAAAAAGTTCGCCTTCCGCGCTACGGGCAATGGCGTTGATGGTCAGATCCCGACGGAGTAAATCTTCTTCCAGCGTGACGTCCGGTGCGGCATAGCAGGTAAAGCCGGTGTAACCCTGACCGGATTTTCGCTCGGTACGTGCCAAAGCATATTCTTCACGGCTGACCGGATGAAGGAATACCGGGAAATCCTTGCCGACCTGCTGATAACCTAGAGAAAGCAACTGCTCAGGAGTGGCACCGACCACTACCCAATCCCGCTCGGTGACCGGCAGATTTAATAAATTGTCGCGTACGGCACCGCCGACCAGGTAGATATTCACTGTTATTCTCCTGATACCGATTGTATCGATGATTCTGAAATAAGAGGCTTAAGGCCTGACCAGAGTATAGCGAGGTGGGGCGAGCAAATAAAATCGGCCGCCTGATGGCAGCCGATAGGATTCAATCTACAGTTTCCGCGATTAATTCATCCAGCGGTTATTTTTCTTACGGCTTGGGATAAGGTGCGGCAATACCAGACCCAGCAGCAGACCGATACCGGCAACGCCGCCACCGTACATAAACCATTGCAGAATAATGGTGCGCTGCTTGTCATCCAACTGTAGGTTGACGGCGTTCACTTTCTTCTGCGCGACAACCAATTGGTTTTTCAGCGCTGCATTTTCTTGTTTCAGCGCGTTAATCACGCCGTCGCTGGCCGCAACTTTCTGCTGCATTTCAGCGGTACGCTGATTCCAGCTATTATCAATATTAGCCAGTTTGTCCGTCAGGGTTTTAACCTGTTGTTCCAAATCAGGTAAACGCACTCGCATACTTGGCGACTGACTCAATTGATCCATTGGGATCCAAGTGGTACGCCCTTTACTGTCGCGAATTTGGCCATAATCTGCCGCTTCGTTAACGCTGATCAGGGTGACTTCATCGCCGGCATTTAGCGTGCCGAGAATGCGGTATTGGTTACCGGGGCCGCTATGGACGTAGGTGATTAGCTCATCGGAGATGTAGCGTTTTTCTTCAGCGTGCGCGCCCCAACTGATGCTTAGACTTAGCACTGCGAGACAAATTAGGCGTAATTTCTGCATTAGATCATCGTTTATGAGTGAATTTATGGAACGATAGTAGAGGGTTCAGTTTGCCGACGCAACGCATAAACCGGAATGAGAACTATCTTACTCTCAATGCCAGTGCGGGTTTAGCGCGATTTTCGCCGGTTTTTCAGAAACTAAAATTAGTCTGATCAAGCTAGTAGGGCAGACTCGGCAAATCAGGTTAAAATAGGGTTTGACTCGCCTGCTGCACGAGACTTTTCGTACAGAAAAAGCGGTGTAAAACAGGCAAATTATCGCGAATGGCGCATAATGCCCATAATCTCGCAAATATCGGTGTGAATGAAATTATGACCGTTGAAATAGAATTAAAATTTATCGCTACTCCAGCAGCCATTGCTGCCTTGCCGGGCCAGATTGCGTCCTGGCCACATGAACATTTCGCGCCACAAACGCTGACCAATATCTACTTTGAAACCGAAGACGGTCGCCTGCGCGAGCATGATATGGGCTTACGTATTCGCGGCTGTGATGGGCAATTTGAAATGACGATAAAAACCGGTGGCAAGGTGGTCGGCGGTTTGCATCAGCGCCCAGAATATAATGTCACTATTGATAAACCAGAGTTGGATTTGGCGCAATTTCCTGTGGAAATCTGGCCGGAAGGCTGGGATGTCACCGCGCTTCAGGCTGAACTGAAACCACTATTCCAGACCGACTTTGTGCGTGAAAAGTGGGTAGTTACTTACCAGCAAAGCCTGATTGAACTGGCTTTGGATCTGGGCAATGTTACAGCCAACGATCTCAGCGAAGCTTTGCACGAAGTGGAGCTGGAGCTAAAGCAGGGGAATCAGGCGGATCTTCTGGCGTTGGCGGCAGAACTGGCGCAAAACGGCGGTCTGCGTCAGGGGAGCCTGAGTAAAGCTGCGCGCGGCTACCATTTGGCAAAAGGCAATCCGGCGCGGGAAGTTCGTCCGTTGTTGGTGGTGCAGCCTGCGCCTAAGTCTACCGTTGAGCAGGGAATGTCTGCGGGTCTGGAAATGGCCTTGGATCACTGGCAATACCATGAAGAACTGTGGCTGCGTGGCGATGAATCAGCAAAAGCCATGATAATCGAAGCGTTAGCGATGATTCGTCAGATCATGACGGTATTTGGTGGTTTGGTGCCACGTAAAGCCAGCACTGAGCTGCGGGCACTCTTGACCGAGCTGGAACCTTTACTGGCGGCGAAAAATGCCGAGGCGGAACAATTGTGCTACAGCGCCGCTTATCTTAAATGTAAGTTGGCGCTCACATCTTGGCTGGTTAACGCTGGCTGGCGTCCGTTCCTCGATGCTAAAGGGCAGTCAAAGCTACAGGGTTCCTTTAAGCGTTTTGCCGATATTATGCTGAGTCGCAGCGCTGCAGATTTGAAAGAAGCCTTTACACATCATATGGATGACGATGGCTATCTGGCGCAGTTGCCTCGCTTGAATCGTCAGATTCTTTCTTTCCAGCTATTATCCGGTTTCTATCCGCAGAGCGAATGGCATCCATACATTGATGGATGGTTTGGTCTGCAACAGGCTATTGTTGAACGTCAGGGACACTGGCGTGATACCGCCCGTAAAGAGGCGTTGGCTCAGCCCGCTTTCTGGCTCAACGGAGCTGCGCGTTAACTGATTAACAGCCTGCTTTTTGCAGGCTGTTTTGTATAGGGATTCGAAATGTTGCCACTCTCCTCAGAATTACAGGTGCAAGCGCAAAGTATTGTACAGCGTTTTCATGAGCTTCCGATAAGCCGGACGTTAACAGAAGAAGACGTTGCAGTGCTGACGCTAAGTGATTTTGTCAGTGATATGTTGTTGATTCATCCCGAATGGTTGGATGAGCTACACCAGCAGCCGCCGCAGGCGGATGAGTGGCAACGATACCCGGATTGGCTGGGCCAGGTGCTGAGCGAAGTGCAGGATGAAGCCGCGCTGATGAAGGCACTGCGCTTATTCAGGCGGCGAATGATGGTGCGTATTGCGTGGTCGCAGGCGTTGCAGACCAGTACCACGGAAGAAACCTTGCAACAGCTGAGCGGGCTGGCGGAAAGCATTATTATTGCCAGCCGCGATTGGCTGTATCAAACCTGCTGCAAAGAATGGGGAACGCCTTGTAATAGCGAGGGAGTTCCACAACCTTTGCTGATTTTAGGGATGGGAAAGCTAGGCGGCGGAGAACTGAACTTTTCCTCTGATATCGATCTGATTTTCTCTTATCCGGAAAATGGCCATACCCAAGGTGGCCGTCGGGAGCTGGATAACGCGCAGTTCTTTACTCGTTTAGGGCAGCGGCTGATAAAGGCGTTGGATCAGCAAACCATTGATGGTTTTGTCTATCGGGTCGATATGCGGCTGCGTCCCTTTGGCGATAGCGGCCCGCTGGTGCTGAGCTTCGCCGCGCTGGAAGACTATTATCAGGAACAAGGTCGCGATTGGGAACGTTATGCGATGGTGAAGGCGCGGCTGATGGGCGGTGCGGAGGATTATTATAGCCAGGAGCTGCGTCGAACTCTGCGGCCTTTCGTATTCCGTCGCTATATAGATTTTAGCGTGATTCAATCGCTGCGTAATATGAAAGGCATGATCGCCCGCGAAGTACGACGCCGCGGCCTAAAAGACAATATAAAACTGGGCGCAGGTGGAATTCGGGAAATCGAATTTATTACGCAGGTATTCCAATTGATTCGCGGTGGCCGCGAGCCGCGTTTGCAGGAACGAGCGTTGCTGCCCACGCTACAGGCGGTAGCAGAGCTGGGATTACTCACTCAGCGGCAGGTTGACTATCTCTGCACCAGCTACCTGTTTTTACGCCGTTTAGAGAATCTTTTACAGGCGATTGGTGATGAACAAACCCAAACTTTGCCGAGTGATGGGCTGAATCAAGCGCGTCTGGCGTGGGGAATGGGGAAACGGAATTGGGCGGAGCTGACGGATACGCTGGACAATCACATGCAGTCCGTTCGTTTGGTATTTGACGATCTAATTGGCGATGATACCCCTGATGTTGGCGAAGATGCCTGCTATGTTTCGTATAACAGTCTGTGGCAGGATGCGTTGGATGAAGGTGATTTGGCGCCCTTGACTCCGCATTTAGATGAACATGCGCGCAGACACTTCCTTAGCACGCTCGCTTCTTTCCGTCATGACGTGGATAAACGCACCATTGGGCCGCGCGGTCGGGATAAGCTGGATCAACTGATGCCGCGTTTGCTGGCGGAGGTTTGTCCGCGTCGCGATGCGGATATCGCTCTAAGCCGCCTGATTCAACTGCTGTTGAGCATTGTGACCCGTACCACCTATCTGGAGCTGCTGCTGGAATACCATGCAGCGCTGACTCACGTTATTAAGCTGTGCGCCGCTTCACCGATGGTGGCCAGCCAGCTTGCGCGTTACCCGCTTTTATTGGATGAATTACTCGATCCTCATTCGCTGTATCAACCCCTTGCTCCTGGCGCTTATCGTGATGAATTGCGTCAGTATTTACTGCGGGTGCCGGAGGATGACGAGGAGCAACAACTGGAAGCGTTGCGTCAGTTTAAACAGGCGCAGCAGCTACGAATTGCTGCCGGCGATATCACTGAAGCACTGCCGGTAATGAAAGTGAGCGATCACTTAACCTATCTTGCCGAAGCCATTATTGACGCGGTGATTCAACAAGCCTGGAATCAAATGGTCAAACGCTACGGCCAGCCAACTCATTTACAAAATCGGGAAGGGCGCGGTTTTGCCGTCATTGGTTATGGCAAACTGGGCGGATGGGAACTGGGATATAGCTCTGATCTAGACTTGGTTTTCCTGCTGGACTGTCCGTTAGATGTGATGACGGACGGCGAGCGCAGTATCGATGGCCGCCAGTTCTATCTGCGTCTGGCGCAGCGCGTGATGCATCTGTTTAGCACCCGCACTTCATCGGGTATTTTATATGAAGTGGATGCACGGTTACGCCCTTCCGGTGAGTCAGGGATGCTGGTGAGCACCATTGAAGCCTTTGCAGAATATCAGCAAAGCGAAGCTTGGACCTGGGAACATCAGGCGCTGGTGCGGGCACGCATGGTGTATGGCGATGAAAGCCTGCAGCAGGAATTTGTGGCCATTCGCCAGCGTATTTTGTGTCAACCGCGTAACGATCTGACATTGCAGCAGGAAGTTCGCGAAATGCGTGAGAAAATGCGCAATCACTTAGGCAGTAAACAGCGGGATACCTTTGATATTAAAGCCGATGCGGGAGGTATTACCGATATCGAGTTTATCGCCCAGTATCTGGTATTGCGCTACGCCGCCGGTGAGCCGCGTTTAACCCGTTGGTCTGATAACGTGCGTATTTTCGAGCTGATGGCCAATTACGGCATTATGGAACAGCAGGAAGCGGTGGCGTTGACCCAAGCCTACGTCACCATGCGGGATGAGATTCACCATCTGGCTTTACAGGAGCTATCCAGCAAAGTTGCCGCCGATTGCTTTATTGCCGAGAGAGAGCAGGTGGCCGCTAGCTGGCAACATTGGCTGGGATAACTATTTCACTTTTCTTATCATTTTTATTAATTATCTATTGGAAATAGTCTGTAGGGCGAATATCGCCCCTTTTTCTGACCTGTAAATTGAAATTGGCAGTGGATGGGAAGTGGATAGCCCTTTTCATTGCGGCATGTTGCCTCTGACACCGGTTTTTTGCCATGCACTGCGCAAAAGGGGAAAAAACCGCTATTCAAATCCCTTTGCCTGTACTGAAATTCATCTACCTGAGGTAATAAGGCAAAACCGATTTTATTGGTAAACGAAAGCCTGTGATATTATCCGCCACAATATAATGACCTGTTTTGGAGCTATGGGATGAAAGTTACACTGCCCGATTTTCGCCGCGCTGGTGTACTGGTGGTTGGCGACGTGATGTTGGACCGTTATTGGTATGGGCCGACCAGTCGGATATCGCCGGAAGCACCGGTGCCAGTGGTGAAAGTGGACACTATCGAAGAGCGTCCGGGTGGTGCAGCTAACGTTGCTATGAATATCGCCTCCCTGGGTGCCGCGTCACAGTTGGTTGGCTTAACCGGCATTGATGATGCGGCGCGGGCGTTGACCAGCAAGCTGAATGAAGTCAACGTGCGCTGTGATTTTGTGTCTCTGCCAACGCATCCCACCATTACCAAGCTGCGGGTGCTTTCCCGTAACCAACAGTTGATCCGCCTTGATTTTGAAGAAGGATTTGACGGTGTCGATCCTCAGCCTATGTTTGATCGTATCCAGCAGGCATTGCCTCATATTGGCGCATTGGTGCTTTCTGACTACGCCAAAGGCGCTCTGGTTAGCGTTCAGCAGATGATAAAATTGGCGCGTGCGGCTAAGGTACCAGTGCTTATCGATCCGAAAGGCAGTGATTTTGAACGCTATCGCGGTGCAACCCTGCTGACGCCTAATCTGTCTGAATTTGAGGCGGTAGTAGGGCATTGTAAAACCGAAGATGAGTTAGTGAGTCGCGGTATGAAACTGGTTGCTGATTTCGAGCTGTCAGCGCTGCTGGTGACGCGCTCCGAGCAGGGAATGACCTTGTTGCAACTGGGGCAGCCGCCGCTGCACTTACCAACTCAGGCGCAGGAAGTGTTCGATGTAACCGGCGCGGGTGACACTGTGATTGGCGTATTGGCTTCGGCATTGGCCGCGGGTAAAACGCTGGAAGAATCTTGCTTCCTGGCGAACGCCGCCGCAGGTGTCGTGGTGGGCAAGCTGGGTACTTCAACGGTTTCTCCGATCGAACTGGAAAACGCCATCCGTGGCCGTGCCAGTACTGGTTTTGGCGTGATGACCGAAGAACAGCTTAAAACTGCGGTGGCTCAGGCGCGTCAGCGCGGCGAAAAAATCGTCATGACCAACGGGATTTTTGACATCCTGCACGCAGGTCATGTCTCTTATCTGGCTAACGCCCGTAAACTGGGCGATCGTTTGATTGTCGCGGTTAACAGTGATGCGTCCACTAAACGCCTGAAAGGAGAGAAACGTCCGGTTAACCCGTTGGATCAACGCATGATTGTGTTGGGTGCGTTGGAGTCTGTTGATTGGGTCGTTTCTTTCGAAGAAGACACGCCACAGCGCTTAATTGCTGGTGTTCTACCAGATTTACTGGTGAAGGGCGGAGACTATAAGCCTGAAGATATCGCCGGTAGCGCTGAAGTCTGGGCCGCAGGCGGTGAAGTTAAGGTACTTAACTTTGAAGACGGTGTTTCCACTACTAATATTATTCAGTCGATCAAAAACGGGCGCGGTTAACTCAATCCGCTGAATCAGGGTAAGGATGCTGCGCCATGGCCAATGGCATAAGGCGGTACGGTGAGTGGATTGAAGCAGGAGTTGGGGTTGGCGCAGGGCGTTGGTTTGTTATCTACGTCCTTGCTGGGCACCGGCGTATTTGCTGTACCGGCGTTAGCCGCCATGCTGGCGGGCGACGACAGCCTATGGGCGTGGCCACTGCTGATTGCCCTGGTGTTCCCTATTGCTATCGCCTTCGCCGCGCTGGGGCGTCATTTCCCTAGTGCTGGTGGCGCGGCTCATTTCGTCAATATGGCGTTTGGCCCACGTTTGGGTAAAGTGGCGGGCTGGCTGTTTTTATCGGTGATTCCCGTGGGGTTACCAGCGGCATTGCAGATTGCCGCTGGCTTCTGGCAGGCCATCTTTGGCTGGAGTGCTACCGGCTTGCTGATAGTGCAACTGGCTACTTTACTGGTGATTTGGCTACTGGGCACCCGTAGCGCAGGTTCCAGCGCCAATATTCAAACTCTGATTGCCCTGTTGATTATCGCTCTGGTTGCGGCGATTTGGTGGCGGGGGGATATCAGCCCCGCTCAGATTCCCTGGCCAGCGATTACCGATGTTTCTCCTCCTAATATATTCAATGCATTAGCGGTAATGTTCTGGTGTTTTGTCGGTCTGGAAGCCTTTGCGCATCTGGCGACAGAATTCCGCCATCCTAAACGGGATTTTCCTCGCGCCTTGCTGATCGGCATGTTGGTGGCCGGTGCGGTTTACTGGGGTTGTACCGTTGCCGTACTCCATTTCCATGCCTATGGCACAGAGCAGGCCGCGGCCGCATCTCTACCGGGCATAGTGGTGCAACTTTTTGGTCAGCGCGCACTTTGGGTCGCTTGTATTATTGGCTATCTGGCGTGCTTCGCCAGTGTGAATATTTATACCCAGAGTTTTGCTCGCATGGTGTGGTCACAGGCTGTCAGTCGCCCAGAAAGCCCTTTGGCTCGCTTATCCGCTGGCCAAACGCCGGTCAATGCCCTTAGCGCCGTAGTGGGTTGCTGTCTGGCTGCTACGTTGCTGACTTATTGGTTTTCTCTGCCGCTGGATATGCTGATCGTCTACGCCAACGGTATTTTCGTGCTGATTTATTTGCTGTGTATGTTGGCGGGTATTCGCTTGTTGAAAGGGCGTTCACGCTGGATGGCGATGATTGGCAGCCTGCTGTGCTGCATATTGCTGTTGATGATTGGGTGGAAGAGTTTATACGCTCTGGTTATGTTTGCGGGACTTTGGCTCATTTTGCCAAAAACAACCATATCAACGGTTGATCGCTGACTCATCGGCTAACATTAAGATGTTTTTTATCAACGAAAAAAGGGGCATTCTAGCCCCTTTAAGCTGAACGCTGGAAATAATTACTCGCTGGTTTTCTCGGCTTCGTCCTGCGCAGCAACTGGCGCCGCGTTAAATTTGGCTTCCAGCTCGCTCATCCGCTGTTCCAACATTGCCAGTTTTTCGCGGGTGCGCAGTAACACCTGCGTTTGCACGTCGAAATCTTCACGATTAACCAAATCCAAACGAGTCAGTTGCGATTGCAGCACCTGGCGGATTTTCTTTTCGACGTCATCCCCGAACTCGCGGATACCTTTCGGCATGGATTCATGCACCTGGCGGGCGATTTGTTCAATTTTTTTCGGGTCAATCATGGTATTTCCCTAATTTGATGTTTAGTGATTGCCTAATAGTGTAATGCCTGGCGTCAATTCTATAAACCTTTGTGACCAGGGTTTAATTCTGCATTTTGCCAATTGCCCGGACGAATCATTAGCGTTATAGTCTTTACGCTTATTCTCAGGGCGGGGTGAAAGTCCCCACCGGCGGTAAACCATAGTTAGGTACTTTTGTATCGCGTTGTGGAAGCCCGCGAGCGCTCACATTGAGTGGTTAATTTCATTCAGCGTAGAGGTCAGCAGATCCGGTGTAATTCCGGGGCCGACGGTTATAGTCCGGATGGGAGAGAGTAACGGTATCTGCCGGGCATACTGCCCGCTTGCGTTATTTTTGCCGTATATTTGGCGAACACTCCTCAAGACCGCCCTGATTCTGGTAATCCATAATTTAATGAGGTTTTTTACCATGAATCAGACCCTTCTATCAGATTTTGGCACGCCTTTCGAGCGTGTAGAGCGTGCATTGGACGCCTTGCGTAATGGCAAAGGTGTGATGGTGCTAGACGACGAAAACCGCGAAAACGAAGGCGATCTTGTCTTCGCCGCAGAAACCATGACCGTAGAACAAATGGCTCTGACAATTCGTCACGGCAGTGGGATTGTGTGTCTGTGTATCACCGAAGAACGTCGTCAGCAGCTTGAGTTGCCAATGATGGTGACCAACAACTCCAGCCAGTTCCAGACCGCATTCACCGTGACTATTGAAGCCGCTAAAGGCGTTACTACGGGCGTATCTGCCGCTGACCGCTTGACCACCATTCGTGCGGCCATTGCGGATAACGCGGCACCTGCGGATCTTAGCCGTCCAGGCCACGTTTTCCCACTGCGCGGTCAACCGGGTGGCGTACTGACTCGTCGTGGTCATACCGAAGCATCCATTGACTTGGCAACGCTGGCCGGTTTTAAACCCGCAGGCGTACTGTGCGAATTGACCAATGACGATGGCAGCATGGCGCATGCGCCAGAAGTGATTGCCTTTGCTAAACAGCATGATATGCCAGTAGTCACTATTGATGACCTGGCGGAATACCGCTTGGCTCATGCACAGAAAGCCAGCTGAGTTTGGTTAGCAGCATTCTGAATGCTGTCTGATTTAACTGACTGAGTTAACCGGGTTTTATTTTCCTTAACAGGTAAAATAGCCCGGTTTTTTCATTTCTGTTTCCGCTGTGGATTCCCGCTTTGTCTTCCCTCGCTATACATTCAAATTTCTTGACTATCTTCTTCATGGTTATCCGGCTGTGCAATGAAAAGAAAGCGCGTAATGTAGTTGCAAGGTCTGGCGACCAACCTGTAGCTAGAGCCTGATAATTTCATTTAACTGTAAGGATTTCCTATGAACACCTCTCGTATGCCTGCACTGTTTCTCGGCCACGGTAGCCCGATGAACGTGCTGGAAGAAAACAGTCATACCTTGGCATGGCGTGCGTTGGGTAAGGCGATTCCTAGGCCGAAAGCGATTTTGGCTATTTCCGCCCACTGGTATACCCGTGGAACTGCGGTAACAGCAATGGGAAAACCGCGGACTATTCACGATTTTGGCGGATTTCCACAGGCTTTGTTTGATACTCAGTATCCGGCTCCCGGTTCGCCTGAGCTTGCAGAGCAAATTCAGCAACTGCTGAAACCTGCTGAAGTGATGGCCGATACCCGCGAATGGGGTTTGGATCACGGAGCTTGGGGAGTGTTAATTAAAATGTACCCTGACGCCGATATTCCGGTGGTGCAACTCAGTGTTGATGGTACCCAGCCAGCGGCTTATCACTATGAATTAGGGCGTAAGCTGGCGGTGCTACGTGAGCAGGGTGTGCTGATTGTGGCCAGTGGTAACGTGGTTCATAACCTGAGAATGGTTAACTGGAAGGGAGAGGCTAGCCCTTATCCGTGGGCCGAATCTTTTGAACAGTACGTCAGGGATAACCTTGATTATCAGGGGGATAACCATCCACTGGTCCATTTTATGGATCATGAGGGCGCGGCGCTGTCAAACCCGACTCCGGAACACTTCCTGCCGCTGCTGTATATTTTGGGAGCCTGGGACGGAAAAGAAGCTATTTCTCTACCGACCGAAGGAATCGAAATGGGATCGCTGAGTATGCTGTCGGTTCGTTTAGGCTAATGATTTGATTGATATAAGTGGTTTTATAAATATAAGAAGGGAAGGCGATTGCCTTCCCTTTTGCACATCATAGTTGGGGATTAGCCAAAAATAATATGTGGGTAGAATCGAGACAGATCCTGCGTGATCAATTCGCGATCTTCGCGCAGACCAATACCGCAGGGCTGATCGTTGATCAACCAGCTGCCAATCAGCGTGTAGCTATCGCCAAAGCGTGGCAACGGATGGAATTGCTGTACGATCATGCCTTCTTCACCGTAAGGGCCATCCACGCGGGCCACTTCTTTGCCATTTTCCACGATCTGGATATTGGCACCTTCCCGTGAGAACAAAGGCTTGGTCACATAGTGATCCAACGGCGGATGGTCGTCTTCGGCAAAGTATGCTGGCAGTAGATTTGGGTGATTAGGGAACATCTCCCACAGCAGCGGCAGCAGTGCTTTGTTGGAAATAATGCTTTTCCACGCCGGTTCCAGCCAGCGAACGCCCGCGTCTTCCAGCTTGGTGGAGAACATTTCGCGGAACATGAATTCCCATGGATAGAGCTTGAACAAATTACTGATAACCTGGTTATCCAGATCGGTAAATTGCCCTTTTTCACCCAGGCCGATTTCTTCCATAAACAGGAATTCGGTTGGTAATCCGGCCTCAAGAGCACAATCTTGTAGATATTGCACCGTACCGCGATCTTCTTCGGTGTCCTGACAGCAGGCCAGATGCAACAGGCTAAAACCGTGGTTTTCCCGCAGTTCAGTAAAGCGTTCGATTAGCTTTTCCTGCAGGCTGTTGAACTGATCTGCATCGCCGCTCAGATTGCCAGCGTTGATCTGATCTTCCAGCCACAGCCATTGGAAGAATGCCGCTTCATACAGTGACGTTGGCGTATCTGCGTTATTTTCCAGTAACTTGGCCGGACTTTTACCGTCGTAGGCTAAATCAAGGCGGGAATAGAGAGAAGGCTGGTTGGTGCGCCACGAAGTGCGGACGAAATCCCAAACATGTTTAGGAATGCGGAATTTTGCCATCAGCTCATCGCTATTAATGACCTTTTCTACCACCTGCAGGCACATTTGATGCAATTCTGCCGTGGTATCTTCCAGCTCTTCAATCTGCGCCAGCGTAAATTCGTAGTAGGCATCCTCACACCAGTACGGCTCGCCATACATGGTGTGAAATTTAAAGCCAAACTCGGTCGCCTTTTCGCGCCAGTCTGGACGCTCGGTAATCGGTAAACGTTTCATTAATCAGACCTTAGCCACCCATACTGCGCGAGCTGGAATTGGATGATGAAGCATTGCTGCGCTGCATAGAGGTCTGTTTGGCTACTGATTCACCGAAGCCACCGCGAGTGATAGTGTTGGTTACCGCAGGTTTTGGTGCCAGCGCGGTTTTAGGCACGGTCATGGTACGACCGGTGGTAGCAGGGCCGTAGTTTTTACCGGTTGCGTCAACAAATTTGCCGTTAGCCGGGCTGCCTGCTGATTTAGAGGTAAACAGTGGTTGGCTTGCGCCGCCGCCCATCATTCGGCCCATCATGTAACCGGCCATCAGAGGCATCCACATACTGCCGCTCTGCTGTGGCTGCGCCGTTGCGCCAGCTTCTGCGGGTGCTGAAGTCGGAGCCATACCGGCCTGAGCCGGTGCCTGAGTACACTGAGACTCACCAAATTCAGCCACACAGTCTGCACGCGTTGCATATTTAGGCGCGGTTTTAGCCGCTTCCTGCAAGGCATTATTGTAAGACGCAGTGCATTCGGCGCTTTTAGATGGATTTGCCTGTGAGCAGTCGTCTGCATTCTGGTACAGAGAGACGGTTTCATCGGTTTTTTCGCAACCGGCAAGCATAAATACGGCACTGACCGCCAACGCGACAGGCGCTAAGCGATAGTTACGCCAGGATTTACGGAATGTCTCTTGATTGATGTTTTTAGTCCGTTTCATCGTCATTGGTCCTGTGTCCGGGCTTTTTGCCCTTTATCCCATTTATAGTCATATAGCGTGGCCATAAGAATAGGGGAAAGATGTATAAAATTAAAGCGCAGGGGGAGGTCAGCGGCATACTTTACATTGCTATACGAAATGCTGCGGGCTAGCTCTCTTTTTTCATCGATGAAAAATGCTTGTCCCTAAAGTGGAGGAAATCATGAGAAAAGTAATAATCGGGCGTATACAATGCTACGCCCGAAGAATGTCGGCCTTGGGGAAAGGCCGACGTCAGAATCAGTTGCGGAATGGATTACCAGAACTGCGGGTTGTCGCCGCCGCTGGCTGAGTCACCGGCACAGTTTGAGACGCGGTCTGTGCGTAGCTGCCCGCAGGTTGCTGTTTACCCTCGGGCGCCACAGCGTCTGGTGCAGTTGGAACCGGCTTATCCAATACTGCGTTCAGCGACATCAAATCGTTCTGATTCAGAGTACCCAGAGCAGATTTAATGTTTAACTGATTGATCAGATAGTCATAACGGGCATTGGCTAACTGCTGTTTTGCATTGTACAACGTGGTGGTTGCAGTCAACACATCCAGAATGGTACGAGTTCCTACCTGATAACCGGCTTCAATGGCATCCAATGAACTTTGGGCTGAAATCACAACCTGTTTGTAGGCATTGATGCTGCTGATTGATGCCGAAATGTTGTTAAACGAGGAACGAACGTTCTGCACGACGCCACGGTGTGCGCTTTCCAACTGCTCGCTGGCGCCAACAAAGTTGAACTGCGCCTGTTTAACCGCCGAGTTGGTTGCTCCGCCGCTGTATAATGGCAGGCTAAGCTGCACGCCGATTTTGTTCTGACCAGCGTCATTATTGATTTGCTGCGAACTGGCGCTACCGCTGTAACGGGTATTAGTAATTGATGAAGAAGCGGTCAGATCAATCGTTGGCATATAGCCAGTTTCGGCCGCTTTAATCTGCTCACGAGCCAAATCCTGATTTAAGCGAGCAGTCAGCAACGCCAGGTTGCGTTTTTCTGCTTCTTTCAACAGGTTATTGACTGCGTCTGGTTTATCGGTTTTCAAACGTTCAACGTTCAGAGAGGCCAGTTCCGGGTAGTAAACGCCGGTGACCTGACGCAGAACTTCCAGTGCGTTATCCAGATTATTACGCGCCGTCACTTCATCGGCCAGCACAGTGTCATAGCTGGCGCGGGCGTTTTGTACGTCGGTGATTGGATCCAGACCGACGTTAAAACGCTGAGTGGTTTGATCCAACTGACGGTATACCGATTCTTTCTGCGCCTGAACGTAAGACAGAGAGTCAATCGCTCTCAGTACGTTGAAATAGGCGGTAGCGGTGGTCAGGATTAACGATTGTTCGCTGGTCTGGAACGAAACGTCCTGAATACCGGCAGCTTTTTCTTGTAAGGTCAGCGCGCGCCATTTTGACATATCGAAAATGGTTTGGGTCAGTTGCAGCGATCCTGAGGTGGAATTGCTGTCTACGCCATTGTTATCGCGGAAACCGTTGGTATAGGTATAACCTGCGCCTAAACCGAGCTGTGGTAACAGCGGGCTGCGAGATTGATTGATTTTTTCGAATGCAGCATCACGGTCAGCGGCAGATTTACGTAAGTCGGGATTGCTGTCCCGCGCTTGTTTATAAACTTGCAGCAGGTTCTCTGCCTGGCTCATGGTACTGAAACCGGCAAGGCTCAGTCCGATAAGAAGGGGGAGCAGTTTCTTCATTTGCATTCCTTGTTGTGCAGCAGTTGTGCGCAAAATGTTGCCATGGTATCTGACGATAGACGAATTGTTGCCGATTCTATCAGAGTCTGCCAATGGGATAAGGTGGCTGATTGTGCCATCTTGCCTTTATTTACCTAAATCTAACACAAACTTAAACCAGTATTCTTCCAACCATTCCCATAAGGCCGCCACGCTTGCTATTTTAAACTCAGACAGCATAGCTAGCCCGCCGCGTATCATTTTTTATTCGCGAAGACTTTTACTTTTTATATCAGTAAAACGAGTGTCATAAAAAATTAGTATATCGGCACAATACTCAGGTAGGAGAAAAGTATATGTCATTGCCCCAAGAGTCACCGGTAACTTTGAATAAGAATGATGTGGAAATTATTGCACGTGAGTCACTTTACAGCGGTTTTTTTTCATTGAATCTGTATCGCTTCCGTCATCGCCTATTCAACGGTGAAATGAGTGGTGAGGTAAAAAGGGAGATTTTTGAGCGCGGCCATGCGGCGGTTTTGCTTCCTTATGATCCGATCCGGGACGAAGTGGTGCTGGTGGAGCAACTGCGTATCGCAGCTATTGATTCCAGTGAGTCTCCTTGGCTACTGGAGATGGTCGCTGGCATGATCGAGCCGGGGGAGAGTGTGGAAGAGGTCGCCCGCCGCGAAGCGCAGGAAGAGGCAGGTATCATCGTTGGGCGCTGTAAACCGGTATTGAGTTATCTGGCCAGCCCCGGTGGTACCAGCGAGCGTTTATCGATTATGGTCGGTGAAGTGGATGCCACCACGGCCTCCGGTATTCACGGTCTGGAAGAAGAGAATGAAGATATTCGCGTCCACGTGGTTAGCCGCGAGCAGGCCTACCGCTGGGTGGAAGAAGGCGTTATCGATAACGCCGCTTCGGTCATTGCATTACAATGGCTGGCGTTGCACCATCAGTTGCTGAGAAAAGAGTGGGAAAAATAATGTCTAAACGCTATACGCCTGATTTTCCTGAAATGATGCGGGTGTGCGAAACTAATTACGCACAATTGCGTCGTTTAACGCCGCGCACTGACGAAGTGAATGAAAGCATGGCTTATCAGGTCAATAGCATCTGTTATCGATTAACTATCTTGGAATCGACTCGCTACACTACGGTGGTTGAGATTGTGCAGACTGCGCCAGTCGTCGGCCATTGGGGGCTGCCTTCGATGTCGGTACGCCTTTACCATGATGCCAGGGTAGCGGAAGTGTGTGCCAGTCAGCAGATCTCCCGGTTCAAAGCAAGTTATGATTATCCGAATAAAAAGTTGCATCAACGGGACGAAAAGCATCAAATTAACCAGTTTCTTGCTGACTGGTTGCGCTATTGCTTGGCGCATGGAGCTGTGGCGGTTCCGGTTTGTTAGACAGACTTAAAACAAGGATACCAATTGGAAAGCCTGTTTGAACTGCCTATGGCGAGTGGGGCCAGGGTCAGAATATTACAAATAACAGATACCCACCTTTTTGCCGGTGAGGATGAAACCTTGCTGGGTGTCAATACCGGACGCAGCTATCGGGCGGTATTGGATGCAATTATTGCCGAAAAGTACTCCTACGATCTGATCGTTGCGACCGGCGATCTGGCGCAGGATCAGTCTATAGCGGCTTATCAGCATTTTGCGCAGGGTATTGCCCGTTTGTCTGCGCCATGCCTTTGGTTGCCGGGAAATCATGATTTCCAGCCGGCAATGGTAGATGTGCTGGCCGCGGCAAATATTGCGCCATCAAAACAGGCGTTTGTAGGCGATAACTGGCAGATTCTCTTATTGGACAGCCAGGTTTTTGGTGTGCCTTACGGTGAATTAAGCGAACATCAGCTAGAGTGGATGGAACGCTGCTTACAGGCTCATCCAGAACGCTACACTTTGATTTTGCTACATCACCATCCGATGCCGTCAGGTTGTACCTGGTTGGATCAACACAGTCTGCGCAACGCTCATATGCTGGCCGATGTATTGATTCGCTATCCGCGCGTCACTACGCTGCTGTGCGGACATATTCATCAGGAATTGGATCTTGATTGGTATGGCAAGCGGCTGCTGGCCAGCCCGTCAACCTGCGTGCAATTCAAACCGCACTGTACTAACTTTACTCTGGATACCGTAGCGCCGGGATGGCGTTACCTCGATTTATTGCCGGGCGGTACGCTGGAAACGGAAGTACGCCGCCTGGACAGTGACGAGTTCAACCCCAATATGGATGCGGACGGCTATTGATGAATACTCTTCTTTATCTGCATGGTTTCAACAGCTCTCCGCAGTCGGCGAAAGCCACCGCGTTCAAAAGCTGGCTGCAGGAAAATCATCCGCACATTGACATGTTGGTACCGCAGTTGCCGCCGTTTCCGGCAGAGGCGGCGGAAATGCTGGAAGATATCATTATGAGCAAGGCCGGGCAGAATCTGGGCATTGTCGGCTCCTCGCTGGGTGGATATTTTGCCACCTGGCTTTCCCAGTGTTTCAGCATTCCGGCGGTGGTAGTCAACCCGGCGGTACGTCCTTTCGAGCTGTTGATTGATTATCTGGGGCAAAATCAGAACCCCTACACGGGTCAGCAATATGTGTTAGAGTCTCGTCACGTTTATGACCTGAAAGTCATGCAAATAGATCCGTTGGAATCGCCTGATTTACTCTGGCTATTGCAACAAACCGGGGACGAAATCCTCGATTATCGACAGGCGGTTGCTTATTACACCTCTTGTCGACAAACGGTAGAATCAGGTGGAAATCATGCCTTTGTAGGCTTTGAACACTATTTCTCACCGATTGTGAATTTTTTAGGGCTAACGACTGCCTGATACAGCGTGACGTTATCGCCGCCAGATGCGGTGAGTGTAATCACTCACCCGGCTGTCACCGCTAGCCCTCCAACCCTTAGCCGAACATTAATCAAACCATGACTCAATCCAGCTATAACGCTGATGCCATTGAAGTACTCAGCGGTCTAGAACCAGTACGTCGTCGTCCAGGTATGTATACCGACACTACGCGCCCAAACCACCTCGGCCAAGAGGTGATAGATAACAGTGTTGATGAAGCGCTAGCCGGACACGCTCGCCGTATTGATGTGATTCTGCACGCCGATCAGTCTCTGGAAGTGATTGATGATGGCCGCGGGATGCCAGTGGATATTCACCCGGAAGAAGGCGTACCGGCCATTGAGCTGATTCTCTGTCGTCTGCACGCCGGGGGGAAATTCTCTAATAAGAGCTACCAATTCTCCGGCGGTTTGCACGGCGTGGGGATTTCAGTGGTTAACGCCTTGTCTCGTCGAGTGGAAGTGACGGTTCGCCGGGACGGCCAGATTTACAGCATGGCGTTTGAAAACGGGGATAAAGTGCAGGATTTGCAGGTGATTGGTACTTGCGGTAAGCGAAACACCGGCACCAGCGTGCATTTCTGGCCTGATGAATCGTTTTTCGATAGCCCGCGTTTCTCCGTTTCCCGTTTGTCACATTTGCTGAAAGCAAAAGCGGTACTGTGTCCGGGCGTGGAAATCGTCTTTAAAGACATGGTGAATAACACCGAACAACGCTGGTGTTATGCCGATGGCCTGACCGATTATCTGATGGAAGCGGTCAACGGCCTGATTACTTTGCCGGAAGTGCCGTTTGTCGGTTCTTCCGCTGGGGATACCGAAGCTATTGACTGGGCGCTGTTATGGCTACCGGAAGGTGGCGATCTGCTGACAGAAAGCTACGTTAACCTGATTCCTACCATGCAAGGCGGTACTCACGTCAATGGCCTGCGCCAAGGCTTGCTGGACGCCATGCGTGAGTTCTGCGAATACCGCAATATTTTGCCGCGCGGCGTGAAGCTGTCCGCCGACGATATCTGGGAACGCTGCGCCTACGTGCTTTCTGTCAAAATGCAGGATCCGCAGTTTGCCGGTCAGACCAAAGAGCGCCTGTCCTCTCGTCAGTGCGCGGCCTATGTATCTGGCGTGGTGAAAGATGCCTTCAGCCTGTGGCTAAACCAGAACGTTCAGGCGGCTGAGCAACTGGCCGAGCTGGCTATTTCCAGCGCGCAGCGCCGGATGCGCGCGGCGAAAAAAGTGGTACGTAAAAAGCTGACCAGCGGCCCGGCTTTACCCGGCAAACTGGCAGACTGTACCTCGCAGGATCTCAGCATGACCGAACTGTTTCTCGTAGAAGGTGATTCCGCAGGCGGATCGGCGAAACAGGCGCGAGATCGTGAATATCAGGCCATCATGCCGCTCAAAGGTAAGATCCTGAATACTTGGGAAGTGTCCTCGGATGAGGTACTGGCTTCACAGGAAGTGCATGATATTTCAGTCGCGATCGGTATCGATCCTGATAGCGAAGATCTGAGCCAACTACGTTACGGCAAGATCTGCATTCTGGCGGATGCGGACTCCGATGGTCTACATATCGCCACTTTGCTGTGCGCGCTGTTTGTACGCCACTTCAGCTCGCTGGTGCGCGGTGGCCATGTCTATGTGGCCATGCCGCCGCTGTACCGTATCGATTTGGGTAAAGAAGTGTTCTATGCGCTTGATGAAGAAGAAAAAACTGGCGTATTGGAGCAGTTGAAGCGTAAACGTGGTAAACCTAACGTTCAGCGCTTTAAAGGATTGGGTGAAATGAACCCGCTACAGCTGCGTGAAACGACGCTCGATCCTAATACTCGCCGTTTGGTGCAGCTGACCGTTGACGATACCGATATCGATAAGACGATGGCGGTGATGGATATGCTGCTGGCGAAGAAGCGTTCCGAAGATCGCCGTAATTGGCTACAAGAGAAGGGAGATACCGCCGAGATCGAAGTGTAATTCTTTTTTTGCGGATCTTTGCGTTAAACCGCGCCCGGCTGCATTCATGCAGATCCGGGCGTGGTCGTTTATGACCGCTAACCGCAGCTTCATTTCTACAAGTTTTTGCGGTTAAATAGCTTAAATCTTTGCCTGGATGTCAATAATGAAAATCACCTTAGAAGAACTTCAAGCTTTTATCTCGGTGGTGGACAGCGGTTCGATCACGGCGGCGGCGGAACAACGCAATCAAACCACATCGGGTATTAGCCGGGCGCTGAGCCGTCTGGAGCAAAAACTGGAAACCACCTTGCTGCGGCGTACCACGCGTCGGCTGGAGTTAACCGAGGAAGGAGAGCTGTTTTTGGCTCACGCTCGGCAGATTATTGGCGCGGTGGATGATGCCGAAGAACAAATCGCACTGCGACGGCTGAAACCAGCCGGGAGACTGCGAGTCAACGCCGCGGTGCCTTTTATGCAGCATGTGATCGTGCCGATGATTGGCGGTTTTCGCGAGTTATATCCGCAGATCGATCTGGAGTTGAATACCGACGATCTGAATATCGATCTGCTGGAGCAGCGGACGGATGTTGCCATTCGTATTGGCGCTCTGCGCGACTCGACGATTCATGCCCGCTTATTGGGTTCCAGCCGTCTGCGGATTCTGGCTAGCCCGGAATATATTCAGCGCCACGGTGCGCCAGAAACGATAGAAGCACTGGCTGAGCACAGCTTATTAGGATTTACTCAACCGGAATTTCTGAATCAGTGGGCGTTACCTTATTTGCCCGGCGGTCGCTCATCGATTACGCCTTGCTTGGCGGCATCCAGTGGGGAAACTTTGCGCCATTTGGCACTGAATGGACAAGGAATCGTCGAGTTATCCGATTTTATGACGCGGGAAGATCAGTTGGAAGGACGCTTGGTGCAGGTGCTGGCGGAGCAAACGCTGGAAGCCTGGCAACCGATCAATGCGGTTTATTATCGTAATACGCAGTTGGCTGCGCGGATCACCTGCTTTCTGGATTACGTGAGCGAGCAGATTCGTTTGCAGGGTAGCCATTGGCTCAAAGCGGAAAAATAGTCGTAGATTGGGAAATCCGGCTACCCGATGAGGGCGGATAGCCGGTAGACACATTAGACTTTTTCGCTTTCATTCTGCTGGGATGTTGATCGCTTTTACTGACTTCAGTCACAGAGTGGAATAAGTGCCTAAAGATTCGTTCGTTTGTCTTATTGCTCCACTATGCAATCTATCAATATGTAATCTATTGGGTGTTATTGACTTTCAAGCGACTGACATAAAAGCTATCGATATAAATACATCAGGCTTTGGCTGGCAGGGCGTGATCAATAATATTGATAACTACGTCCAATACATCGTCTTTCACTCGTTCCTGATGCCGCTTCATATGCGGCATGACGAGATGTTGTTCCAGATGTTGCACGCTGGCCCACTGTTCCCACATAAAAATGAAATCAGGCGCTTGGCGCTGCCAGGCTAACTGAGTTGGCACATCAACCATGGGGACATACCCGCCGCAGCCTTGCTCTGCCAGTACGTCCGGCAGCAGTTGGGCGAAGGAATCCAGTACCGCCTGACGGCGGCCCGGTTTAACCTGAATTTCTGCGAAAACGCTAATCATAACCACTCCAAATCGGGCTGGATTTTAGGCGAACAGCGTTGATAAATGCTGGCGATAACGTGCAATATCACCTGCGATGTCCGGCTGTTTAATCACGTCGTTGCACATAAAGGTTGGCAGAGGTTCCATGCCAAGGAATTGATTCGCTTTATGAACGGGCAGGTAAACGCCGTCCACGCCAACGCCGTGGAAGAACTGATTTGGATCGGTAAAGGCTTCTGCCGGTGCATTCCAGGTCACGGAAAGCATGTAAGTTTTACCTTGAAGCAGGCCGCCAGATCCGTATTTCTTGCTGTTTTCCGAACGGCTACGACCATCGCTTTGATACAAACGGCCATGACCTTCGGTAAAGATTTCGTCGATATACTTTTTCAGAATCCAAGGCGGCCCCATCCACCAACCCGGCATCTGATAGATAACCGTATCGGCCCAGAGGAAATTCTGAATTTCAGATTCAATATCATAGCCTTGATCAACAACCGTGACCTTAACCTGATGACCGATTTCTTGCAGACACTCGGTCGCAACCTTGGTCAGCGTATCGTTCAATGCCCCTTTTGAGTGGGCAAATTCTTTCTTTGCATTAATAATCAGTATGTTACTCATGGCATACTCCGGGTAGCGTGAAGACAACCAGTGAAAACAACATGCTGTATACAGCGTGACTATTATTTCTGGCCTATCTCGATTGCAGCGTATGCTAATGATTGCATTCGCATAGAAAAATAGGCTTTTAGGCAGAACAGTTTTGACTGCGAAGCAACAAAGCGGGGATATTCATCCTAACTGTCGCTTTTAGCGACAAAAGCGCCAGACAGCAAAATTCGTGGCCTGCGGCGAAAATAGGCAGATTTGCCCGCGTAGATTGCTTTGGATTTGTGACAGTTACCCCGCAGATGAGTTACTATCGCGAGCAGAAATCTATAATGAACTTCCGGTGATGATTGGCTGTAAGCCACGATCTTCTCGCCCGAGTCTGAGGATAATTAAGTAATGAGTGATTTGACTCATGACGGTGCAGAGCGCTTACCGCTGCACACATTTACTGAAAACGCCTATTTGAACTATTCCATGTACGTCATCATGGATCGGGCGTTGCCGTTTATCGGCGATGGTTTAAAGCCGGTACAACGCCGCATTGTGTATGCCATGTCCGAACTGGGTCTGAGCAACAGTGCCAAATTTAAGAAATCAGCGCGTACCGTGGGTGATGTGCTGGGTAAATACCATCCTCACGGCGATAGCGCCTGCTATGAAGCTATGGTGTTGATGGCGCAGCCGTTCTCTTACCGTTATCCGCTGGTGGACGGGCAGGGTAACTGGGGGGCACCGGACGATCCTAAATCGTTCGCAGCGATGCGTTATACCGAATCTCGTTTATCCAAATATGCCGAAGTGCTACTGGGTGAATTGGGGCAGGGGACGGTGGATTGGGTGCCAAACTTTGACGGCACCATGCAGGAGCCGAAAATGCTGCCTGCGCGCCTGCCAAACATACTGCTGAACGGTACTACCGGCATTGCCGTTGGTATGGCGACGGATATTCCGCCGCATAACGTGCGGGAGATTGCTCAGGCGGTAGTGGCGTTGATTGATAAGCCCCATACCTCGCTGGAAGAATTGCTAGAGTTCGTACAAGGCCCTGATTTCCCAACCGAAGCGGAAATCATTACACCAAGAGACGAAATCCGTAAGATTTATCAGAATGGCCGTGGCTCTGTGCGAATGCGCGCGGTATGGAAAAAAGAAGACGGCAGCGCGGTGATTACAGCGTTGCCTCATCAGGTTTCCGGTGCCAAGGTTCTGGAACAAATCGCCAACCAAATGCGAGCGAAAAAGCTGCCGATGGTAGAGGATTTGCGCGATGAATCGGATCATGAAAATCCGACTCGCCTGGTGATCGTGCCACGAACCAATCGCGTCGATCTCGAACAGGTAATGAACCACCTCTTCGCGACAACCGATCTGGAACGCAGCTACCGTATCAATATGAATATGATCGGTCTAGATCATCGTCCGTCGGTGAAAGGCTTGCTGGAAATTCTGACCGAATGGCTGGAATTCCGCCGCGACACCGTGCGTAAGCGTTTGAACTATCGTCTGGATAAGGTATTGAAGCGTCTGCATATTTTAGAGGGTTTATTAGTCGCCTTCCTGAATATCGACGAAGTGATTCATATTATTCGTACCGAAGATGAGCCTAAGCCATTGCTAATGCAGCATTTCGGGATTTCCGAAACGCAGGCCGAAGCTATTCTGGAGCTGAAACTTCGTCATCTGGCCAAGCTGGAAGAGGTGAAGATTCGCGGTGAGCAGGATGAACTGGCGAAAGAGCGCGATCAATTGCAGGCGCTGCTGGCTTCTGAACGCAAGCTGAATACGCTGATCAAAAAAGAAATTCAGGCAGACGCGGCCGCTTATGGTGATGATCGCCGTTCGCCGCTGACCGAACGTAGTGAAGCCAAGGCGATGAGCGAGCACGATATTGTGCCTTCCGAGCCGGTAACTATTGTGCTGTCTGAGATGGGCTGGGTGCGAAGCGCCAAAGGCCATGATATCGATCCAAGCGGTTTAAGTTACAAAGCGGGAGATAGCTTCCGCTCCGCTGCTCGCGGCAAGAGTAATCAGCCGGTGGTGTTTATTGACTCCACCGGACGCAGCTATGCGCTGGATCCGCTGACGCTACCGTCTGCTCGTGGGCAAGGTGAGCCGCTAACCGGTAAGCTAACGCCGCCTCCGGGGGCGACCATTGAGCAGGTGTTGATGGCTCCGGACGATCAAAAACTGTTGATGGCTTCTAACGCCGGTTACGGTTTTGTCTGTACTTTCAACGATCTGGTGGCTAAGAACCGCGCGGGTAAAGCCATGATTACTCTACCGGAAAACGCGAAAGCGTTGCCGCCGCTGGAAATTCATGGCCCGGATGATATGTTGCTTTCCATCACCATGGCTGGACGTATGCTGATGTTCCCGGTGGCCGATTTGCCGGAGTTGTCGAAAGGGAAAGGGAATAAGATCGTCTCTATTCCGGCGGCGCAGGCGGCGGCAGGGGAAGACGGGCTAGCCTGGCTGTTTGTCTTGCCTCCGCAGACTTCGGTGACGCTGTACTTCGGCAAACGCAAGCTGACGCTGCGTCCAGAAGATTTACAGAAATTCCGTGCGGAACGTGGACGCAAAGGCTCGCCGTTGCCTCGTGGATTGCAGAAGATAGACCGGGTTGAAGTGGACGCGCCTGCGCGCCCTGAACAGCCTGAAAATAACCAGTAGCTATTGTCCCTGAGCGGATTGCCAGTCGTATTCAGGCTGGCAATCCGCATCGGCATCGATTTAAACGGTTGACCGCTTTGATCGATCAGCCATGGCCGTTGGCCTTTTCCCCCAGATTATTTGAACCTTCTGTAATGGCAATTTATTATGGCGGTGAATCTACGCGGTGTTTTTTATCGCAGCCGCTATACTAGCGTCGATTAGGTTTTCAAGAGGTTGTTATGTTATTAATTTTGCGCTCAGTACTGGCGGTTTTGTATTGCTTATTGGTGTGTGTGTTTGGTTCGATTTACTGTCTTTTCAGTCCACGAAATCCCCGCCACGTTGCGACCTTCGGACATTTGTTTGGCCGAATGTCCCGACTATTCGGTATCACCGTTGAACAACGTATTCCAGCGGAAGCTGCAGAGTATGGCAACTGTATCTATATCGCTAACCACCAGAATAATTACGATATGGTTACTATGTCGAATGTGGTTCAGCCTGGTACGGTAACCGTTGGTAAAAAAAGCCTGCTGTGGATTCCACTGTTTGGGCCACTGTATTGGCTGACCGGTAACCTGCTGATTGACCGCGAGAATCGCGCTAAAGCCCACGGAACTATTGCGCAAGTGGTTGAGCAAGTTAAGAAACGTAATATTTCTATCTGGATGTTCCCGGAAGGAACCCGTAGCCGCGGTCGTGGTCTGTTGCCGTTTAAAACTGGCGCTTTCCATGCTGCTATCGCCGCTGGCGTACCTATCGTGCCGATTTGTGTTTCCAATACCAATGGTAATATTAATTTGAACCGTTGGAATAATGGATTGGTGATAGTAGAAATGCTGCCACCTATTGATACCAGCGGCTACAGCAAAGAGCGAGTGCGCGAACTCGCCGAGCATTGCCGTAATCTGATGGCGACCAAAATTGAGCAGCTTGATGCTGAAGTTGCTAAGTACGCAGCAGAAAAAAAATAACGCGACTCCAGTATGTTACTGGATACGCTAAAATAAAAATGCCTTTATTTTAAACGACTTTGATCGTTAGTGTTTTGCCCGCTGATACCCGTGCGGCGTCGGCGGGCAAAACTTTTGCATACGGTTTGTTAGTGCTTTTCACGGAGAAGATATGTCACTTAGTCGTCGCCAGTTCATTCAGGCTTCGGGCTTAGCGCTATGCGCAGGTTCACTGCCATTGAGGGCACAGGCTAGCGGTACGCAGCAACCTCCCTTACCGGTTCCCCCATTGCTGGAATCCCGCCGTGGCCAACCGCTGTTTTTAACGTTACAGCGCGCGCACTGGGCATTCATGTCTGGCCGTAAAAAGGCGGAAGTGTGGGGCATCAATGGCTCCTATCTGGGGCCAACGGTCAGAGTGTACAGCGGCGATGATGTCAAGTTGATTTACAGCAACCGACTGTCTGAGCCGGTTTCTATGACTATCAGCGGTTTACAGGTTCCCGGCACTTTAATGGGCGGAGCGCCGCGCATGATGTCACCGGGCGTAGATTGGTCTCCAGTGCTGCCGATCCGTCAAAGCGCTGCCACCTGTTGGTATCACGCCAATACGCCTAATCGTATGGCTCCCCATGTCTATAACGGGCTGGCGGGAATGTGGTTGGTGGAAGATGAGGTGAGTAAAGCACTGCCGCTGCCTAGCCACTACGGCGTTGATGATTTCCCGATTATTATTCAGGACAAACGACTGGACAGCTTTGGCGTTCCGGAATATAACCCGCCGGCCAAGGGCGGCTTTATCGGTGATACTTTGCTGGTTAACGGGGTGCAAAGTCCGTTTGTCGAAGTTTCTCGTGGATGGGTGCGTTTGCGTTTGCTGAACGCCTCGAACTCCCGCCGCTATACTCTGCAAATCAGCGATGGCCGACCTTTCCACGTTGTGGCTAGCGATCAGGGTTTCCTGCCCGCGCCCGTTGCTGTACAACAGCTATCGCTGGCACCGGGTGAGCGACGCGAAGTGTTGATTGATATGTCGCAGGGCAGCGAGGTTTCCATTACTGCCGGTGAGTCTGCGGGTATTATGGATCGTCTGCGCGGGCTGTTTGAACCCTCCAGTATCTTGATCTCCACGCTGGTTTTGACCTTAAAGCCGACGGGTTTACTGCCGCTGGTAACTGATAATCTGCCAATGCGACTATTGGCCGACCAAATTCTTGACGGCAACGTTGTACGCTCTCGTGAATTTCGTTTGGGCGATAACTTACCGGGCATTAACGGCGCGATTTGGGATATGAATCGGGTTGACGCACAGGCGCAGCAGGGAACCTGGGAACGCTGGACGCTGCACGCCGATATGCCGCAGGCTTTCCATATTCAGGGCGTATCTTTCCTAGTGAAAAATGTGAACGGCGCTCCGGCAATGGCGGAAGACCGTGGTTGGAAAGATACGGTTTGGGTCGATGGCGATGTAGAGCTGCTGGTGTATTTCAATCAGGTCTCTTCCGAGCATTTCCCATTCCTGTTCTACAGCCAGACGCTGGAAATGGCCGATCGCGGCTCTACCGGTCAATTGGTGACACAGCCTGCTCCGATTTAATCCTTTCTTCTTCAAGACAGGGCGGTTAATCGCCGCCTGGTCTACGTCATTGCCCGCAACTATTTGTTTGTCTATTCGATAATTTCTTGGGCGATCTCCACGAGTCGGTGGGGGATCAAAGAAACCACCGATAACCTTCCTCTTTACATGGATAAATGCGTATAATCGCCGCCCTGTGATGATTTCCTGACCCGCATCCTCCTCTCCATCTCCTGATTAAAGAGTATTGCCATGAGTACCAGCCTGATTCAGCCAGAACGCGATCTATTTTCCTACACGCCTTATTGGGCCGAGTGCTATGGCACCGCGCCTTTTTTACCCATGTCGCGGGAGGAGATGGACGTGCTGGGCTGGGACAGCTGCGACATTATCGTGGTGACCGGCGATGCCTACGTTGACCATCCGAGCTTTGGTATGGCGATTGTGGGCAGAATGCTTGAAGCGCAGGGATTTCGCGTGGGAATTATTGCTCAACCGGACTGGACCAATAAAGAAGACTTTATGCGGTTGGGTGAGCCAAATCTGTTCTTTGGCGTCACTGCGGGCAATATGGATTCGATGATCAACCGTTATACTGCCGATCGTAAATTGCGTCACGATGATGCCTATACGCCGAATAATGAAAGTGGAAAACGGCCGGATCGCGCCACTTTGGTTTACAGCCAGCGCTGTAAGGAAGCCTATAAGCATGTGCCAGTGATATTAGGCGGAATCGAGGCCAGTTTGCGCCGAATCGCTCATTATGATTACTGGTCAGATACGGTGCGGCGTTCGGTGATTATTGATGCTAAAGCAGACATGCTGGTGTACGGCAACGGCGAACGGCCATTGGTTGAAGTGGCGCACCGGCTGGCGGCTGGCGAGAAAATTGCTGATATTCAGGATGTGCGTAATACCGTAGTGATTCGTAAAACGCCTTTGCCTGGCTGGAGCGGCGTGGATTCTAGCCGTTTGGATAAACCGGGGCGTATTGAGCCGATTCCGAATCCTTACGGTGATGACTTAGCCTGCGCGCCGGAGGGGAAAGCAGATGCCGAGGAAGCTAAACCGGTGACGGTGCGAGCTGCCAAGCCTAAACCGTGGGAAAAAACCTATGTTTTGCTGCCTTCTTATGAAAAAGTTAAAGCAGACAAAGTGTTATATGCACATACCTCGCGGATTCTGCACCATGAAACCAACCCAGGCTGCGCACGAGCGTTGATGCAAAAACACGGAGATCGCTATATCTGGATTAATCCGCCAGCGATTCCGTTGAGCACCGAGGAAATGGACAGCGTATTTGCTCTACCTTATCAACGGGTTCCTCATCCGTCTTACGGTGACGCAAAAATACCGGCTTATGACATGATCCGTTTTTCGATCAATATTATGCGTGGCTGCTACGGCGGTTGTTCCTTCTGCTCGATTACCGAGCACGAAGGCCGAATTATTCAAAGTCGTTCGGAAGATTCTATAATTCGCGAAATCGAAGAAATTCGCGATAAAGTCCCAGGGTTTACCGGTATTATCTCCGATCTTGGTGGCCCAACGGCCAATATGTATATGCTGCGCTGCCAGTCTCCGCGTGCGGAACAAACTTGCCGCCGCGCTTCCTGTGTCTATCCTGAGATTTGTACCCATATGGATACCAATCATCAGCCCACTATTTCGCTGTACCGTCGGGCGCGCGATCTAAAAGGGGTGAAGAAGATCCTGATTGCTTCCGGAGTGCGTTACGATTTGGCGGTAGAAGATCCGCGTTATATCAAAGAGCTGGCTTCTCATCATGTGGGGGGATATCTGAAGATCGCGCCAGAGCATACGGAAGAAGGGCCGCTGTCAAAAATGCTGAAACCGGGCATGGGCAGCTACCAGCGTTTTAAAGAACTGTTTGATACCTATTCCAAACAGGCGGGTAAAGAGCAGTATTTGATTCCTTACTTTATCTCGGCTCACCCCGGCACTCGGGATGAGGATATGGTTAATTTGGCGCTATGGCTGAAGAAAAACCGATTCCGTCTGGATCAGGTACAGAACTTCTATCCGTCGCCATTGGCCAACTCGACCACCATGTATTACAGCGGTAAAAACCCGTTGTCTAAGGTCGATTACAAAAGTGAAGACGTGGTGGTGCCAAAAGGAGATCGCCAGCGTCGCTTGCATAAGGCGCTGCTGCGTTACCACGATCCTGCCAACTGGCCGCTGATTCGTACCGCTTTGGAAGATATGGGCATGGCACATTTGATCGGTGGGCGTCGGGAGTGTCTGGTGCCTGCGCCGACGATAGAAGAACAGCGGGAAGCTCGACGATCTTTGCGTCACCATACGCCAGCGCTGACTAAACACACCGCTATCGCACGCCAGCGTCAGCCGAGTGGTTCACCTAAAGTTACGCCGGGTCATGCCCACTCAGGCAAAGCAATATCGGGCGAAGTTACGTCTCGCAAAGCGACGTCAGGTAAAATGACATCGGGTAAAGTGCCATCAGCATCGGGTAAAGAACCATCAGGCAACCCGCCATCGGGTCAAGGATCATCAGGTAAAACGTCATCAGGTTCAGGTAAAACTGCGCCAGCCAATATCCAGGGCAAATCATCCTCAACAGGCTCTCGTCCTGGGGGAAAGTCGACAAACGCGGGCCGGGTTAAGCAGAAAGTTCGTTAACCTGCGCCAGAACCTTTACATGCGATGCATCAATCCGCCATCCCTGGCGGATTGATGAGTGACATCCCTGACTCGAAGGTTCACGCGTGCTTTTAAAGCTAAATTAAAAAGCCGATTAAAAAGCCGATTCAAGATGCCAGTTTACCGTTCGTCGATTGACCAAAAATCGCGTAATTTTGTCGCGGTATTTGGCTGCCATTATTTAAAAACTATCGGGATCTGGCCCCAGACGATTGCCAATGTCCAATTTGGCGATCTCGCTGAGTTCGTCTTTTTCCAGTTTGAAATCAAAAACTTCAAAGTTTTCTCTGATACGAGACGGCGTGACGGATTTAGGAATGACGATTAACCCGCTATCCAGATGCCAGCGAATGACAATTTGCGCCGGAGTTTTGCTGTATTTCTCCGCCAGTCGATGAATCAGCGGTTGTTCAAATACGCCTTCTCCGCCCTGTGCCAGCGGGCTCCAGGACTCGGTGGCAATGTGATGAGTGGCATTCCAGGCGTGAAGCTGACGCTGTTGCAGCAAAGGATGCAGTTCAATCTGGTTAATCACCGGAGCGACGCCGGTTTCATCCAGCAGCCGTTGCAGGTGTGGAATATGGAAGTTACAAACGCCAATACTGCGAGTTAGCCCCTGTTCTCTGAGCTTAATCAGTTCCCGCCAAGCTGCGACAAAGCGATTCTGTTTTGGATCTGGCCAGTGAATTAAATACAGATCCACATAATCCAACTGGAGTTTTTCCAGGCTGGTTTCTAACGCCTGTTGTGGATGAGCCTGATCTTCATTCCAGAGTTTGGTGGTGATGAACAGCTTTTCGCGAGGAATCGCGGCGGATTTCAACGCTAAACCTACGCCTTCTTCATTTTTGTAAATTGCCGCTGTATCAACTGAACGATAGCCAATTTCCAGCGCTTTGGTGACCGCAGCCTGAACGTCCTCGTGGCTAGCTTTCCATACGCCTAGCCCAAGCTGGGGCATTATGCTGCCATCATGCAGTTTAATAATCGGTTGATTTGTCATGAATTTCTCCTCAAGGTTGCGGGCAGTTTTGCCGAAGCAGCCAGCCGCACACTCAGTAATCGATCTCTTATTTATCGTAGTCGAAATTATTTATTAATTATCAGGCTAATCATTTTATGCATTAAGCGTGCATATCCAACACGACGCGATAACGTGCTTTTCCCGCGTGTAAATGCTCAATGGCGTCGTTTATCTTGCTCAGGGGAAAATGCTCAACCTGAGGTTTAATTTCGTGACGTGCACAGAACGCCAGCATTTCTGCCAAGCGAGCCGGTGCGCCGGTCGGTGATGCCGATAGCTCAGCCTGTTTCCCGATAAAAGCAAAAATATGCACTGGAACCGGCTCCGGGATCGCCCCGACAAAATGCAACCGACCTTTAGGTGCCAGCGTACTGACATAGGCATCCCAATCCAAGGAGGCATTTGCAGTCACTAAGATAAAATCGAGCTGGTTCGCAATTTTTGCCAGCGCTTTGCTGTCATTGCTGGCAACCACGCGATGAGCGCCGAGAGAAAGCGCTTCGTCACGTTTGGTATTAGACGAGGTAAAAGCGGTCACTTCGCAGCCCCAGGCTTTCATAAAGCGAATCGCCATATGGCCTAGCCCGCCGATACCGACCACGCCCACTCGCTGTGTGGGGCGAACATCGTATTGCAGCAGAGGATTGAAGACGGTGATTCCACCGCAAAATAGCGGCCCCGCGCTGGTAATATCCACACCTTCCGGCAGCGGAATTGCCCATGCCCAATGACTGCGAATCCGATCGGCAAAACCGCCGTGGCGGCCAATAATCGTGGGCTGAACTTCATGGCACAAATGCTGATCGCCGGAAACACAGGGATGGCAATGCATACAACTGCCGCGATTCCAGCCAACGCCCACCACTTGACCGATTTTTAATCCTTTGTTTTTGGCATGTTGGCCAATACGAGAGATTTTTCCCACCACTTCATGGCCGGGGACAAAGGGGTAGGCGGTGATGCCCCAGTCATTGTTGATCATGGATAAATCTGAGTGGCAAACCCCGCAATAATCAATGCTGACCTCAATATCATCATCAGCCAGTGGCCCGGCATCAAATACGAAGGATTCTAACGGCTGGCCCGCAGCAGGAGCGGCCCAAGCCTGGATGTGATTATCAGATTCAGTCGAGGGTGTAACTGATTGGTTCGACATATGACTCTCCCATGGATAAACGAGATGCAATAGGGCGAAAGGTGTTGCAGTACCAGAAAGGGGGCTGTTGCTATCCCTTGGGCAGGAACTACAGCTAAATGAAAACCGCGGATATGGTATTTAAGCCTAGCAGTAAGTATCGATGCTGGAAGAAAAAATCGAGGCTATGGCCATCGTAAATTTGAAAGGAGAAGGGCAAGGACGTTTCCTTACCCTTTATAGTATCGATAATGATTAAATCAGATTGCGGCTTCGTAGATACGTTGGCTATCTGCCAGCGTAATATCGCCGTGTTCCCCCAGGCTGCGGTAGCCGTGTTCGTCCAACTTTTTGATCAGGCTTGGAATAGTGCTGCCATCCAGACCGTATTCAGACAAACGGGTTGGTACACCCATTGCCTCGAAGAAATGACGGGTTGCGGCAATCGCGCCATCAATACGCTGTTCTTCGGTCCCTTCATGCAAATTCCAAACGCGTTCTGCGTATTGCAGCAATTTGGCGCGTTTCTGCTCTTTTTTCGCTTCCAGCAGAGATGGCAACACCACTGCCAGAGTCTGTGCGTGGTCTAACCCATGCAGAGCTGTCAGCTCGTGGCCCAGCATATGAGTCGCCCAATCCTGCGGTACGCCAGCACCGATCAGACCGTTCAGCGCCATAGTGGCACTCCACATGATATTAGCGCGAACGTCGTAATCTTTCGGATTTTCAAGCGCTTTCGGGCCTTCTTCAATCAGGGTTAGCAGTAAACCTTCTGCAAAACGGTCTTGTACCTTGGCATTTACCGGGTAAGTCAGATATTGCTCAATGGTGTGTACGAAAGCATCTACCACGCCATTCGCGACCTGACGCTTAGGCAACGTATAGGTCACCACTGGGTCCAGAATGGCAAAAAGCGGCTGAACGTGCGGTGAGAAGAAATGACGTTTGTCACCGGTGCTACGGCGGCTGACTACCGCGCCATTATTGGCTTCAGAGCCAGTAGCTGGCAGGGTCAGTACAGAACCCATAGGAATAGCTTCGGTGATGTTGCTACCGGCAGTTTCTAGAATCTGCCACGGATCTTCAGGGTAAGCCACGGCCGCAGCGATGAACTTGGTGCCGTCCAAAACGGAACCGCCGCCGACCGCCAGCAGGAAGTCGAAATCACCGGCGCGAATCAGTTCAACGGCTTTCATCAAGGTTTCATAAGTTGGGTTAGGCTCGATACCACCAAACTCTTCGAATTGATGGTTTTTCAATGCTTGATAGACTTGATCCATCACGCCGGTGCTTTTCACGCTACCGCCGCCGTAGGTAATCAATACGCGGGCATCGGCAGGAATTTGGTTCGCCAATTCAGCAATCTGGCCTTTACCGAACAGGACTTTAGTCGGGGTATGAAGAGTAAAGTTTTGCATGATTTTATAATCCAACCTGTAGTTGATTAATAGGCTAATAGTCAGTATCAACCTTGAATGGCCAGTAAATTAGCCAGTGGGCTTCCCACCCTTAGGCTGCGTCCTTGCGACGGAAAAAACCTATTGGGCAAATTTCTCTGAGGGCTATTGTGGGTAACTTAGTCATATAGCTCAATGCTCATTTCTGCCAGCTTCTTGCCTATTTCTACAAACCACTGTAGGAAATGTGATAAATAAAGCAAAATTCGTGTCGATATATTTTTTATGAAATATGAGGTTGGTATGGTGAGCATTGACGATATTCAGCGGGAACTGGCGCAAAAAGTCGCGCAACTGGCACAGGGAAACGGGTTGACGACGTCCGCGGTTCCCAAGGTTAAGCTGCTGTTTTCCAATGCCCATCAACCACGTACGCCGGTGATGTATACCCCCAGTATTGTGATCATCTTTCAAGGTAAAAAAGTAGGCTATCTGGGGAGTAAAATCTTTCAGTATGATCCGAAAAACTATCTGTTACTGACGGTGACGCTGCCGTTTGAATGTGAAACATTTGCCAGCCCGCAAGAACCGCTTGCCGGATTATCCATTCAGGTTGATCACCCAATGCTACAGGATCTGCTGGTGGATATTGGTGACGATGAGCTGGATAAACCCCGAGGTAATACCAACGGCGTCAACGCTGCATTGCTTACGGAAGAGATGCTGTGTGCCACCGAGCGCCTGTTGGACGTTATGGCCAAACCGCTGGATGCCAGAGTGTTAGGGCCGCAAATCGTGCGCGAGATTCTGTTTTATGTGCTATTCGGCCCTTGTGGTGCTCCGTTGCAGGAGTTGGTGAATCGTCACAGTCATTTTAATCAGATAGCTAAGGCGCTACGGCGCATTGAGAATCAATTTGCAGAAAATCTTAATGTGGAGCAGTTGGCGGCAGAAGTGAATATGAGCATTTCGGCTTTCCACCATAATTTCAAAGCGGTAACCAATACTTCTCCACTGCAATATTTGAAAACCTATCGTTTACACCGAGCCAGAATATTGATGATTCACGATGGATTGAAGGCCAGTACGGCGGCTATTCGGGTGGGGTATGAGAGTGCGTCGCAGTTTAGCCGAGAATTTAAACGTTACTTTGGTCATACGCCTAGCGACGAGCGGGCAAAACTGCGCAGTCACTAGTAAAACCAAGGGCACGCTGGCTCGATGAATCGCGGATAGCCAGCGTGTCTGAACGCGTTATTCGGTGGCGCTTTTACGCTTACACCACACCACAATCAGTGAGCCGACCAACCCAATCAGCAGCAAGGCTACCGGCAGAATCATCAGTGCGGTCATAACCTGATTTTCGTAGTGTTTCACTAACGGGATTTGGCTCAGGGCGAAGCCCAAACCCACCACTGCACCGACCCAGAGCAATCCGCTCAGCCAGTTAAATAGTTGGAAACGGGTACTATTCAGGCCAGAAATACCCGCTAGTGTAGGCAGTAAGGTGCGAACGAAAGCCAGAAAACGGCCAATGAGCAGGGCTGCCAGACCGTGGCGTACAAACAGTTGGTGCGCCCGCTGGCGATAATGTATTGGTAATTGTAGTAGCCAGCTTTTGACGACCTTGGTATCTCCGAGCCATCGACCTTGAACATAGCTAAGCCAGCAGCCCAAACTGGCCGCGATGGTAAGAATAATCAGCGTCGGAATAAAAGCCATAACGCCTTTGGCAATTAAGGCACCGGCAAGCAGCAGTAGGCTATCTCCGGGGAGGAAGGAAGCGGGCAGCAGGCCGTTTTCTAAAAATAAAGTGGTAAAAAGTATGCCGTAGATAACCCAAATGACATTGGGGTCGGCAAGTTTACTAAAATCCTGTTGCCATAAGGCATGAAGGATTTCGCGTAACACATCCATTTCTTTTCCTGTTTGCCTATTGGTGGGGAAGATAATCCGTGAATCCTTACAGTGTATCGGTATTAGACTCAGGCCACATTGATCTTATCCTCATTAACCAAAAATTAGCGGGGTATATTCATTCTGTTGATGGTTTAGAGACTAACTTCGGTGAAAACCGCACAAATTAGCGCAGTTCCCACTGGTAGAGGCCTTATTGCGCTGAGGCGATACGAGCGAAGCCGGCGGCCAGATCCTCAATTAAATCTTGAGTATTCTCCAAACCAATATGAACACGAACTAAAGTGCCCTGATGCGCGATAGCTTCATATTTACGTATCGCTTTAATATCTTCCGGCTGGTAAGCCAGAATCAGTGACTCAAAGCCGCCCCAAGAGAATGCCATACTGAAGTGGTGAAAGTTGTCCAGATAGTTTTCAAATTGTTGCTGGTTCAGGCGGTGCTTGAGTTCAAAAGAGAACAGCCCGTTGCAGCCAGAAAAATCTCGTTTATAAAATTCATGGCCTTGACAGTCTGGCAGCGCCGGATGATAAACGTGAGCCACTTCAGGGCGCTGCGCCAGCCAGTTGGCAACGTCTATACCGTTAGCTTCGTGCTGTTTCAGGCGCACACTTAACGTCCGCAGGCCGCGGCTAGCCAGATAGGCACTGTCGGCATCCACCATTTGCCCCATGAGATATGAGTCTTCCCGCAGTTGTTCCCAGCAGCGCGCGTTGGCTACGGCGATGCCCAGCATGGCGTCAGAATGGCCGATCAGGTATTTGGTGCCGGACTGAATGGAAATATCGATATCAAAATCAAGAGGTTTGAATAACACGCCCGCCGCCCAGGTGTTATCCATCATGATAATCACTTTTGGTGAAACGGCGCGAATGGCGCGCACCATCGCGGGAATATCCTGTATTTCCATAGTGATAGAGCCGGGCGACTCTAAAAACACCACTTTGGTATTAGGCTGAACCAACTTACCCACGGCGCTGCCGATCAGTGGATCGAAATAGCTGGTACTGACCTGCATCCGCGACAGGATTTTATCGCAAAAACTCTGCGCTGGTTCGTAGGCCGATCCGGTCATCAATACATGATCGCCCGCGGATACGAAGGCCAGAATGGCATTGCTGATCGCCGCTGCGCCGCAAGGGTATAACACACAGCCCGCGCCACCTTCCAGTTCTGTCATGGCTTCCTGCAAGGCGAAGTGAGTCAATGTGCCGCGGCGACCGTAAAATAGTTCGCCTTTACCACGGTTAATCGTGGCGTGCTTTTTGGCTTTTACACTGTCAAAAACCAACGACGATGCGCGTTGAATCACAGGATTAACCGATCCCAGGGTGAATTTTTTACTGCGCCCTGCGCTGATCAACGTGGTTTCTAATTTTTTTGAAGACATACGGGCGCTCACCTTGCTTGGTTAGTGTCGGTCTGGATTGATTGCCAGCCATTATCTGATTGGTTATTTATTTAAATTAGCATGATGAACATTTGATGTAGTGCGCTTTTAGCCGGATGGCGTTTAAAGAGGGGGAGCCGCTGTTTAAGGCGGTTTACGCACAAAAAAATGCTGCAAAACGCACAGAAAGTAATGGTTTATTGGTAAAGAAAATCGACGGCGAGTGAGTTTTATGTGAATAAAACCCTATGGTTGTTACTTGTTTAGCCCAAGTGTTATCAGCGTTTGAAGCAGGCTGGCGATGAAAAACAGCGGTCTGGGCGGCGAGTTTGCCTTAATTATCTTTTAGATAGAAAAATTGGCTCAAATAATAATGATAATTACTATCAATCCGTCATTTGTTTGATATGATCCGCCACTGATTTCGTCCTTAAATTGATATGCATATTGGGTGGAGGCGCAGCGTGAAAACAGCTGGCAAAGTTATGGAACATAAATCATTCGCCGCAAACCAGGGTCGGGGAGTGAAGTTAGGGCGCGGCGTTATGGCGCTCTTGTTAATCGCAGGTTTATCTGGCCCGGCATTAGCAGCCCCAGGTAATAGCAGTGCAGTTGCCGCTGGCGTGGCGCCCGCGTCAACGCAGCACACCGCCGCGGTTTCAACTCCGCTGCCGCAGCCGGAGTTAACCTCTGTCGCAACGCCGGATGCCGCTCCTGCTCCTGCGCTACAATCTGTGACTCCGGCGGCGCCTGCTGCTCCACAAGGTCTGGCGATGGATTTGTCCGTTTGGGGTATGTACCAGCATGCAGACGTAGTGGTGAAAGCCGTGATGATTGGTCTGGTGCTGGCGTCGGTTGTTACCTGGACTATTTTATTCTCTAAAGGTATGGAATTGTACCGCGCCCGTCGTCGCCTGCGTCATGAGCACATTGTGCTCGGCTCGGCGACTAATCTGAGCGACGCTTTGGCGCAGGCCGAAGATTTTGCGCCGGAAAGCATCAGTGGCATGTTGCTGCGCGAAGCGGAAAACGAGCGTCAGCTATCGGCAGAATCCACTGATAATGGCGGTATCAAAGAGCGCGCCTCTTTCCGCCTGGAGCGTCGTGTGGCTGCCGTGAGCCGTCAGATGGGCAAAGGAACCGGCTTCCTGGCGACTATCGGGGCTATCTCTCCGTTCGTCGGTTTGTTCGGCACCGTTTGGGGCATCATGAACAGCTTTATTGGCATCGCTCATTCGCAAACCACCAATTTGGCGGTGGTGGCTCCAGGTATTGCCGAAGCCTTGCTGGCAACGGCATTAGGTCTGGTGGCGGCGATTCCTGCGGTAGTTATCTATAACATCTTTGCTCGCCTGATCGGAACTTACCGCGCTCACGTGGGTGATGTTGCCGCGCAAGCCTTGCTGTTATTGAGCCGCGATCTGGATCTGGCTAGCAGCACCGCAGAAAATAAATCATCAAGCCATGCTCAACAACTGCGTGCGGGGTGATTTATGGCAATGCACATGAATGAAAATCCTGATGAAAGCGGCGAATTACACGATATCAACGTAACGCCTTTCATTGATGTCATGCTGGTGCTATTGATTATCTTTATGGTGGCAGCGCCTTTGGCTACCGTAGACATCAAAGTGGATCTGCCTGCGTCCTCCGCCGCGCCGCAACCGCGTCCTGAGAAACCGGTGTTCCTGTCGGTGAAAGCCGATAACCAACTGTTCGTGGGCGAGCAGCAGGTTGACCGCGAAACGCTGGCCGTGGCGCTGGATAAGCGAACGCAGTCCAATAAGGAAACCACAATCTTCTTCCAGGCGGATAAGAGTGTGGATTACGAAACATTGATGAGCGTGATGGATTCGCTGCGGAAAGCCGGTTATCTCAAAGTGGGATTGGTCGGAATGGAAGCGGCTAACGCCCAGTAGGCGAAAGCGACAGGTTGCAAATAAAAAGCGCGGTTTGATACTGCGCTTTTTTATGTCTGAAATCAGGTAAACGTTCTGGTCAGAAATCCATATTAACCGCGTGCGTGAGCAGCGGCACGTTCTACCTGTTCATCGGTTGGACGCACTCCGGTGTAGAGAACAAACTGCTCAACGGCCTGAATCGCAATCACTTCTGCGCCGGTAATCACCTGCTTGCCCTGCTCTCGAGCGTAGCGAATCAATGGTGTTTCTGCTGGCAGAGCCACCACGTCAAACACAATCTTAGCCTGTTCAATGGTTGCCGGTTCAAAGGCTAGCGTCTCGGCTTCTGCGCCTCCGGCCATACCAATTGGCGTCACGTTGATTACCATATCGGCGGTCAAATCACCAACGTCGGCCTGCCATTGATAGCCGTAGTTTTCTGCTAGCGCTTTTCCGGCGGTCTCATTACGGGCAATGATATGACCGTGTTTGAAACCGGCATCGCGTAGCGCGGCAACGACCGCTTTGGCCATTCCGCCGTTGCCTCGCAGCATGAAGGTGCTTTCAGTTGGCACCTGATATTGGTTCAATAGCTTGGCGATAGCGATATAGTCGGTGTTGTACGCCCGCAGGAAGCCATCGTCATTCACGATAGTATTCACAGACTCAATAGCAGTGGCGGAAGCGTCTAATTCATCCAGGAAGGGAATACAGGCTTCTTTGAACGGCATGGAAATTGCGCAGCCGCGAATGCCTAGGGCTCTGATACCGCCGACCGCCGCCTGAATATCGGTGGTAGTAAACGCTTTGTAGATGTAGTTGAGGTCCAGTTCTTGATACAGGAAATTATGGAATCGGGTGCCGAAGTTACCCGGCCGTCCGGCCAGTGACATGCACAAACGGGTGTCTTTGTTAATCTCACGGCTCATGATGAATCCTCTGGGAGAGATAAGTGAATACAGATTGTTATGGATTTCTTCTGGCGTTAATTCTATCACGCTGAATGGAGACAGCCATCTTTGCCGCGTCGGCTTTACCCGTTAAAACAGCGATCTTTCGCGCGCGGGATACCCCTTTATCCCGCGCGAAAAAGATTACCCTTTACGTCGATGCATCAGTAAATACACCGCCGGAATGACTAACATCGATAATAACGGCGCGCTGATCATGCCGCCGATCATCGGAGCGGCAATGCGCTGCATCACCTCGGATCCGGCACCGCCTCCCCACATGATCGGCAGTAATCCGGCCATAATGGTGGCGACGGTCATGGCTTTTGGCCTTACTCGCAGGACCGCCCCTTCGTGGATGGCGGCGCACATTTGTTCCGCGGTCAGCGGTTGCCCCGGTAATTGATGCTTTTTCACCGCCTGATTGAGATACAGCACCATAATGACGCCAAATTCAGCGGCCACGCCAGCCAGAGCAATAAAGCCCACCGCAGCGGCAACCGAGAAGTTGTAGCCCAATCCATACAGCAGCCAAATACCGCCGATCAGAGCGAAAGGTAGTGTCGCCATGATCAGTGCGGCATCCCTGACTTTGCCGAAGGTCACAAACAGCAAAACAAAAATGATCATCAGCGTGACGGGGAGAACAATTTGCAGCTTGGCGGTGGCTCGTTCCAGATATTCAAATTGACCTGACCAACTGAGAGAGAGTCCTTCCGGTAGTTTAACCTGCTGATCCACCGCTTTTTGCATATCCAACACCGCAGATTTAAGGTCTCGTCCACGTAGATCCACATAGATCCAATCGGAGAGGCGGGCGTTCTCACTTTTCAGCATAGGTGGGCCTTCGCTAATACGAATATCCGCCAGTTCCGACAGAGCAATTTGCCCGCCCGCAGCGGTCAATACCGGCAGGTCGCGCAGTTTTTGCAGCGAATCGCGCAGCTCACGCGGATAACGAAGATTGATCGGGAAACGTTCCCGCCCTTCAATGGTTTCACCGATATTCTGTCCGCCTATCACGCTGGCAACCAGAGATTGCAGCTCTTTGACCGAAACTCCATAGCGCGCCGCTCTCTGGCGATCGATATCGATATCTACGTAGCGGCCTCCAGCTAAACGTTCAGAAAGTGCTGAAGTGACACCAGGCACTTGCCGCACAACTTGCTCGATCTGTAAGGCAACCTGTTCGATTTGCTGAATATTCTTACCGTTTACCTTGATCCCAACGGGACTTTTAATGCCGGTGGAAAGCATATCCAGCCGATTGCGGATCGGTGGCACCCACAAATTCGCGATCCCCGGTACTTTTACCGTGGCGTCCAATTCTTCGATCAATTTGTCCATCGTCATACCTGCCCGCCATTGATCTTTGGGCTTAAAACGAATGGTGGTTTCGATCATGGTTAACGGCGCAGGATCGGTCGCGGTTTCAGCCCGTCCCGCCTTGCCAAATACCGTATCGACCTCGGGAATAGTTTTGATCAGACGGTCAGTTTGTTGTAGCAGCCGCGTGGCTTCCTGCACTGAAATACCCGGTAAAGTCGATGGCATATACAACAGGTCGCCTTCATCCAGCGCAGGCATAAATTCGCTGCCTAAACGGCTGAGCGGGTACAACGTGGCGACCAAAGCCACAGCGGCTAGCGTCAGAGTAGTTTTAGGGCGAGCCAGCACCGCGCTAAGCACCGGCTGATATAATGCGATTAGCCAGCGATTTATTGGGTTGGCATTCTCATCGGGAATGTTACCGCGAATAAAATAGCCCATCAGCACGGGTACTAAAGTGATGGCTAAACCGGCAGAAACCGCCATGGCGTAGGTTTTGGTAAAGGCCAGCGGCGAGAACATTCGGCCTTCCTGCGCCTGTAATGAAAACACCGGAATAAATGACAGCGTGATAATGAGCAAGCTGCAAAATAGCGCCGGGCCGACTTCAATCGCCGCCCGCTCGGAAATGTGCCAGTAATCCTGTCCGACGGGTTTTTGCCCCGGATGATCTTTTCGCCATTGTTCCAGCACTTTGTGCATGTTCTCTATCATCACGATCGCGGCATCCACCATAGCGCCAATGGCGATAGCGATACCTCCCAGTGACATAATGTTGGCGTTAACTCCTTGATAATGCATCACGATAAACGCGCCGAGAATTCCCAGTGGCAGGGTAATAATAGCCACCAGCGCCGAACGGAAATGGAAGAGAAATAGCGAGCAAATCACGGCAACCACCAGAAACTCTTCCAGCAGTTTGAAAGACAGACTATCGATGGCGTGGGTGATTAACTGAGAGCGATCGTAAACCGGTACGATTTCCACGCCTGCGGGCAGCGTTTGCTGAATTTGTTGCAGTTTGGCTTTGACGCCGTTGATGGTTTCCAACGCATTTTTGCCGTAGCGCATCACAATAATGCCGCCAGCCACTTCGCCTTCACCGTTTAATTCGGCCACGCCGCGGCGTATTTCAGGGCCCATTCGCACGCTGGCGACATCCGATAACAGGATTGGAATGCCGTCGCGGGCGGTAATCACGATGTTGTTAAAATCATCCAGATTTTTCAGGTAGCCGGAGGTGCGGACCATGTATTCCGCCGAGCCCATTTCCAATACCGAACCGCCGCCTTCTTGATTACTATCCTGAATGGCGCTGGCGATTTGCTGATGGGAAAGATTCAGTGCGCGCATCCGTTCAGGATCGAGCACCACCTGATATTGGCGCACCATACCGCCTACGCTGGCGACTTCGGAGACGTTGGGAACGGTTTTCAGCTCAAATTTTAGTGTCCAATCCTGTAACGCTCGCAAATCCGCCAGACTGTGTTTACCGGTTTTATCTATCAACGCATATTCATAGATCCAGCCAACGCCGGTGGCATCTGGCCCCAGCGCGGCCTTGGCTTCGGCGGGCAGACTGGATTGCACCTGGCTGAGATATTCCAGCACGCGAGAACGCGCCCAGTAAGGATCGGTGCCTTCGGCAAACAGCACATACACGTAGGAATCACCGAACATAGAAAAACCACGTACGGTTTCTGCGCCCGGCACCGATAGCATGGTGGTGGTCAACGGGTAAGTCACCTGATCTTCCACCACCTGCGGCGCTTTACCCGGATAACTGACGCGAATAATCACTTGGGTATCAGATAGATCCGGCAGGGCATCCAGCGGCGTTTGCTGTAGCGACCAGATTCCCCAGCCGGCCATCATGACGGCACCCAATAGCACCAATAAGCGGTTGCGTAATGACCAACGAATCACGGCGGCAATCATAGGTGGCCTCCATGAATTTGCTGCTTATCTGCCAATTTTGATGGGTTAATGTGCTGAATATGCGCGCCGTTATCGTCCAACGTGAATTGAAAATCCACCTGAGCACCGACGTGGATATTCGCAGGAAAATCGCTTTCTGGAAGAGTGAAATCCATCGTCATTGGCCCCCATTTCAACGCAGGAATCGCTCCGTGGCTCAAAGTGATAGTTTGCCCGTCAATAGCATTGACGCGGCCTGAAGCGCTATAGGTATCCGGCGCGACGGCGCTAGTTGGATTGCTACCATCGATGGATTTAGGCTCCTCCATTTGCGGAAGTACGCTTTGCAAGCTGGCTTCGGAGTCGATCAGGAACTGACCGGAGGTAACCACTTGCTCGCCGAGACTCAGTCCCTGTTTAATTTCTACCCACCCGTCCTGAGAGTGACCGGCGGTGACGTTGACGGGTTTAAAGTGACCGTCTCCTTCACTGACCAGCACCCGACTGCGACTGCCAGTCAGTAACAGCGCTTCCTGCGGGATTGCCAACACCGGTGGCAGCGCTTCCCGCGAGGTTGCTTGCAGATTCAGGTACATGCCCGGTTTTAATTTTTGCTGCGGGTTATCCAGCACGATACGGGCTTTCAGTGTGCGAGTAGTTAAATCCATGTTAGGCAGCAGTTCACTGACTTTCCCATGGAAAATTTCTCCTGGCCAACTGGCAGAGGTCGCCTGAATAGCGCTACCGAGCTGCAACTGGCTCGCCTGAGCCTGTGGGTAATCAATGACGACCCAAACCGGATCCAGACTGGCCAGTTCAAATAGAGATTGCGTGGCGCTAACCTGCGCCCCAGCGCGAATATCCAGCTTGTTAACGTAACCTGCGGAGGGAGCGCGTAAGGTATAGCGGGTTTGCGGCTGACCGCTTTTTTCTACCTGACGAATAATTTCATCAGGCATAAATTGCAGCTGCAAACGCTGGCGAGCGGCGGAGGTTAGCGGGTTATCTCCCAACTTGCGGATCGCCAGATATTCCTGCTGAGCGGCGTTCCATTCCGGTATCCACAGAGACGCTAACGGCTGATTTTTGCTGACCTGCTGCTGGTTGGCTCGCACCCAAAGCTGTTCGACGATCCCGTTGGCACGAGCCGGTATAACTGAAACGCTGCGCTCATCGGTAGCTACCGTGCCGTAAGCGGTTAAGCGCAAATTCAGGCTACGCATCTGGGACTTTTCCGTGCGTATGCCCAGATTTTGCTGCTGTCTGGCACTGATAATCACGCCTCCGTCATCGGCCTGTTGATCGGCGTAACGGGGCACCAGCTCCATATCCATAAACGGAGATTTACCTGGCTGATTAAAACGTTGTCCAGGAGTCATCGGATCGTACCAATATAAGACTTTACGGCCAGATTCTGCGGTGTCAGGCGAAGTTATTTCGCTATGTTGCGCCGGTTTTCCCAACCAGTAACCGGTCAATCCGCCCAGCATAGCGACGGCGACCAGACTCAAAGTGAAGTGCTTTTTCATCGTGTTGTCTCCTGCGGGATTAAATAGCGAATAGCAACCCACAGGGCGGCCAGTTCACGAGCGGCATCGCGAGTGTTTAGCTCGCTTTCCAATAGCGCCCGACGGGCATCCATCACCGAGGACAGATCGCTTTTATTGCCCTGATACTGCGCAATGATCAGATCTAGCCGCTTTTTTTGCAGCGGCAGCACTTCCTGACTCTGACGCTGCCAACGTTGCTGGGCGGCCTGATATTGTGCCAATAGCGTGTCGAGCTGCGCCCGATGATCTCGCGTCAGTAAAGTGAGCTGATCGTTGGCTTCCATGGTGCGGGAAACGTCGGCGGCATAGTCTTTATCCTGTCTTTGGGAGCGAAACAGCGGTAAATCCACGCTAACCATCACCCCGGCCATATCGTCATAGCCCTCAGAACGTTTGGCGTAATAAACCTCGACGCCAATATCAGGAATTGCCGCAATGGCAGACTGAGCCGAACGAGCCTTTGCCACTTCCGCTTCGCGGCTGGCCTGTAATACTTCGGGATGCTGGAGCACCGCCGCCTGCAAAACCGCAACATCAGCAGGCAGGCGGGTGAAAGCGGGCAGTGAACCGCTGGCTTTGGTCACTTCCAAACCGGTTAGCTGGGTCAAACGCGTTTGCGCCAGACGCACGTCTCGCTCGGCGTTGGTTAGGCGATCCTGCATGGCAACCAGCGTCAACCGGGAATCCACTACGCTACTGGCAGGGCTGGCTCCGCCGATAACGCCAGCCCGTTTTACGCCAATCTGTTTTTCACTTTCCAGCACCAGTTTTTGAGCATCTCTGACGGCTTGTTCGGCGAGCGCCAAATCCAGCCACGATTGGGCCGCATCTTTCTGCAAACGAGCGCGAATAGTTTCGCTGGCCGCCGCGGTTTTGCGTGCCTCCGCGTTGAAGGTATCGGCTTTGCGCTGGCGTTTATCGCCGCTTACATAGTCTTGCATGATGCCAATACGCTGCATGGTCATGCCTTCCCGAGTAAAGCGGTGACCGTTATTGCCGCCGACCGGCAGATTTTCTATTCCGAATTTGAGTTTGGGATCGGGCAGTTGAGTGGCGGAACTGGCCATATTTTCCAACGCATTCACCTGATGTTGATTGGCGGACAGTTCGGCGGAATAACGTTCAGCCGAACTGATAGCCTGATTCAGCGTGATCTCGACGGCCTGAGCCGCCAACGGCAGGCACAGCGTCAGCAAGGTGAGCGAGCAGGCAAGGGCTGGCCGCACCGGAGAACGATGAGAGAGGAATCTGATCATGTTAACCCTGCTTAAGATTGGTGCGGAGCGATGGAAACCAGTTCGTAACCCTGCGCGGTCTGGCGGAAGCTGAAATCGGCTTCTGTTCCGACCGTTAAAGGTTGCAGATTATCTGCTGTGGGTAAGCTAAAGCTCATGGTCATCGGCGGCCAGTTAAGAGCTGGAATGGCCTGATGACTGATGAATACCCCTGCGGCGCTCCAGGTCTTAATTTTACCTTGGGACTGATAAATGGTTTCTACGGATGTACTCGATGCATCCGGTTGATACATATGCTGATGGGAATGCGGATCGGCTGAGAAAACGGCGGTAGGTAACACGAGGAAAAGGGTAGCAATAAGGATTTTCATGATTAACTCCAGACAATAAATAAACGCAAGGTGCCGCTGAATGACGGCATACAGGGGATATCAAGGTCTGGAGTTATTCTCTGAAACGACAGAAAACGATCTCCGTCGGAGGTCCGGCGATGGGAGGGGAATACCAATCGCTTTTTTGTATCACTTCATGGGTTTGAACCGCTGCGAGCCGCAGTTCGGTTTGTGGAAGTAAAGCGGCTAGCGCGATAACGCTGCCGTCTGGCTGCATCGAATCCGGCACGCAGTGTTTGTCACACAGCGCATTTTGCGCCTGACCGTGGGACATATCCATCGTCTGCCGAGTATGTTCCTGATGCTGAATAACCGCCGGTTTGTCGGACAGCATCAAATCGCAATGATGGCCAGCTACCGCAACTTGAGCATTAAGTATCAGCCAGAAAAATACCAACAGCAGCCCGCACATACGCTGGGTACTGGTGCGTATGCGGTGCATTAACTGGGGTATTCCTACGGACGCTGACATAGTTTTGCCTCAATGGGTGATGGGGCGAGTATAAAGATAAAACCCTAATTTTAGAAAGGTTAAATGACATGAGAGGGAAAGTTATTATTAGGTTAACTTATTATATTTTATAAAGTTATATTGTCGTGGCGATGAAGGGAGAGTGAACGCGTGGGGAAATATTTACCTTTCTTTAAGGTTTGTATGGAAGATAAGAGGAAGGCAGTAGGAAATCGGCGCCTGCCAGCAGACAGGCGCGGTGTATACGCAGCGATTACCAGGAATAACTGACGGTTGCGGTAGCAGTACGACCCGGAGCATAGAAGCAGGCGGAATCGGTTGAACAGGTTGCCACGTACTTCTTATCGGTGATGTTATTCAGGTTAACCTGTAGTGAGGTCCCTTTCAGCGTCGGAACTGCATTACCTAATTCGTAACGCATCATCCAGTCGTACACGGTAGACGCCGGTACTTTGAATGTGTTCTTTCTATCACCCCAACTGGTGCCCATATAACGTACGCCAGCACCGGTAGATAAACCACTCAGCACGCCTTCGTTAAAGGTATACATCCCCCACAGCGCCGCAGCGTGGTGTGGAATAGTGGGTGGCATTTTACCTTGCTCGCCAACGCGGGTTGTTTCGCGCACTTTAGCCGTGGTGTAGGTATAAGACGCGATGACATCAATATTATCGCTTAGCGCGCTTTTTAATTCGGTTTCCAAGCCTTGAGATTGAGTTTCCCCGATAGGAATGTCGTAGTTCAGCACCTGATCGCGCTGGCTGATGTTTTTCTGACGTAAATCATATAGAGCCGCAGTCAGCAAGGTTTGCGAACCCGGCGGTTGATATTTGATACCGGCTTCCACCTGACGAGCGGTAATAGGTTTCAGCGCTTCGTGACCCGGTGCGCCTTTACCCGTATTCGGCTCGAAGGAGGTGCTATAGCTGACGTAAGGTGAAATACCGGAATCAAAGGCGTACAGCACCGCTGCGCGACCGGTGAAGGCGTTATCATCCTGCTGCGTCTGTTTGCTGGTGACGCGGCTTAATGCTTTCATTTGCGACCAGTCATAGCGACCGGACAGCAATAGATTCCAGTTGCCATATTCGATTTGGTCTTGCAGATAAACGCCAACCTGATCCAGTTTATTCAGATCGTCATCGCTGACTCCCAGCGCGCTTTCCTGAATATTCAGACCATAAACCGGAGATACCCAGTCCAAATCGTATTTGCTGCCGCGATCCATCAGGAACTGGCTATCAATTCGGGTACGTTTGTAATCCAGCCCAGTTAATACCGTGTGGTTTAATTCACCGGTCCAGAAATCTGCCTGCAATTGGTTATCAAGCGAGAATTCGCCATATTGCTGTCTTTCGATTTGCGCACGGCGATTCATGGTGCGGTTGTCAGGCTGCATATCCAAAAATACCAGATAATTATAATGCTGCTTTATTTGGGTATAACGCAGATTCTGACGGAATTTAAAGGTGTCATTAATATAATGCTCGAAAGCATAACCGACGGAAGTTTGTTCACGCCATGATTGATCAAATGCGGGATCGCTGACGTTAAAATCACGCGGAATATAACCATACTGAGTCGCGGTCAGTAATCCTCTGGCCGGAAGGAAGTTACGTGAACCGGCTTCAGGCTCTCTTTGATAGCTGGTTAATAAGGTGAAGCTGGTATCTTCATTTGGTAAGAAAGTTATTGCCGGAGCAATGGCAAAACGTTCCTGCTTAAATGATTGCACCGCATCATCTTGAGTGCGGCCGATACCGTTCAGGCGATAAAGGACTTTCCCCTCGTCATCAAGGGCGCCACCAAAATCAAATGCCGCTTCGGCCAGTTTATTATTTCCGACGCGAGCCTGTACTTTATGGATACTTTCAGCGGTAGGGCGCTTGCTGACCATATTAATCAGGCCGCCTGGGTTAACCTGACCATATAAAACCGACGCCGGGCCACGGACGACTTCAACCCGTTCCAGCATCCAGGGATCGATTTGGCCAGCGCGACGCACGCCGCCGATGGAGCTATAGCTCAAACCATCGAGGAAACGAGGAACGGAGCCGAAACCGCGAATAGTCACTTCGTCATTCAGGTTGGAAGCGCCGCGATATTCAGAGATAACGCCAGCGGTATAACGCAATGCCTGAGCGACTGAGGTCGCATCTTGCGCCGCCATTTGCTCACGGGTAACAACGGAGATGGCCTGAGGTGTTTTAATCAGTGGAGTATCGGTTTTCGTCCCCGTGGAGCTATTGGTCGCTACAAAACCTGAATCTTCCTCCCCACTGCCCGCCTGTGCAACCACCACTAATTTATCTTCTTTCGGCGCATTGGCAGTTTTATTCGTCTCGGCCTGAGCGCCGAGAGACGGAATAAGAATAAGTGCAGAGGTAAATAGTAAAGTCTTAGAGGTAGAGCTGACGCGAAGCGGTAGTTTCCTTGGCATCAATTTGCCAGAAAGATCGAACATGATTTATCCCTTACCTAGAACACAATTAATAAAAATAAAAAGCGTGTTTGCGCAATCAGGGCTTAAGGTCACCCGGTATTACGTATTGTCAGGCTCGGCTGGGTATGTTCGCGCATTCCTGCCAAACCTTAACGCAGTGTCTCTAAGGCCATCCAATCCAGCCAAAATCAGTACATCGACGGTATTACCGCTTTATTTTTGTGCTAAGCGCCGCCAGTTTGCCTATGGGGTGAGCAAACTTAAGTTGATGTATTAGAGCGAATGCCAACTATGTTATTGCAAACACAAATAGTTCTCAATATTATTTGTGTTTGCTTGTATCCCTAAATATATATGAATCAATCTTTAGCCTGCCTAATGGTTTTCAGGACTGATACAGAAAGTTGAAACAGCGAGGGAAGGTTGTGAATGCAGTGAACAGTTATCCGGACAGCCAAAGCTTATTAAGCGATCCTCAGGCTGGCAGTGAGGCATGGTGGCAACAGGTTGCGCAGTGGGGCACTCCTCTGGTTGAACCTAGAGAGACAGATCGGGTAAAACTGACGTTTTTATGGCGAGACCCACAGGGAAACGCTCAGCAGTCTTCCCTCAACCGAGTTTATATTGATGTTAACGGTGTCACTGACCACCACAGTTTTACGCCTGAATGCCTAAAGCGCCTCGGTGATTCCGATGTGTGGTATTGGCAGACTGAGGTTGAGCCTGATTTTCGCGGTAGCTATAGCGTGATTCCGGTCAGCGCCAGCCAGTGTTTGCAACTGCCGGAAGGTAGCCATGAGCAGCGGCGCATGGCGCAGCGTAACTGGTGGATTTCTTTACTGGATCTGGCAGAAAGCGACCCGCTAAATCGAATTCGACCACATTACAGCAACCGTGGCACACCTCTCTCTGCAGTACATCTTCCCGCTTCACTTCCGCAGCCTGCTTGGAAAGACGTCGATGCTGGCAATCCGCCGCCAGTCGATCCGGCGCGTCTGCATAAGATCCTCTGGAACAGTAAGTTGCTCGGTAATAGTCGCAATATTTGGATCTATTCCACTGGGGAAACCGATCAACCGCAGGATCGTCCGTTGGCTATTTTGCTGGATGGGCAATATTGGGCGCAGGGGCAGCCGGTATTTGGCGTGTTGGATCGACAAACCGAGAGCGGCCAGCTCCCTCCCACCGTTTATGTGCTGATTGACGTTATCGATCAGCAGCATCGCGGGGAAGAGTTGCCTTGTAATCGGGAGTTCTGGTTGGCGATTCAGGCCGAACTTCTGCCGCTGGTGGCGCAGTATCAGCCTTTTAGTGGCCTGGCCTCACGCACTGTGGTTGCAGGGCAAAGTTATGGCGGCTTAGCCGCGCTGTATGCTGGGCTACATTGGCCGCAGCGCTTTGGCTGCGTACTCAGTCAGTCAGGTTCATTTTGGTGGCCGTGTATGGATGATTCCGCGCTGATGCCCGACGGCAACGCTGAAGTTGCCGGTTGGCTTACTCAGCAAGTTCAGCAAGGCGTGGGAGCCGATCATCAACTGGATATCTTTATGGAGGCAGGGCGCAGGGAAGACGTGATTTATCAGGTTAATCAGGAAATGCAGCATGCATTAGAGCAATCCCCTCACCGCGTAAACTGCCGCTTTTATTCTGGCGGGCATGATGCCGTGTGCTGGCGGGGCGGATTAATCGATGGTCTGCATTATTTACTCAATCTTAAAAATGACAGTAATTAATATGATGAATGAAGCCCAAGTGAACCCTTTTGATGATGAAAGCATTCCCTTTTTTGTGCTGATCAACGCTCAGCGCCAGTACAGCCTGTGGCCTGAAATCACTGCGATTCCCGCCGGTTGGGAACCGGTATTTGGTCCGGCGGTAAGGGAAGCCTGCGTACGCTATCTGGAAATGAACTGGACGGATATGCGCCCTCAGCGCCTGATGAATGCTCAACCGGAATAAAAACCTATCTCTTGTCATGTTGCATCTAGCAGCGCCTAAAACCCTTAAAAATGCTTTGTCAGGCGGTTTTTTCGCGCTGTAGATGCGTAACCGCTGACAGGCTGCGCCGAATGAGATAGCCCAGCATGACCGATGGACAGACGCCGGAGTAACCGGATTCTTGATACTTGCCAAATAAGGAATTGTTGCCGTGTCAGAGGCTTTAACCCTAACTTTTTCGGCCGCGAACGAAAGCGAATTACCGCTGGTCGCAGCTCAACCGGGTATCTGGTTTGCCGATCAGATCGCGGTCCAAAATAACGCTTACGCTGTCGCGCATTATATCGAACTCCGTGGTCATCTCGATGTGGCACATTTTCAAGCCGCGCTCCGTCAGGGACTGGCCGAGGCCGATATTGTCCACGCCCGCTTTGGCACGGGTGATAACGGGCCGGTACAGTGGATTCCTCAGGCCATCGATCCTAAGCAGATCGCGCCTGCGGAAATATTGGATTGGCGAGATAGAGACGATGCCGCCCTCGCCGCTCAGGTTTTGATGGAAGCGGATCTTTTGGGAGCGGATCGTCCTGAATCTGCGAATGTTCCGGGTTATCGCCATCTGTTATTCCGAGTGAGTCCGGCGAAAGATCGGCCTGAAGGCGAAGAGCGCTGGTTGTGGTATCAGCGTTATCATCATTTAATGGTGGATGGCTTTAGTTTTACCGCATTAACGCGACGTATAGCTGAGATCTATACTGCGCTGGTGTCTGGATTGCCCGCAGGTGAAAATCCGTTTACCGCTTTTAGCGAAGTGGTGGCCGAATATCTGGCCTATCAAGGGTCGGAAGCGGAAGCTAAGGATCGTGAGTTCTGGTTACAGCACGCGGCGGAGCTGCCGGTGCCGGTTTGTCTGTCTTCCTCTGGGAAAAACAGCGGCGAACAGAATCTCTCTCCTTTGCCGCTGCGCTACCACTTCTCCACTGATATCCCCCAATTTTCGGCCATTACTGAAGCGGTAAAATCGCAGCGTCTATCTGCGGCGGATATGGCGATTGCCTTGGTGATGAGCTATTTGTATCGTATGAGCGGGCAACAGCATCTTTCCGTCGGTTTTCCATTTATGCGCCGAATGGGTTCTGTGGCTATTGGCGCGCTGGGGCCGGTGGTCAACGTGCTGCCGCTACAGGCGAAAATGCGCGACGATCTCACTCTGGCCGAAGTCGCGCGTAATCTGGCTCTAGAGCTGAAAACGCTGCGACGCCACCAGCGTTACGAAGCCGATCAACTGCGGCGCGATCTCGGAATGGTTGGTGCAGGGCAGGATTTGTATGGCCCAACCATTAATTTCAAACTGTTTGAATATCAGCTGAATTTTGCCGGTATTGATGGGATCACTCATCAAATGGCTTCTGGGCCGGTGGAGGATTTGGAGTTCAACCTGTATCTGGATGAAGGTCAGCTTAGCGTTGAGTTAACCGCTAATCCGGCGCGCTACGATATGGCCAGCCTGCGTTTACACGCTCAGCGTATTCAATATTTGATCCAACAGATCGCTCGCCAGCCAAATGTGGCGATCGGGCAACTGTCATTGATCGATCCGCAGGAACTGGCGGCTATCGTTCAATGGGCCAACGGACCGGCGATTTCCATGCCTGCCCGTGCGGTTTCGGTACTGGATATTTTCCATTCTCGCGTTACCCAGCAGCCGGAGGATTGCGCGGTAGCCTGCGGCGAGCATCGTCTTAGTTATCAGCAACTTTCGGTTAGAGTAGCGCAATTGGCGCGGGCGCTGATTGCTCGCGGCGTCGGTGCTGACGATGTGGTTGCGATAGGTTTGCCACGTTCGGTCGATTCTCTGGTGGCTATTTTAGGGGTGTTGGCGAGCGGCGCGGCCTATATGCCGCTTGATCTGGACTATCCGCTGGATCGACTGGAATTGATGTGCGATGACGCGCGTCCTTGCCTGTTATTAACTCATAACAGCATCCGTGAGCAATTGCCGCAACTCGCTGTGACGTTAAGCCTGGATGACGAGGTTTTCCGCAGCGAATGTGCGGCATTACCGACTCAACCTGTCGTTGACGCCGAACGGCGTGAAGCGCTCAGTGGTGCGCATCTGGCTTATATTATTTACACTTCTGGCTCCACGGGACGACCAAAAGGGGTGATGAGCACCCATGGCGGCCTGCTCAATCTGCTGGTGGCGCATGCCGATAATTTATACGGCCCGGCAATGGCGGAATTTGCTCGGCAGCATCGCCGCCGGATGCGTGCCGGACACACTGCGTCGTTTTCCTTCGATTCCTCCTGGGAACCCTTGTTCTGGATGATGATCGGCTGTGAGCTGTATATCTTCGACGAAGAAATGCGCCGCGACGCTTATTCATTGGTGCAAATGATGGATGAGATACCCATAGATACAATGGATATCACGCCGTCATTCTTCTCTCAAATGATCGACAGTGGTCTGCTGGAAAACGGGCGTCATCGTCCGGCCTTCATTATGATCGGTGGAGAAGCGGCCACGCCGCGCCTGTGGAATCTGCTTAAGCAACATCCGGAATTAAACGTTCATAACTATTATGGGCCATCGGAATACACCATTGACACCTTGGGAACCAGTACGCGAGTTTCCGATCAGCCAGTTATTGGCCGACCAGTCGCTAATACCGAAGTGTATCTGCTGAACAACAAGTTAGAGAGAGTGCCGGTTGGCGTGATGGGTGAGTTGTATATCGCCGGTGCCGGTTTGGCGCGCGGCTACCTGCGCCGCCCGGATCTGACGGCGGCGCGCTTTGTGGCGAATCCTTTCCGTGAGGGAGAGGTGATGTACCGCAGCGGCGACTTAATGCGCTGGACGCCGGAGGGACAGCTTGATTTCGTTGGCCGTATTGACCACCAGATTAAAGTGCGTGGCTTCCGCGTCGAATTAGGAGAAGTGGAAAATGCGCTGGTGGCATTGCCGCAGGTCAGCACGGCGGTGGTGATTGCCGAAGCTATTGGAGCTACCCACCGTTTAATCGGCTATTGCTCGGTACCAGATGCGGATCTGAATGCTAATCCGCAGCTTTCCAGCCAGTTACTGGAACAGCTTGCCGCGACCCTGCCAGACTATATGGTGCCAGCGGTGTTGGTGGTGTTAAATGAGTTGCCGCTAACGGTAAACGGTAAAATCGATCGTCAGGCGCTGCCTGCACCGGAACGCGCGGTGCAGCAAATTAGCCGTGCACCGCAAACGCCAGAAGAAACTCTGATTTGTCAGGCCACGGCCGATCTGCTGGGGTTGGAACAGGTTGGCGCGGATGATGATTTCTTCGCACTGGGCGGCGATAGTATTTCCGCTATGGCGTTGGGTACGGCACTGCGCCGGCAAGGTTATCAATTGCGTCCGCGAGATATTTTCTCTCAACGCACTCCGGCGCGAATGGCGCAGGCGTTGCAGCCTATGGGCGAGAGGGCACCGGGTAAACCGACGGCAGAAGGTAAACTGCCAGACACGGTAATGGCCGCGGTCACGGAGAAATACGGTGCTGTCAGCGCGGTGCTGCCAGTATTGCCGCTGCAACAAGGTTTGCTGTTCCACGCCCAGCTAGGTCGTGAGGCGAATAACTACAACGCAATGAGCCGTTTTGAGCTGGAAGGGCCGTTGGATGCTGACCGCCTGCGCGGCGCGTTGGAGCTGTTGCTGGTTCGCTATCCACAGTTGGCGGCGATCTTTGACACTGAATTGCACAGTGAGCCGCTGCAAATTCTGCCGACGATCGATACAACTCAAATGAATGTGCCGTGGCGAGTGCTGGATCTGTCAGAAATGACGGCGGATCGGCAGGCCGTGGAGTTCCATAATCTGGAACGTAGCTTGCTCGCGAAAGATTTGATCGCCGCCAGCCCGTGTCCGTTATTGGAAGCGGTACTGGTGCGCTATACCGCCGATCGTCACGCATTGATCCTGGTTGCTCATCACCTGATCGGTGACGGCTGGTCATCTTCGATCATGCTGCATGATCTACTGCATGCTTACGGCAATCTGCCGTTGGCACCACTGAAAGTTAGCTACGGTTCGCTAATCAATCAAATGACGCAGCGAGATCTTCAGCAGGATCGTCAGATCTGGCAACAGGCGATGCTGGGCGCAACGCCCTCGATTCTTTACCCTGAAGCTAACTCATCAGGTCCGGTTCGGGAGTTGGCTGTGGAGTTAGGCTGCGAGCTGACGGCGGGATTGGTCGCTTTGCTGCGTCGGGAAGGTTTGACGCTGAACACCCTGTTACAAGGGGTTTGGGGGACTTTACTGGGCGCACTGAGTGGCCGCAACGATGTGGTATTCGGTTCGCCGGTATCCGGCCGCTATGCGGAAGTGGAAGGTATTGAGCAACATATAGGTTTGTTCAGTAATACCATTCCGGTCAGAGTTAAATTACAGCCAAATCTGCCATTACTCGCGCAACTAAACGCGTTGCAACAGCAGCAAATTCAGCTGTTGGAGCATGATGGGCTCGGGTTGGGGGAAATTCAGCGCCTGGCCGGTGCTAACACGCTGTTTGATACGCTGTTAGTCGTAGAGAACTATCCTGAAAACAGTAAGTTACATCAACAGGCATTCCACGGCCTGCGTTGCGCCGGTCTAAATAACCGTGGCTATACACACTATCCGTTGGCGCTGCTGGCGCTACCGGGGGAAAAACTGCAGTTGCAGTTGGAATATCGCGATGTGGTACAAGATCCACAGCGGGTGGCACAACGTTTGGTTATGTTGCTGGAATATCTGGTTTATCAGCCGGAATTACCGGTGTCAGCGCTGGATCTGCAAACGCCGGATGAGAAAGCCCTGCTAGCCGAAATCAATAATACCGGCGTAGCGCTACCGGCGGTGACGCTGTGTGACCTGATGGTTCAGCAGGCGCAGGAAACGCCGCTGTATCTGGCGCTATTGGATATCCATCAGCAGCTAAATTATCAACAGGTTCGTGAAAAAGTGACCGCGTTGGCCGCTCATCTACAGCGGCAGGGCGTGCGCGCCGGCGATCGAGTGGCGGTCGCCTTACCACGCTCGGTGGATCTCAGTCTATCGCTGATGGCGATACTGGAAGCTGGTGCGGCTTACTTGCCATTGGATACCGGTTATCCGGACGATCGTTTGGCTTACATGATCCAGGACGCCCGGCCACGCTTAATCATAACTCTCAGCGATCTGGCGGAGCGCTTCGCCGGTCAGGGGGGGTTGTTATTACTGGATCGGTTAGCTCAGCCTTGGCCTGCGGCGCAGGATTTTGTCGCGCCTTCTATCACCCCCGATCATCCGGCCTATCTGATTTATACCTCGGGATCGACCGGTCGGCCAAAAGGCGTAGTGGTTTCTCACGGTGCCATCGTTAACCGACTGTTGTGGATGCAAAATGAGTATCCATTAGGCAGTGATGACGTGGTATTGCAGAAAACCCCTTGTAGCTTCGACGTATCGGTGTGGGAGTTCTTCTGGCCGATGATTACTGGAGCCAGATTGGTTATGGCTCCGCCGGAGGCTCATCGCGATCCGGAAGCGCTGCGGGCGATCGTGGAAGATTACGACGTGACAACCGCTCATTTTGTGCCTTCCATGCTGGCTGCTTTTGTCAGCGCCATGAGCGGGCAGGGACGAACCTGCACCAGCCTGCGTCGGGTATTCTGCAGTGGTGAAGCGCTTTCCCGCGAACTGTCAGAGTTGTATCAACAAAGTTTCTCTGCGCCGTTACATAATCTGTACGGGCCTACGGAAGCCGCGGTGGACGTCACTTATCAACCGGCTTACGGCGCGGATCTGGCGCGGATCACTGGCAATAGTGTGCCGATCGGTAAACCGGTATGGAACACTGAGCTGCGTATTCTCGATCATCTATTGCGACCGGTTCCTGGGGGTGTGGCGGGCGATCTTTATCTGTGCGGCGTGCAGTTGGCGCAGGGATACTATGCGCGTCCGGATCTGACCGCCAGCCGCTTCGTTGCCGATCCTTTCGATTGCGGTCAGCGAATGTATCGCACTGGCGATATTGCCCGTTGGTTGGCTAACGGCGAGGTGGAATATCTGGGACGTAGCGACGATCAGTTGAAAATTCGCGGTCAACGCATCGAACTGGGTGAGATCGAATCTGCGCTGTTGGAATTACCGCAGGTGCAGCAAGCGGTGGTGGTAGCTCGCACGCTGGTCGGGTCTGAAGGCGTTCTGGCCGGTGCCGACAGCCGTCAACTGGTGGGCTATATCGTACCGACTGCCGGACAGATGGAAGTCGATACCGAAGTCCTGCGTAATGCGTTAACTGAGCGTTTACCTGCTCATATGGTGCCGGTGGTTATCGTGAGTCTGGAGGCCTTCCCACTCAGCGCCAACGGAAAGCTGGATCGCAAAGCCTTGCCAGCACCGGCTAGCCAGTCAGATAACGGCGGGCGAGCTCCGGCTGAAGGATTGGAAACCCGAATTGCGGAAATGTTTGCCAGCCTGCTTGGGGTAGATTCCGTGGGCGCGGATACCGACTTCTTTGCTGCCGGTGGCCATTCTCTGTTAGCCATGCGTTTAGCGGCAGATTTGCGCCGTGAATTGAAACAGCCAGTAGCCGTGGGTCAGGTAATGGTTGCTTCTACGGTTGCTGGTCTGGCAGCGGCGCTGAGCCAGCCACAGTCACAAAACCAGAATGAAATCGGTTTTGGCGAAGTGATGACATTGCGACAAGGCTCCGGTGCGTCATTGTTCTGTGTGCATCCGGCTTCAGGTTTTGCTTGGCAGTTCAGCCAGTTACCGCGTTATCTGTCAGGTAAATGGCCGGTTCTGGGGCTGCAATCGCCGCGTCCCGGCGGCGCTATCGCCGAATGCGCCAACATGGATGAAATGTGCGAACAGCATCTGGCAACGCTACGCCGCATTCAGCCTACGGGGCCTTATCATTTAATGGGTTATTCATTGGGCGGCACCATTGCTCAGGGTATGGCGGTAAAATTGCAGGAACAGGGCGAGGAAGTGGCATTCCTCGGTTTACTCGATACTTACCCGCCTGAAACTCAGGACTGGAATGCGCCAATTGAAGCCGAAGCATTGGCTGAAGTGGAACGTGAGCGTGAGCTATTTATGGCGGCTACCGGCGATGAGCTGGAAGAAAAGCGTAAAATGTTCGATCAGATTCAGGCTAACTATGACGATTCGGTTGGCCTGTTATCTGCGGCTACCACGGCGGTTTATCACGGCGAAACCACGCTGTTTGTGGCGACGCAAACCCAGCCTGAAGGTGAAACACCGGCAGAGATCTGGGCTCCGTATGTGAAGAATCTGCGTACTTTTGAGCTTGATTGTTCCCATATCACCATGATGTCGCCGGAAACGCTCAAAGTGCTGGGTCCCTTGCTAAACCAATTGCTGAGTGACATCGGCAGTTTGGGAAAATAAGCGTGACTGCTAACCGTAACAGACTGCCGTAACTCATAAACATCAGGCCAGCGAATATGCTGGCCTGAATATTTTCTATCTTTAGCTAACGACTATTTTAACCAGAGGATTTATCAGTGAGTCACTGCTTTTTTCTGTTGTTTCTCAGCCACTGGTTATTCAATCTTCTTCGGCAATTTTGCGAGCAATGCTGCCATAAAATCTGCTGGCATCTGGTGTTTAGGTTCTGATTTCTTCGCCACTTTAGCCAACTGCGCAGCCGCCAGATTGGCAATATCCTCCTTACTGGCCGGCTTTATCTCTGTTGGGACATATTTGGCCTTCACTGGCGCGGAGAACATCGGAGGCGGCGGAGGCGGAGGAATCACACCGTTTTGAAAGCTAACATTCACTGGAGCAATAGGTGCCGCTATCGGAGCCGCAGGTGCAAGTTCCTGACGTTTAATCGGAGGCGGAGCATCTGTCACTTTTACCGACTTAAGTTTGTTGATAAAACTGTCAAATGGTTGCCCTTCTGCTTCCATTTTGAGCTTCATGACATCCAGAATAGAGACTCTTTTGGACATGGGGGCTGCCGGGGCTTCGCCGTTAGCGGATTGGCGCACATTTAGGTTGGAACGGAAAGAGCCGTCAGTTTGATCAGCGGTAGTTTTTGGGCGGGGAAAAAATTGAGACGAGGCGCTATTCCGCACGCCGGTAAAACTCTGAGAGAGTTTTCCCATTCCGCTGGAGCGGCTTTCTGTCTCGGGTTTATTATTCAGTTGGTTAAAAAATGCAAGTCGGCTACTGAAGGCGCTTGATGTTATCTGTGGCATAGGTTCTTCCTGATTGATAATTACCATGAATTAAATGGATTCCATCAATGATATGCGCGACATACGCTCAAAATTTGTATAAATAGCCTATGGGAAAAAATATATTTCCCATAGGAATCCATTTTGCCCCCAACTTTGCCATTTCAGCGCCAAATGAACCTATTTATCCTTTATTCTTCACTCGCCCCTTGGGAATAACCAGTGGGGTATGGGAAACCGGATCTTCAATAATCAGACAAGGCATCCCGAATACTTTTTCCACCAGCTCAGCGGTAATGACCTCGCGCGGTGCGCCTTCTGTCACCACCTGACCATCGCGCATGGCAATAATATGGGTGGCGTAGCGGCAGGCGTGGTTCAGATCGTGCAATACGGCCACCAGCGTGTGCTGGCGTTCGCGGTTCAGATCGCTGAATAACTCCAGTAATTCAATCTGATGAGCAATATCCAGATAGGTGGTTGGCTCATCCAAGAGCAACAGCGGTGTTTGCTGCGCCAAAACCATAGCGATCCAGACCCGCTGACGCTGTCCGCCGGACAGTGCATCAACCGTGCGATCGGCTAGCTCGCTAACGCCGGTGGCCTGCATTGCTTTGAGTACCGCGAGTTTGTCCGCCTGTGTCCACTGCTGGAGCAGTTTTTGGTGCGGATAACGACCTCGGGCGACCAGATCCATGACCGTGATACCGTCCGGCGCCAGTGAGGTTTGCGGCAGTAGCCCGAGGTGGCGAGCCACATGTTTAGTGTCATAGCGGGCGATATTTTTCCCGTCGAGAATTACCTCGCCAGCCTGAGGTTTTAGTAAGCGGCTTAGCGCCCGCAGTAGGGTAGATTTGCCGCAGGCGTTTGGACCGACAATGACGGTGAATTCGCCGTCGGGGATAGAAACGTTCAGGTTTTCACTGATGATCTTCCCTTCGTAACCTAAGGTTACGGCTTTGGCTCGCAGGCGGTTTTCGGCGTTGTTTACAGGGTTAGCATACAGATTACTCATGATCGGCGGGACTCGCGAATTAGAAGCCAAATAAGGTACAGCCCGCCGATGCTGATGGTCACCACGCCCACCGGTAGCTGATTAGGTGAAAACAGATGCTGGGCGCACAAATCGGCGGCAGCCAACAGCAACGCTCCCATCAAAGCAGAAGGAATGAGCGTGACCGAAGGCGTACCGGTCAGGCGGCGGGCAATCTGTGGGGCGGCCAGGGCAATAAATGAAATTGGCCCGGCGGCGGCGGTGACCGCTGCCATCAAAATAACCCCAATTGCCATTAGCCCGAGCCGGGTTTTTTCAACGGGAATGCCCAAGGCGCCGGCGGCATCGTCACCCATTTCTAGCAGCGGAATACGGCGGCTAAGCAACGCCACCAGCATCGTAGCCAATAAAATGAATAGGCTCGAAGGTGCGGCTTTGGCCCAGGTGATGCCGTTCAGCGAACCGGCTCCCCAGGCTGCTGCGCTGAGAGCCGCTTCCAGCGAGGCGGTAATGGTTAGCCAGGTATTAAATGCCGTCAGCATTGCACCGACCGCAATCCCGACGATAATTAGCCTGAATCCTTGTATTCCCTGACGGTAAGCCAGTAAATACACTGCCGCAGCGGCAAGCAAACCGCCGCCTAAGGCGCTGCTGGCAATCTCAAAATAGCTGCCATTGAACAGAATAATAGCCACCAGTGCGCCAGTATAAGCACCGGAGTTAAAACCAATAATATCAGGGCTACCCAAAGGGTTGCGGATCATCGATTGGAACAAAGCGCCGCTGATGCCTAGCGCTGCTCCGAAAATTAGCGCCATAACCGCTCGCGGTAGCCGCCACTGAATGACGATGGTATTGATATAACCGTTGGCCTGACCAAACAGAGCGCTAACCACCTGATTGGTCGAGAGTTTTAGCGTGCCGAAAGTTAACGCTAGCGCGCCCAATATCAGGCAGGCCAGCAGCAACAGGGCGCAGGTCAACAAACTGCGTGGACGCACGCGCAGATTTATCCGGCCGTCACTGTGGCCAATAATCCAAGGTTGAGTGATTGATTTCACAGGGCGGTCATCCTTGCGTTACGGCGTACTAATCCTATTAACAGCGGCGCGCCGATAAAGGCGGTAACGATGGAAACTCGCAGCTCACCAGGAACCAGAAAACGGCCGACAATATCGGAGAACAGCAGCAAGATAGGCGTCATCACCAGCGTAAAAGGCAGAATCCAGCATTGATTGGGGCCGACCAACCAACGGGCGATATGCGGCACCATCAGGCCAACAAAGGCGATAGGGCCGACGGCTGCGGTAGCTGCGCCGCACAGCAGAGTTACGGCAACGACTGACCAGAATTGAGTACGGCCAATATGCGCACCTAAAGCTGCCGCCAGATCTTCTCCCATATGCATGGCGTTCAACGGACGCGCCAGCAATAGACTGATTAAGGTGCCGACTACGATCGGCAACGTGACTGCGGTAACCACTGACATATTGCGAATATCCAGCGAGCCTGCTTGCCAGAATCGGACGCTGTCGTAAACCGTGGGGTGAGTCAGAGAGATGCCGGAGGAAATTCCGGTGAGAACCGCGCCAATAGCGACGCCAGATAAAGTCAGGCGCAACGGATTCACACCGCCGGCTCCCAAGGTTCCGACCCAATAAACCAATAGCGTGGTAAGCATTGCACCGACAAACGCAAAAATCATATAGCCGCTGATGGCGTTAGCCCCAAAAACGGTAATGCCGATAATAACGGCAAAACTGGCTCCGGCATTGACGCCGAGAATACCAGGATCGGCCAGCGGGTTGCGAGTCAGTGCCTGAATAATTGCGCCCGAAAGCCCCAAAGCCGCTCCGGCCAATACGCCAATCAGCGTGCGAGGTAAACGGGATTCCAAAATCAGGGTACTGTCTTGCCCACTGTGTTCCCCCAGCAAGCTGCGCCATACCACGTCTAGAGGAATGGCTTTGGCACCGAACATCAGGCTACAGGCCATGATAATCAGCAGTAGAGTGAGGCAAAGAAATAAACCGAATACACGACGACGGTCGTTAGAGAAGCGGCCCGATTGGCTAGCCGCAACGGGTATGTTGAGTGTCTTATCAAGGGACATAACGATTCTTCTTTAATAAAATGATTATTGTTATCGTTTTGATTATCATTATTATTTGTTTGCGCTATGTTAGCACGAGTCATTATTGGATTACATCAGCAAAATTCTGCGAGTATCCGCGTGACAATACACTTTTTTCGGTCAATAGGGCCATGTCCGGCAGCATTTCTGTCGACATTAATGGATTAGATAATCATGGCAAAGTCACCCATTCTTTTGGATTTCAGCCTGTTAAAGAACAATGCAAATTTTCGGGCGGTATTTATTGCTCGCCTGATCTCAGTATTAGGCTTGGGGATGCTTACCGTTGCGGTGCCGGTACAAATCCAGGCGATGACCGGCTCCACCCTGCAGGTAGGGTTAGCCGTCACGTTAGATGGCTTGGGCATGTTTATTGGTCTGCTGTTGGGCGGTGTATTGGCCGATCGTCTCGATCGACGTCGTTTGATTTTATTCGCTCGTTTTACCTGCGGTTTGGGTTTTGTTGGTCTGAGTATAAACGCTTTTGCCGCCACGCCTTCACTGTGGGTGCTGTACGTGCTGGCAACTTGGGACGGTTTTTTCGGCGCTTTGGGCATGACGGCGTTAATGGCGGCTACGCCATCGCTGGTTGGACGTGAAAATCTGGCGGCGGCGGGCGGTTTGAGTATGCTGACCGTGCGTTTGGGGTCAATTCTTTCACCGGCTATTGGCGGTCTGATTATTGTTTACGGCGGAGTGGGTTGGAACTACGGTATTGCGGCTGCGGGTACGATGCTGACGCTGCTGCCGTTGTTGCGTTTACCGCAGATGAAACCGACGGTGACGCAGCATGAACACCCGCTGCGTGCTTTGGCCAGCGGTATTTCCTTCGTATTGAGCAATAAAGTGGTTGGCTCGGTCGTGTTGTTGGGGACATTGGTAAGCATGGTCGGAGCGATTCGCGTGCTGTTCCCTGCGCTGGCTGAAAATACTTATCACGTTGGTGCCTCGCAGATTGGGATTATGTATTCGGTAGTGCCGTTAGGGGCGACTATCGGAGCCTTTACTAGCGGTTGGGTCGCGGAGGTTCGCCGTCCCGGTTTGGTGTTGATGTATGCGTCTATAGCGGCATTTTTATCTATCGCAACGCTGGGTTTGACTAATAATTTCTATCTGGCATTACCGGGGCTGCTGTTGTATGGCTATCTGGGTTCGATCAGCGGATTGCTGCAATATACTTTGGTTCAAAGTCATACACCGGACGCATTACTGGGGCGAGTTAATAGTCTGTGGAATGTGCAGTTTGTTACCGGTGAGTCTTTGGGCGCATTGGGATTAGGTTTGCTGGCGCGTTTGATGACACCGGCTTTAGCTGCGTTGTCCTATGGGGTCGCTGCTGCGGGTTTAGGGGCGGTTATTGCGGTTTGCGTCCAGCCTTTGCGTCAGGCTTCGATGGGGAGTGCTGAGCAAGAGGACGTGAAGATGAGTGTAGAGGAAACGAAAGAGAATTAATTTTTGTTTGCTTACCTTGTGATAGCGGCCGCGGGGCGGGGGCAAGGGGTTGGTATTCGATTGGTGAATATCTCACCTCAACAGCCTCAATCGAGTTAAGGCTCGTAAGCGCGAGCCTTAACAATCCGCGCCTCCGCACGTATCGCCTGCCCACTAAGTGGGTTCCCTCACTCATCGTCTCAGCCGCTCAAATGTGCTCTGAAAAATCAAACTCAATGTCAAAAGCCCTATCAAAAACGAAAGGCAAATTGTGATTCGTAAGAACACTGGTTTTGCACTCAACAGGCGCAATCAGGAAGCGGGCCGAGCAGGGATGAGGCCAAGAGTGAACAGCCGTCAGCTGTTGAAAGCGCGCCTTGAGCCACAGGGCCAGGATGGGATGGCATCCTGATAACGCCCGCAGGCGAATCTAGCGCTGGCTTGCCTGACAAGCGCGCCCGAGGGACGTTCGCAGAACCCCACTTTCGCGCCAACCCTGCTCGGAAGCCTCCACGGCAAGTGAGGAGACAGTGAACTGCTGGGCTTACGAAACTGAACCCAATTCCAACCTTCAGTAGCTTAAATACGCTCTTAAGATCAAAATCAAACCTAATCCTTCTTAAACAGCCCCTCAATTCGCTGCAACATATTGCTGGCGCTGTAATAATCCAGGCGGAAAGTATCGTTGCCCATCGCATAAACGCGGTTCTGCTGGAGTGGCGCTAGGTGGGAGAGAAACTTATTCGCTTCCAACGCCTCAATCGCAGGCCTGTCGCCAGAAAATAGCAGGAAGGTGTTGCCGGTCAGCCCTTCCGCTAGCTTTTCTCCGCCTAACTGAATGATATCTTTACGATGTCCCATACTGGTATTACCCAGTACGGATTCAGGAACAGTGGCTAGCGTAAAGCCCAGCTCCAATAATAATTTTCCCTGCGCCGAGTTTGCCGTCCACAGGTTGGCGGTCTGCCCTCCAGCCTGATACACAAAGGCTGAAACCGGTTGCGGCGGTAGCGTAATACTGTTTTTTACCTGATCCAGACGTTTGGCAAAGTCGCTAATTACTTGCTCTGCATCGGCTTCGTGGCCGGTTGCCTGACCCAGCGTTAGCGCCAGTTCCTGCCAGCTTTTATCGTCGTAATTCATTACCAGAGTTGGAGCAATGGCTGAAAGCTGCTCGTACAACTTCAAGGCCGAATCGCCGCCGGTAGCTGAAATGATAATCAAATCCGGATTCATACCGGCCACCGCTTCTGCATTCGGCTCTGTTTGGTACATAGGTACCAGATTGCGCGCTTTGGCCTCTTTTGACCATTGCGTAAAGAAGCCGAGATCGTCAGCAACCGTGGTGTTAGGAACGGTTGCGCCAGTACCAATCACCGGCGCTTTGATTGCCAGCAAAGTACCAGTAATCGTAATGCTTGTAGAAACAATGCGTCGCGGTGCTTTCTCAAGCTGCACATCGCCTCTGGCGGTATGAACCGTGCGGGGCCATTGACCATTGGTTTCGCTGGCTGGGGGCGTAGGGGAAATCCTGGGCGTTTCATCCGCCGGTTTACATCCACTCAAGCCCAAAAGAGCCAGCAGGCATAAAAAGGCCGGAAAGGCTACGCGGCGGGTTTTCTGCGTAATGCTACGAAAAAAAAGGGACATGGCTTAGTTGAATCTCCTATTTTCCTGACTTGTCCATATAAGAAAAAATAATTAATGGAATATTTACATACATTGACAATGTCACTGCTTCGTCGTAATTTATCACGCCTAAAGAGGAATGATAGTAATTATTATTAACATTACTATTTACATCGTGGTGGAGGTTTTTGTGGCACACAGTGGCACTGCAGGGCGTTTGGATAACTCACTTTTTTCAGCGACTTCCTCAGCGTTTTTATTCACTTCAGCACATCGGAGTATAAAAACACAGGGGGTGGCGGAACGAATTACTCAACGAGCACAAGGCGGTGCGGAATACCCCGGTACGCTGCAAGAATCGATCCAGAAGGCATTTATCAAAGCGCGCGCCGATGGCCTGCAACGTCCTATCGTTGTCGGAGCCATTCCCTTTGATATTAGCCAGCCTACCCAGCTATTCATTCCTCAATCCTATCAATTTCTCGACCGTCAGGAATTGGTTTCTGCTGCATCAGATACATCAGAAGACCCGGTTTCTGTCGCTCAGTGGCGCAGCCTGCCTAATGAAGACGACTTTAAACAGGCGGTTGCTCAGGCGGTTGAAACCTTCCGTCGGGGCGCAATGCATAAGGTGGTATTGTCGCGAATTTTAGAGATTGAAACCGAGACACCGATCAATCCTAACCGGGTTATCAATCACTTATTACGCCAAAATCCAGGCGCGTTTCATTTCCATATTCCTCTGAGTGAAGGCGGCGTTTTGCTGGGAGCCAGCCCGGAACTGCTGGTACGTAAGGACGGAGATCGAGTTTACACCAACCCCTTAGCCGGTTCGGCAAAACGTCAGGCAACGGTAGAAGGCGATCATGTGGTTTCTCAAGCCTTAATGAATTCTGGAAAGGATCAGTATGAGCATCGTTTGGTTATCGACGAAATTCGCCGCTTACTGACGCCGTATTGCCGCTCGTTAAATATCCCGACGCAGCCTTCACTGATTAGCACCGCTGCACTGTGGCATCTTTCTACAGCTATTAGCGGCGAGCTGGAAAGTGCCCAAACCTCGGTGCTGGAACTGGCTTGCCTATTACATCCAACGCCAGCGCTCTGCGGGTTCCCAACGGAATCAGCTCGTCGGTTAATCAATCAGTTAGAGCCTTTCGAACGAGGCTTATTCAGCGGTATCGTCGGCTGGTGTGATGAAGACGGCAACGGGGAGTGGGCGGTAGCGATTCGCTGCGCAACGCTGCATGACACTCAGGCGCGCCTGTTTGCTGGGGCCGGAATCGTGATGGCATCGCAGCCTGCACTTGAATGGGCCGAAACCGAAGCCAAGCTAGGCACCATGTTGAATGCGTTGGGAATTCAATCACAGGGACGTTTGCCATGAGTATTGAATTTACCCGTTGGCCTGCGGAGTTTGCACGTCAATATCGCGAAAAAGGTTATTGGATTGATTTACCGCTGACGGACGTGCTGTCCAGACAGTGCCAACTGCGTCCACAGGCAACGGCGGTGATTTGCGGCGAACGCCAGTTCAGCTATGCCGAAATGAATCGCGCTTCGGATCGACTGGCCGCCAGATTAACCGGTCAGGGACTGGGACATGGCGATACGGCTTTGGTGCAATTACCCAATGTCGCCGAGTTTTATTTAGTGTATTTCGCGCTGTTGAAAATTGGCGTGGTACCGGTAAATGCCTTATTTAGCCACAATCGGTTGGAGCTGAATGCTTACGCTAAACAAATTCAGCCGCGCCTGTTGATTGCCTCCGCCAGCCACGCTTTGTTTAGTGACGCGGCCTTTACGCAGCAGTTGCAGCAGTCAGTGCCTTCTCTTGAATTTGTGATTATTGATGGTGAGAATGATTATGCGCCATTGTTACAGACCATGCTGTATGAGGAATTAGACGGCGAGTTGCCTGATTTTTCGCCGACTGCGGCGGACGAAGTCGCCTTTTTCCAGCTTTCCGGTGGCAGTACCGGGACGCCGAAACTGATTCCGCGAACTCACAATGATTATTACTACAGCGTCAGAGGCAGCGTAGATATTTGTCAAAACGATGAAAATACCCGCTATCTGTGCGCGCTGCCTGCGGCTCATAACTATCCGCTCAGCTCGCCCGGCGCATTGGGTATTTTCTATGGCGGTGGCTGCGTAGTTTTGGCTCCTGAGCCTAGCGCTATGAGCTGTTTCCCACTGATTAAACGTCATCAAATCACCATGACCTCATTAGTTCCGCCAGCTGTATCTCTGTGGCTGCAGGCCGCCGAGCATTTTGGCACAGAGGATCTCGCTAGCTTGAAACTGTTGCAGGTCGGCGGCTCCAAACTGAGTGAATCGCTGGCACGGCGCATTCCGCAGATGCTGGGCTGTCAGTTGCAACAAGTGCTGGGAATGGCCGAAGGCTTGGTGAATTACACCCGTTTGGACGATAGCGACGAGCGTATTTTCACCACGCAGGGTTGCCCTATCAGCGCCGATGATGAAGTTAGGGTGCTGGACAGTGCCGGTCAGCCGGTTGCGCCGGGAGAAGCGGGAGAGTTAGTCACGCGCGGGCCTTATACTTTCCGCGGCTATTACCGTAGCCCAGAACATAATGCGAAAGCTTTTGATGATGAAGGATTTTACCACTCTGGCGATGTAGTACAGATGACCGAAGACGGCTACCTGTGCGTTGTTGGGCGTGAGAAGGATCAAATCAATCGCGGGGGCGAAAAAATTGCCGCCGAAGAGGTAGAAAATCTGCTGTTAACCCACGAAAGCATCATTCACGCGGCGCTGGTGTCGATGCCTGATGAAATGCTGGGTGAAAAAAGCTGTGCCTTTGTGGTAACTCGCGATGCCAGTCTCAAACCGCTCCACTTACGCAAATATCTGCGTGGTATCGGGGTGGCGGAATTCAAGCTGCCGGATCGATTTGAAATGGTCGATAGCCTACCGGTTACGCCGGTCGGGAAGATAGACAAGCGACTACTGCGACAAACCATTCAGACCCAAATCAGCATCAGTGAATAAGGATTTTTTCATGGCGATTCCAACTCTTTCTGCTTATCAACTGCCGCAGGCAGAACATGTTCCGGCAAATAAAGTGGGCTGGCAGTTCGATCCGACCAAAGCCGTGCTGCTGATTCACGATATGCAGGACTACTTTGTCAGCTTCTACGGTGACAATAACCCAATGATTAATCGGGTGATCGACAATATTGCCGCCATTCGCCGCTACTGTAAAAGTCAGGGTGTGCCGGTGATTTATACCGCTCAACCTAATAATCAAAGCCCGGAAGATCGGGCGCTGCTGAATGACATGTGGGGCGCAGGTTTAAACGATCATCCGGCCAAGCAGCGGGTAGTGAGTGCGTTAACGCCGGAAGAAGACGACGAGATTTTGGTGAAATGGCGCTATAGCGCATTCCATCGCTCGCCGTTAGAACAAATGATGAAGGAAATGGGGCGTGACCAGTTGGTGATTTGCGGTATCTACGGCCACATTGGCTGCATGATTACTGCAACGGACGCTTTCATGAAAGATATTAAGCCGTTTATGGTGGCGGACGCGGTGGCTGATTTCTCGCTGGAAGAGCATCTGATGGCGCTGAAATATGTGGCGACGCGTAGCGGAAGTGTGATTTTCACTGAGGCACTGCTGGGTGAAGCAAACCAAAGTGATAACAGATTCAGCAAAGAAAGCTTGAAAGCACAGCTCCTGACGCTGATTGACGAAAGTGACGAAGACTTTGATGAAGATGAAAATCTGATCGATTACGGCCTGAATTCCGTTCATATCATGGCGCTGGTGACCGAATGGCGTCAGCAAGGTATTGAGCTGAGTTTTGTCGATCTGGCGAAATCCCCAAGCTTAAATGGCTGGTGGGCACTGTTTGAGAAACAACTGGCGGCTGGGGCGAAATAATGGCTGGCACAATGGTACAAATGGATTTCACCGGTAAGCGTGTGTGGGTGACCGGTGCGGGTCAGGGTATCGGTTTTGAAACGGCTAAATTATTCACGGCGCTGGGCGCGCAAGTCTTTGGCCTGGATAAAAACTTTCCCAATGAAAAATATCCTTTCACTACGGCAGTGCTGGATATTAGGCAGCCTGCGCAGGTGGCGGACGTTTGCGAGCAACTGCTTGAGGTTGCGTCCGGCATCGATGTGTTGGTGAACGCAGCGGGTATTTTGCGTATGGGAGAAGCCCAAAGCTTGAGTTTGGATGACTGGCAGCAGTGTTTTGACGTCAACGTTTCTGGTGCTTTTTATCTGTTAAAACAGCTTATTCCGGTGTTCAAGCAGCAGCGGTCCGGCGCGATAGTCAGCATTGGCTCAAATGCGGCTCATGTACCGCGTATGCAAATGGCCGCTTACTGTGCCTCTAAAGCCGCATTAACCAGTTTCAGCCATTGCGTTGGGCTGGAGTTAGCTCCCTATGGCGTGCGCTGCAATCTGGTTTCGCCGGGATCGACCGATACCCCAATGCAACGCGGAATGTGGCAAACGCCAGACGCCGAGCAACGCACCATCGCCGGTTTTCCTCAGCAGTACAAGCTCGGAATCCCGCTGGGGAAAATCGCTACGCCTGCGGAAATTGCTCAAACGGTCGCGTTCTTGGCTTCAGATTTAGCTAGCCATATTACGTTGCAGGATATTGTCGTGGATGGTGGCGCAACTCTGGCGGCCTGATGGATTATCCGATGGAAGAAACGGTCACTGACCTGATCGAGGTCTGGAGTCGGTTAACGCCAGATCGCATTGCGGCAAGGAATGCGCAACAGGGGATCATCAGCTATTTTCAGCTGGAAAGAGATGCTAATCGTATTGCCAACTGGCTGAATCAACAGGGAATAGGTGAGCACTCAAGGATCGGCGTACTTACCGGTAGCGATCCCTATTTTCTGGTGGCACTGCTGGCGGTGTGGAAAGCAGGAGCCTGCTACGTGCCGCTGGATATGGATTACCCGCTTGGACGACTTAGCCATATGGTCGCCGACGCTGGGCTGAGCGTGATTCTTGGCGTTGGCAGCGGTGATTCAATGGCGCTTTGGTCCTGCGCCCGCTATTTCGATATAACCTCTTCCGGATTTCTTCGCGGTATTCAACGTTGGTCGGGCAGCCAACCGCCGCAGGTCGTTCGTCGTCCCCAGCAGTTGGCTTTAATTATCTATACCTCCGGTTCCACAGGCGTGCCGAAAGGGGTAATGATCGAACATGGCGCTTTGGCTAATTTATTGAAAGATCATGCTAAAGGGCTAGGAATCACCGCCAACAGCCGGGTGTATAACGCCTTATCTCTGGCATTTGACGCGGGTAATATGGCCGCTTTGTTGCCGTTAATCTGCGGAGGAGAATTGGCTCTTGGCTGCGGGGAAACAGCGGCTATTGTCCACAGCCGCAGCAGCCACTTATTTCTACCTACCGCATTGTTAGCTCGTCTTGATATCCAGGCCGCAGGGTTACCGTCGCTGATTGCCATCGGGGGCGAAGATTGCCCACAAAATCTGGCGGATCGCTGGGCAGATCGCGTAGCGCTTTATAATCTGTACGGCCCGGCGGAATGTACGGTAACCGCTCTTTATGGGCGGATTTTCCTCGGCCAGCGCGTTCATGTTGGTCAACCGGTTACTGGGATTCAGGCTTGGATTTTGGACCGTGACGGTGCCGAATGCCTGCCGGGGGAAGCCGGAGAGCTTTATCTCTCTGGCCTCGGGCTGGCGCGAGGGTATCTCAACCAACCGCAGCTTACTGCCCAGCGATTTATCGAGTGGCAGCCAATACCGGGCCAAAGGTTACGCTTATACCGTACCGGCGATAAGTTCAGAAAACTGCCATGCGGGCATTATCAATTTCTAGGGCGTATAGAGGAAGAGGTACGAATCGGCGGTTATCTGATCGATATTGCCGAAGTGGAATCGCAGTTGATCCGCGTGTGCCCGTTATTAAAGCAGGTCAAAGTGGTCGTTCAACGATTGGGTGCTGAGGAAAAACTGTTGGCATTTGCGACCCTATGTCAGTGTTATCCGGCCTGCGCGCCGGAGCCTTGTCGTATTCTCTGTGATTTGGCGCACAGGCTGCCGGAATATCTGATTCCCAGTCAGCTACATTTGCTCAGTGAAATGCCGCTCACGCCAAATGGTAAGCTGGATGAAAAGCGTTTGCCGAGACTGGCAGCGAAAACTACGCTGGCGTGAACCTCATTGGGCCGATAAATAAAATCCTACCTCGTTTAGCGTCAATATTTTCCAGATTGGCTCTATTCATCATGATAAAAATACAGTATCAAGGAAGGATATTCGTAGCGAAGGCAATTCACTGAGGGGCGGGCATGTTTTTTGTTTATGGCGAAACTGAGATTCAGCATCTCAAAAAACGCGATAAAAAGATGGCTGCAGCCATTGAACGCTTTGGCATGTTACAACGTCCAACCAATCCCGATCTGTTTGCCGGGTTAGTGCAATATATTGTTGAACAACAAATATCGGTAAAAGCGGCGCAAACCGTTAATACGCGCTTGCAGATATTAGTCGGAAATATTACGCCTGAACGCATTCTGTTATTGCCTGATGAAGAAATACAGCGCTGTGGTATGACAATGAAAAAAGCCCAATATATTAAAGGGGCAGCAGAGTCGGTGCGGGTCGGAGAGCTGGATTTGACAAATATTCATAGCCAAAGCGATGACGAAATCATTCGCACTCTTTCCAGATTAAATGGTATTGGCGTATGGACCGCAGAAATGCTGCTAATTTCTTCGCTGGCGCGTCCAGATGTTGTGAGTTGGGGGGATTTGGCTATTCGGCGCGGTATGATGAATTTATATCGTCATAAAGAACTGACTAAAGAGCGCTTTAAACGTTATAGAACACGTTATTCACCCTATGGCACCACCGCTTCTTTGTATCTTTGGGCTTTATCCAAAGATGAGTGAAAAATAATTCCGCTCGCGGGGGGGAAATATTAAAGTCTTTTCACCCGAAGCTCGAATGAAAAAGCAAGAAGCGGAGTGTTTGACCGTTTTCTCTGAATTAATCTGGCTAGCACTGGCGGGACCGAAATTTTAAACGGCAACGCCTTAACGATTCCATTCGTCGAGGGTTAACGATTATGAATGCTAGACAGAATTTCAAGAGCGATCGGGCGCGTTGGCTGGCTATCGTCCAGCGAAATAAAGACGCCGATGGCGCTTTTATATATGGGGTAAAAACCACCGGTATTTATTGCTTACCGTCTTGCCCATCCCGTCAGCCCCGGCAGGAAAACGTGGTGTTTTTCGCGAATAGGTTAGCGGCTGAAGTAGCAGGATTTCGCCCGTGTAAACGTTGCGGCGGTGTTCAGGGAGATCAGCAGTACGAAATAATTTCCAAAGCCTGCCGCTATATTGAAAAGTCCGATCATATTCCAACGCTAAATGAACTGGCTGATTATGTGGGCCAGAGCGCATATCATTTTCACCGACGATTTAAAGCGGCGATTGGCCTGACGCCAAAAGGCTACGCTGAAGCTTTGCGTACTCAGCGGATACGTCAGCAATTGGCGCAAACGGGTTTTGTTACCGACGCTATTTTCGAAGCGGGCTATCAATCGAATGCACGTTTCTACCATAAATCTAATGCCATGTTAGGCATGACGCCTAAGGCATTCCATCGCGGTGGAACCGGAACAACTATTTATTTTGCCGTTGGCCAGTGTTCATTGGGCGATATTCTAGTGGCGAAAAGTGAACGGGGGGTTTGCGCGATTTGGATGGGAGAGAGTGCGCAACAGCTAGTGCAAGAGCTGCAAGATAAGTTTCCTCAGGCGGTTTTAATCGGCGGGGATGAAACTTTTGACATCCTGGTGGCTCAGGTGGTGGGGTGTATTGAAACGCCAGAAATTGGCCTGGATTTACCATTGGATATTCGCGGAACAGCTTTTCAGCAGCGGGTCTGGCAAGCTTTGCGAGAAATCCCGCTAGGTGCCACGGTGAGTTATAGCGAAATTGCCGATAAAATTGGTTTACCAAAGGCGATGCGCGCCGTTGCCGGAGCCTGTGCCGCCAATATGCTGGCTGTGGCGATTCCTTGCCATCGGGTCGTTCGTCAGGATGGCGGGTTGTCTGGCTATCGTTGGGGTGTTGAGCGCAAGAGAGCGCTGCTAAAAAAGGAAGGGAAACAATAAATAAAGGGCCTCGCCATTCTACTAAAGCGTCATTGCCTTATTTATGGCTAATCAGATAATTATTAGCCACTATTTATCTATGGTTGCTTCGGCTAACGAGAATGTATCAAAATAATTCGTTAGGTTATTTAATCCGCAAGAACAGTCATTTGCTCTGTCAAAGGAAATTTATTATTTTTTTTGAACGCGTCGATGATTTCGTCCTTTTCTTCGTGAGCTTTAAGTCTTCGTCATTTTTTGTCAATTTTCGCTAACCCTGTAAGTTATAAAGGAAAAAATATCAGTAACATCGAGAAAAATAAGGTTTTTTTTCATAATAATTTCGTCAGTTTTTGTCAGTAAAAATAGCCATTCAGCCCGTATTTCCACCTGATTCTTCATTGCATCACGTAATTACATAGGTTATTACTTATATAGTTACATAAATTTTTTTGATGGCTGCTAAAGCAATTAACTCTTTCTGGCTTTACACAGTGGAATGAAGATGAATACAAGGGAGTAAATAATGGGATTACGCAAAAGAAAGGTAAAACCTATGCAAATCAATGATATCACTATCATTGATGACACCAAACTGAAAAAAGCAATTACCGCGGCTGCATTAGGCAATGCTATGGAATGGTTTGATTTTGGTGTTTACGGTTTTGTCGCCTTCGCACTGGGGCAAGTATTTTTCCCTGGGGCCGATCCCGGAATTCAAATGATCGCCGCATTGGCGACCTTTTCCGTACCTTTTTTGGTTCGCCCACTTGGCGGCATATTCTTTGGTGCCCTCGGCGATAAGTTTGGACGGCAAAAAGTTTTGTCCGTCACCATTATTATTATGTCTGTCAGTACCTTCTGTATTGGCTTAATTCCGTCCTATGCATCAATCGGGATTTGGGCACCGATACTACTGTTATTGGCTAAATTGGCCCAAGGCTTTTCCGTCGGTGGTGAATATACCGGAGCGGCTATTTTTGTTGCTGAATATTCTCCGGATAGAAAGCGCGGTTTCCTCGCGAGTTGGTTAGATTTTGGTTCCATTGCCGGTTTTATTTTAGGCGCCGGAGTGGTTGTTCTGATTTCCAGCATTGTCGGTGAAGCTAATTTCCTTGAATGGGGATGGCGTATTCCTTTCTTTATTGCAGCTCCGCTAGGATTGATTGGTATTTATCTGCGCCACGCTTTGGAAGAAACGCCAACCTTCCAACAGCATGTTGAGCAAATGGATAGCGATGCGCGCAATAATATTACTCAACCGCCAAAGGTTTCTTTCCGCGAAATTCTAACGAAGCAATGGAAAAATCTGATCATATGCGTTGGTATGGTTATTGCTACTAACGTCACTTACTACATGCTGTTGACCTATATGCCGAGCTACTTGTCTCATAGCCTGCATTATTCGGAAGATCACGGTGTACTAATCATCATCGCCATCATGTTGGGTATGTTGTTTGTCCAGCCAATTATGGGATTGATGAGCGACAGATTTGGCCGCAAACCTTTTATCGTATGCGGAAGTATTGGCCTTTTTGTTTTGGCCATTCCATGCTTCATCCTGATTAACAGCGGCGTGATTGGCCTGATATTCTGTGGATTGTTGATTCTGGCCGTATTGTTGAACTGCTTTATCGGCGTAATGGCTTCAACTTTACCTGCCATGTTCCCTACGCATATTCGTTACAGTGCATTGGCCATCGCTTTTAATATATCGGTAATGATTGCCGGGTTGACTCCAACCATTGCCGCATGGCTGGTTGAATCCACTCAGAATCTCTTCATGCCAGCCTATTATTTGATGGTGGTTGCGGTTATAGGTTTGGTTACAGGGATATTTATGAAGGAAACGGCGAATAAACCGCTGAAAGGCGCTACGCCGGCAGCTTCCGACCGGGCAGAAGCTAAGGAAATCCTGCAAGAACACCATGATAATATTGAGCAAAGTATTGAGGATATCGATCAGGAAATTGCTGAGCTGGAGAAAAAAAGAAAGAATCTTATCGCCCAGCATCCCGATATAAATTAATCATAAAAAGTCTGTTAAAAAGTCAGCCTATATAGTGGCTGACTTTTGTATTTCCTGATTTAGGCATTTTATTATCAGCAGGTGCGCGGTTATATTTAGTCGTTCTGATTAAATCGGGCGATAAATAATCAACTGGAAAGTAAAAACCGGTTAAGAGTAGTAAGTTCTGGCTGTCGGTATATCTACTTGTATTATTAGCTCCCCTATGGCAATTAATCTTGCTCTTCCAAAGGCGCTTTCTAACGTAAATGAGGTTTCCCTGATGGTGCCTTAGCGAGGTATAAAATGACTTGTTAAACGTGCAGGGGTATTATTTTTTTCTTATGCTACAACGCTGCACCAATAAGGAATTAGCTAAGATATATAATGTCGACGATAATAAGATAGAAGATAGAAGATAGAAGATAGAAGATAGAAGATAGAAGATAGAAGATAGAAGATAGAAGATAGAACACATGGTATTTATCAAAAAGAGAATGTACATTCGCTTCGATAATTCGCCGCGTTTTTGTAAGTCTTTGCAGCTTGATAATCACATTTCAGTTCGACTGATAGAGAAAGGCATTCAGTTTATATGAATCTGATTCAAAAAATAACATTGGGATTAAAATTGAGGGTTACCCATTAAGCCGGGTGCAATAGGATAAAAGGGAATGATAATGTGCTGGCGATCGGAGCGTTGCCACCACACTGGCGGTGAATAAACGAATGGTTACTCAGTTCGTCGTCAATAAACGCACAGCGAATAAACGATGAGTTGCGTTTCTGTTTAAAACAGGCAGTTTATGGCCAACCCTCTAGTCTCCGCTATGTGTCGCCAATTCTTTAGCTTTGTTACGGTATTGCCCCGGCGTACAGCCAAAATGGCGCACAAAAGCTTTGTGGAAAGATGATTCGTTGGCATAGCCCACCAGTTCTGCGATAGCTACCAAAGGCGCGGCTTCGCGAGCCAGAAGCTGTGCGGCAAGCTGCATTCTCAGAGTCGTCAACAATGAAAGCGGAGTTGTCCCTGAGACCTGACGAAACACTTCGGCAAAACTAGCCCGAGACATATGGGCGATTTGCGCCAGGCTTTCCACCGTCCAGTGATAATGAGGAGCTTCCAGCATTTGAGCCACCGCTTCACCTAATCGGGTATGTAGCAAAGCCTGCAGTAGCCCTTTATCCAGTGGAGAATGTTGTAGCCAACCACGTATCGCAAAGGTTAAAAACATCCCGCACATTTGGCTGCAAATCGCTTCGGCACCGGGCTGGCCGCGATTCACCTCTTCCTGCATCAGTTTGATAGCGTAGTGGAACCACTCCCGACTTACTGAGGCATTCTCAGGGGACAGCACCAATACCTCTGGCAGCGCGGTCAGAAAATGGCGAGCGCTAATGGGCATATTCATACTACCGCATAAAATCTGGGTATTTTCTTTTGTATGCTGTCGCAGGCGATGGGCGGAGCTTTGGGGTAACAGCAGCATGGTGGTATTTTCCAGCAGGCGGGACTCGCCGGAAGATAAATCAAGCCAAGCCGAACCGGTAATGACCACATGCCAGCGAATGACGGATAAGTCACCTGCGGCGTGAGGTAATTGCCAGTCACCATCCAGAATACAATTACGGTCAAGGCGGCCCCGCGGGGGATTAAGAGCGATCAGCCTGCTAAGGGTATCCAAATTAGACTCCAGAACAATTTATCAAGCGTGATGGAAATACGTTAGCACAGTCGTTATAGCTACACTATGACCTATCGAAATCGTTCTGGGATTTTTAGGGGCGTTATTTTTCTCAGGTTTGGATTAGAAATTCTTGGCGAGGATGAATCATGAATCATTATCAAGCTGTCATAGTCGGGTTTGGGAAAGGCGGGAAAACTCTGGCTGTAACCCTGGCTAAAGCCGGCTGGCAAGTTGCCATTATTGAGCAGTCAAAGAAAATGTATGGCGGTACCTGCATTAATATTGGCTGTATCCCAACTAAAGCTTTGGTTCATGATGCGCAACTCCATTATGACTTTTCTCAGGCTATGCGTCGTAAATCCGATCTGGTTAATTTCCTGCGGGATAAGAATTATCACAATCTGGCGGATTTGGAGAATGTTGATGTTATTGATGGGCGTGCGGAATTTATTGATAGCCATACGCTACGAGTCACAACGCCGGAAGGGGAATTAACGCTCACCGGTGAAAAGATCTTTATCAATACCGGAGCGAAGTCGGTAATGCCACCGGTGGAAGGTTTAGCATCAACGCCGGGGGTTTATGACAGTACCGGCCTGCTGAATCTGGAAACTTTGCCCGTTCATTTGGGCATTCTTGGCGGCGGGTATATTGGCGTGGAGTTTGCCTCAATCTTTGCTCAGTTTGGTAGTAAAGTGACTATTTTCGAAACGGTATCGCGCTTTTTACCTCATGAAGATCAGGATGTAGCAGGGGCGATTCTGGGTATTTTGAAAGATCAGGGCGTTGAACTGGTGCTCAATGCCAAGGTCGATTGCGTATCTGAATATAATGGCGCAGTTCAGCTGCATACCGATCAAGGTGACTATAACGTAAATGCCTTACTGGTTGCGTCCGGGCGAGCGCCGAATACTCAAGATTTACAATTGCATCAGGCGGGAGTTGAGGTTAACGATCGCGGTGCTGTGATGGTCGATCCTTATTTACGTACCACGGCGAGTCATATCTGGGCGATGGGGGATGTAAAAGGTGGGCCGCAGTTTACCTATATTTCGCTGGATGATTTCCGCATTGTTCGGGATCAGCTATTGGGGAGTGGTAAACGCCATACCGGCGATCGTAAACATGTACCTTATTCGGTATTCATGAATCCGCCGCTGTCTCGGGTTGGGCTAACCGAAACGCAAGCGCGCAATAGCGGTGCCGATATTCAGGTTGTTACCCTGCCGGTCGCTGCTATTCCGAAAGCTCGAGTGTTAAATGATACGAGAGGCGTGCTAAAAGCGATTATTGATAATAAGACACAGCAGATTCTCGGTGTATCGTTGCTTTGCCCTGATTCTCACGAAATGATCAATACCGTAAAAATGGTAATGGATGCGGGGCTGCCTTATACCATACTACGCGATCAGATTTTTACTCATCCTTCGATGAGTGAATCTTTAAACGATTTATTCAGTCTGGTTCAATAAAAGTATTCTGCTTTATTACAACGCTCTATTTCGGACGGAGAGTTGTTTTATCGATTATGGGTAGTCACGCTATTTCAGACGATACGACAAAAAATTCAGAGCCTGTGAAAAATGCAACTCACTCGGATAAACCTATTATCTCATCAATGGAAAGACGGGTACTTATCTAATTAACCCGGTTTTCTACTGCTGTGTCAGATAAATAAAAAGGAGTTTATCGATGAACAAGTATTTAGAGTTACTGAGTCGGGGTGATAAGGTCGGTCTTACCCTGATCCGATTAAGCATTGCGATTGTTTTTATCTGGATCGGTTTGTTGAAATTTGTACCTTACGAAGCCGATAGTATTACCCCTTTTGTCGCCAATAGCCCGTTGATGTCATTCTTCTATGAGAATCCCACCGAATATAAACAGTATATGACGCACGAAGGTGAGTTAAACCTTGTCGCCAGACAGTGGCAAGAAATGAATAACACCTACGATTTTTCTAATGGACTGGGCGTTGTGGAAGTGCTGATTGCTCTTTTGGTCTTAGCCAATCCGTTTAGCCGTTGGCTAGGCCTGATTGGCGGCCTGCTAGCGTTCCTGACGCCTTTTGTTACCCTTTCATTTTTAATCACAACGCCAGAAGCCTGGGTTCCGAATTTGGGAGACATGCACCACGGTTTCCCTTATTTATCAGGGGCAGGACGATTGATATTAAAGGATACTTTGATGCTGGCAGGTGCGATTATGATTATGGCTGATTCAGCACGGGATATTCTTAAACATCAAGCTAGAGTCGCTAAAGTCGCGGGATAAATACATTCCAGAGATAAAATAGCCAGCCGCAAGGCTGGTTTTCTTAAATAGACTGACGAAAACTTTAATTCTGTATCTGTATCTGTATCTGTATCTGTATCTGTATCTGTATCTGTATCTGTATCTGTATCTGTATCTGTATCTGTATCTGTATCTGTATCTGTATCTTTATCTTTATCTTTATCTTTATCTTTATCCTTATCCTTATCCTTATCCTTATATTTAATGTAATGGCATGAGTTATATCGGATCTCTTTTAAAGAACGCCCCGATACCGACGCGGAATTCTCTGATTGACGCTGATCATATTCATGTAAACTCACGCCAATAAAGCGTTTAAATTTATCTCTAGCCAGAACCTGCGAGTATAACGCTAACAAATTGATTAAAAAGGAGGAAATAAAATAGCATTTGATTCTCGATTGTAATGATAACTATTATCAATTATTATCCGTGAATAAATTCTCGGTAGGGTTTTGTAACCGTCTATGTCCACTCTCGCTGGTGCGTCACCTTCTGCTAGCTTTGAAGCTCTCTACAGCTCGCACCATCACTGGTTAAGAAATTGGCTGCGATCGAAGCTGGGATCGGCATATGATGCAGACGATCTGGCGCAGGATACCTTTATGGGGATTCTCGTCGGCAATAAAGCTCATGAAATTCGTGAACCCAAATCCTTCTTATGCACCGTTGCTCGCCGGGTCATGATCGACTATTTCCGCCGTAACGCGCTGGAACGTGCCTATCTTGAAATGCTGGCACAAATGCCGGAAGTTTCTGTCACCTCACCTGAACAGCGCCAGTGCCTGTTGGAAACGCTGCAACAGATCGACACCATGCTTGATGGGCTTGGGCATAAGGTACGCCAGGCATTTCTGATGTCGCAGTTGGAAGGGCTCACTTATCCGGTGATAGCCGAACGTTTACAGATATCGGTTATTTCAGTCAAAAAATATATGGCAAAAGCGACCGAACATTGCCTGCTGTTTGCACTGGAACATCCTCAAACGCCATGAGTTCCTCATTATCTGAATCTCAGCAACGGGCCTTGAAAATGGCTGCGCAGTGGTTTGCTGCCCTTTGTGACGAAAACGTCACGTCGCAGCAAAAGCAAAAGTGGCAACTTTGGTATCAGCAGCATGAGGATCATCGCTGGGCGTGGCAGCGGGTCGAGGCATTACAGGGGCAGTTTCACAGCATGCCCGGTACATTCAGCTATCAAACCCTCAATCAGGCACGACAGCAGGCGGAAATCACTCGGCGTCGGGTATTGAAAGGATTGGTGGTTTTTCTGGGAGTCGGTGGTTCCTGGAAAGCCTGGCAGTCGCCTACCGGGCAAGGGCTGTGGGCAGATGCGCGCACCTCGACCGGTGAAATTAAATCTCTGCCTTTGAGCGATGGTTCCCAACTTTTCCTCAATACCGCCAGTGCGGCAGACATTCGTTATACGACGGATCGGCGGCTGATCTGGCTACATCAGGGAGAGATCGGCATTACCACTGCAAAAGATCTGCAGGCTCGACCTTTTATTGTGGAAACATCGCAGGGCTGGATGCGGGCGTTGGGTACACAATTTATCGTGCGACAAACCGGAGATATCACACAGTTATCGGTGCTTAAACACGCCGTCGAAGTGAAGCTACGCGCCGCTCCAAATCAAATTATCACCGTGAATGAAGGTCAGTCGGTGAGTTTCAGCGATCGGGATTTCTCTGCCTTGACTCCGTTAATCGCCGGTGCCGGAAGTTGGACTCAGGGGCGATTAAGCGTCAGTGACGGGCGGCTGGGTGATGTCATTGAAGACATTGCGCGTTATCGACATGGCCGCCTAAGCTGCGATCCGACGGTTGCCGAGCTGCGTATTAGCGGCACTTTTCCTCTCAAGGATACCGATCGTTTGCTAAAAATACTGACTCAAACTCTTCCTGTTAAAGTTCAATCACTTACCCGATATTGGGTGAAAGTGGTGCCTGCCTGAATGCTTATTTCTAAATAAAAATGATAAAAAGTCGCATTCGCGATTATACCTTTTGCGATTTCATTCGACTCCTACATAGCACAGTAAAAAAACATAAATTCTGGAGAGGGTATGTCCATTTCTTCACGCGCAGGCGTTTTTGGCATTTTTAGCAAGGCAACACCATTGGCAATCGCCATTCATTGCACGTTAATTCCAGCGGCGATGCTGGCACCGGTAATGGCGACGGCGGCTTCTGCCACCGCGAGCTATCACATTGCACCGGGTGATCTCGATACCGCATTGAATCTGTTTGCCAGTCAGTCTGAGATCACTTTGTCAGTGGATTCCTCACTGACTCGCGGCAAACGTAGCGAAGGCCTAAACGGCAATTATTCGGTGAATAGCGGTTTACACGCTTTGTTATCGGGTAGTGGTTTACGGAGTAAAGCGCTGGGCGGCAATGCTTTCACGCTGGAGCCTGAGGTCTCAGCTAACGCAGATACTCTGACCGTAGTCGGTGATTGGTTAGGGGATGCGCGTGAAAATGACATTTTTGAACACGCCGGGGCGCGTGATGTCGTGCGCCGCGCAGAGTTTGCTAAAACGGGTGCGACTACCGTTCGTGAGGTTTTAAACCGTATGCCGGGCGTGAATGCGCCGGAAAACAATGGCACTGGCAGCCATGATATGGCGATGAACTTCGGTATTCGTGGCCTTAATCCGCGTTTAGCCAGTCGTTCTACCGTGCTGATGGACGGTATTCCCGTTCCTTTTGCCCCTTACGGCCAGCCTCAGCTTTCCCTTGCACCGGTTTCGCTGGGTAATCTGGATGCGGTCGATGTGGTGCGCGGCGGCGGTGCCGTGCGTTACGGGCCGCAAAGCGTTGGCGGCGTGGTTAACTTCGTGACTCGCGCTATTCCGCAGGATTTTGGCCTCTCAGCGGGCATGGAAGGCGCACTGAGCCCGACATCGAGCCAGAATGATCCCAAAGGCACCGGAAATCTGATGATTGGCGGCACGGCGGATAACGGTCTGGGAGCGGCGCTGCTGTATTCTGGCACTCGCGGTAGCGACTGGCGAGAACACAGTTCCACCAAAATCGACGATGTGATGTTGAAAACGCGCTATGCGCCAAACGATGTACATACTTTCAATAGCTTACTGCAATATTATGAAGGTCGGGCTGAAATGCCGGGCGGTTTGTCACGTGCGGCTTATAACGCCGACCCTTTCCAGTCAACGCGTCCTTACGACGAATTCTGGGGCCGTCGCCAGCTCGCGAGTCTGGGTTACCAATATCAACCGGATCAACAGCATAAGTTTAATATCCAGAGCTTCTATACCTACACCTTACGCAGTGGCTATCTCAATCAGGGCAAAAATATCACCCTGTCACCGCGCGAATATTGGGTTCGCGGTATTGAACCGCGTTATAGCCAAAGCTTCACATTGGGCTCGTCCGCCCATGAAGTGGGTATCGGCTATCGTTTCGTTAGCGAATCAACCCATGAATTGCGCTACACCAGTTTAGCCAGCAGTGGAAAATTACCGACTACCAGCAGCCCGTTTGACCGGGATACTCAGTCCGGAACTCAGGCTCACGCCTGGTATATCGATGACCGTATTGATATTGGTGATTGGACGATTACGCCGGGGATACGCTATGAGCGTATTCAGTCTTATCAGAATAACTACATTAAGAATACTAAGCAGGACATCAGCTACAACGCGCCGCTGCCCGCTCTGAATGTGGTTTATCACCTGAATGATGCCTGGAATATCTATGCTAATACCGAAGGTTCCTTCGGTACGGTGCAGTACAGCCAAATCGGAAAAGCCGTGGATAGCGGCAAAATTGAGCCGGAAAAAGCGCGCACATGGGAATTGGGGACGCGCTTCGATAACGACATCGTGAAAGCGGAAGTCGGACTGTTCCTGATTAACTTTGATAATCAGTATGATTCCAATCAGGTGACTGATAGCGTGACCGCTCGCGGTAAAACCCGCCACAGCGGTTTGGAAAGTCAGGTGCGCTACGATCTGGCGGATTTATCTCCCGCATTGGATAACCTTTCGGCCTACGCCAGCTATGCCTATGTGAATGCGATAATCCGTGAAGAAGGTGCTAACCGCGGTAATCAGGTGCCGTTCTCACCTAAAAACAAAGGCACGCTGGGGCTGGATTATTCACCGGGTAGTTGGACGTTTAACCTAAATAGCGAGTTCCAGTCCAGCCAGTTTGCGGACAATGCCAATACTGTGAAAGAAAGCGTGGACGGCAGTAACGGGCGAATTCCTGGATTCATGTTGTGGGGCGCTCGCGCCAATTACAACTTTGGCCCGCAAATGGCCAACCTGAATCTGGCGGTGGGCGTGAAGAATATCTTCGATCACCATTACTTCACCCGCGCCTATGACGATAACAACAAAGGAATGTATGTCGGCCAGCCGCGTACCCTTTATCTGCAAGGTTCGGTGAAATTCTAATATTTCAGCATCGCTGCTATGCCGGGTGTCTCTATAGGATGCCCGGTAATTTTTACTTTTTCTGCCAGAGGTTCTATGTCTTTTATCTCACGATTGGCCATTCCCGTGTGTCTGATGTGTTTATGTCTAGGCAACGCCGGAGCTGTGACGGTGCAGGATCAGCAGGGCGCTTTTACTTTCAATGGCATGGCTTCCCGGGTTGTGGTTTTGGAATTGTCATTTGTGGACGCTTTAGCCTTAGTTGAAGTTAGCCCGGTAGGCGTAGCGGACGATAACGATCCCGAAAGAATATTGCCGGAGGTACGCCAGCGCATTCAGCCGTGGCAGTCGGTTGGAACACGTTCACAGCCGAGTCTGGAAGCTATTGCGGCTTTAAAACCGGATTTAATCATCGCGGACAGCAGCCGCCACGGTGGTATTTATGCTGCGTTAAAAGGCATTGCGCCGACGCTGATGCTTAAGTCTCGCAATGAAACCTACAGTGAAAATCTGGAATCAGCGGCGATAATCGGTGAAGTGTTGGGGAAAAATGCCTTAATGCAGCCGCGCTTGGCCGAACATCATCAACGTATGCAGGCTTTTGCCGGCCAGTTGCCGGAAGGTGAAAAAGTGGTATTCGGTACTTCCCGCGAACAGCAGTTCAATCTGCACAGCCGTGAATCTTACACTGGCAGCGTTTTGACCGCTTTGGGCCTGATCGTGCCTGAACCCGTGAATAAGCAGGCGCTCGCCAATATTAGTCTCGAACAGCTATTAGCGATCGATCCAGAATGGCTGATCGTCGCGCATTATCGTCAGGAAAGTATTGTAAGACAGTGGCAGAAAGATCCGCTGTGGCAGGTGATGAAAGCGGCACAGCAAAATCATGTTGCTGCGGTAGATAGCAATACCTGGGCGCGTATGCGCGGGGTTTTTGCCGCAGAGCATATCGCCAGTGACGCCGTGGCCATTTTGCATCATCGGTCAAGAAACGAAACGCCATGATCGCAATGTTATTATGCTAATAAAACGCCTTTTTATCGGGTGGCGCTGGGCATTGCCACTGTTGGTATTAGCGCTTGGTTTCTGGCTCACGTTGTTTTGCCGCTCGGCGGTGCCGATTGCGCCGTTAGAGGCGCTGCGCGCTTTGTTTCCGGGTGCGCCGGCAACCTTGGCGCAGGCTTTGGTGCTGAATCTCCGCTTGCCGCGCAGTCTGGTCGCCATGCTGTTGGGTGCCAGTCTGGCTCTGGCGGGTAGTCTGCTGCAAACGCTGACCCGCAACCCGCTGGCTTCCCCCTCATTATTGGGGATTAATGCCGGAGCCTCGCTGGCGATGGTAGTGGTTAGCGCTCTTAGCCCGCAGCTGTTTTCTGGCTTTAGCATTGCTTTGGCTGCCGCCTTAGGTGGAGGTATCAGCTGGGGCGTTGTTATGCTACTTGGCGGCGGCTGGCAGCAGGCAGGTGACCGTAGCCGGCTGGTTCTGGCGGGCGTTGCGGTATCGGCACTATGTGCTGCTCTGGCCAAAGCAACGCTGATTTTGTCTGAAGATCAGGCCTACAGCATACTCAACTGGCTAGCCGGTGGCGTTGCTCATGCGCGCTGGCCGGAGTTTTGGCATTTATTCCCCTTCACGCTGATCGTGGCTCCACTGGCGTTGCTGCTTGCTAGCCGCTTGAATGTATTGCAGGTCAGCGATGAAAGCGCTCACTCACTTGGAGTGAACCTTCCTCGTTTGCGATTATTAATTAATCTGATGGTATTGCTGCTGGTGGGCGCCTGCGTGAGCGTAGCTGGGCCGCTGGCCTTTATTGGCTTGTTGATACCCCATATGGCGCGAGGTTGGATCGGTTATGACCTACGCCGTATGCTGCCTGTCAGCATGATCATGGGGGCTACGCTGATGTTACTGGCGGATTTACTGGCGCGAGTGCTGGCGTGGCCGGGCGAAATCCCCGCCGGTGCAGTGTTGGCTTTGATTGGTGCGCCGGTCTTTATCTGGTTGGTCAGGAGCCGAACATGAAGCGCCCATTCATCACGTTGATACTGCTGCCGGCGTTGGTATTGCTGACATTGTTGCTGTCACTGCGTTATGGCACCCACACTTTGAGTTTCAGCCAGATGCGCATGGCTTTTCTTCCGGCAGACGACAACTATTTTCCGCTCGTCGAATACCGTTTGCCTCGTGCGCTGCTGGCAATGATGGTTGGCGCGGCGCTGGCATTGTCCGGTGTATTAGTTCAGGGGGTGATTCGCAATCCATTGGCGTCACCGGATATTTTAGGGGTGAATCATGCCGCAGGGCTGGCGTCGGTTAGCGCCTTGATGCTATTTCCCGCTCTATCGGTACTGTGGTTGCCGCCGATTGCTTTCATGGGCGGCGTATTGGCGTTTATGCTACTTCGCGTCTGCGCGGGTCAATCCGCCGCGTTAAAACTGGCGCTAACTGGCGTGGCTCTGACCGCTTTTTACGCCAGTCTGACCGATTATCTGATGCTGTCACATCCGCTGGAAATCAATAACGCGCTGTTATGGCTGACCGGCAGTTTGTGGGGGAGAGGCTGGTCATTTGTTCTGGTTATTGCTCCCTGGCTGGTCATCCTGTTGCCGCTTAGCCTGTGGTTTTGTCGCGATCTGGACGTGATGGCGCTGGGAGAGAATAGTGCGTCAACGCTGGGCATTTCGGTACGGCGCGTACAATCGCTGGTATTAATATTGGCAGTAGCGCTGGCGGCTATCAGCGTGGCTGTATGCGGCCCGATTGGATTTATCGGGTTGGTCGCCCCTCATTTGACCCGAAAACTAGTCGGTGGGCGTCATTTGCTGCTGATTCCCGCGGCAATGTTGGTGGGGGCGCTTATCCTCCTATGGGCCGATCTACTGGCCAGAACGCTACATCCTCCCCTTGAACTGCCAGCCGGCGTATTAACCGCGGTGATTGGCGCTCCTTATTTTTTCTGGCTTTTGATGAGAAACCGCTGATGCAACTCTCAATTGAGAACCTGCGCGCTGGCTACGGTAAAAATACCATTCTTAGCGACTTATCGCTGACTCTGCCAGCGGGCAAAATTACCGCATTGCTTGGCCCGAATGGATGTGGGAAATCAACTTTGTTGAAGTGTTTTTCGCGTTTGCTGACGCCATCATCTGGCAGCATATGGCTTGATAACTATCCTATTTCCGCATTATCTAGCCGCGAACTGGCTCGTCAACTCGCATTGTTACCGCAACAGCACGTTGCACCAGAAGGTATTCGGGTATGCGAACTGGTCGGCTATGGCCGCAGCCCGTGGTTAAATCTGTGGGGGCGGTTAAGCGCCGATGACAAACGCAAAGTTGAGCAGGCGATGCGCGATACTCAGATCGCGGATCTGGCAGATAAATTGGTCAGCGAGCTTTCCGGAGGGCAGCGTCAGCGAGCATTTCTGGCGATGGTATTGGCGCAGCAGACGCCGCTGTTATTGCTCGATGAACCAACAACTTATCTCGATATTAATCATCAGGTTGAACTAATGGCGTTGCTCCGTCGGCAAAATCAACAGGGAAAAACTCTGGTCGCAGTATTGCACGACCTGAATCAGGCTAGCCGTTATTGCGACAATTTGGTGATGATGAGGCAGGGCAAAGTTATTGTTCAGGGTACGCCGGAGGAGGTGATGACGCCGGAGCTCTTGGCGGAAACTTTTCAGATTGACGCGCAAATTCATCGCGAACCGATTTCTGGCCGACCGATGTGCATTGTGAAATGACGCCCCGCTTTTCATCTAATAGATTGCTGATTGAGTAAAATACAAGGCGGATTAGGCTGCGTCTTTGCTCTGAGAGAACGAATTGTTAACAAGACTAATAAAAACAAATGACGGTTAAAAAGTAGCAGAGAAAAATAGTAGAGAAAAAAATAGCAGTGAGAAACCGTAACGTTGATAAAGAACGGCGGTGAGAACTAATGGCCGTAAAAAGCGTATATCCACAGCCGTAGATATACGCGCACTTTGCATGACGATTATCGGATACAACGTAAGGTATTACAGTGCCAATTTGATTTCATTCGCCAAAATGTCACTGATATTTTCGTGTGTTTTCGTGGTTGGATGCATATTATCCCAGAAAACAAAAGCGCCATTACTATTCTTACATTCGTCTCGTGGTGACGCACCGGTAATATAATCGAGACTTGAATCTCGCAAATTCAAACAGGTGTCTTTGGAGTTAACATAGCCAAATTTCTCAGGGTTTTTGATGATATCCTCAAACGCCGTATTTAGATTTGGCATAATCCATTTAACATCAGGATATGTCGATTTCAGTGAATTGATTAATGAGATTAGCTTAGTGTTAAACTCGATAGATTTATTTTTTAACTTGTCTTTATCAGATTGACTCCAACCTTTAACAGCAGGAACAGTAGAAAAGTTGGGTAGACTAAATACCGCAATCTGCTTCGCGCCTAGATTCTTTAGTCGGACTAAATCATTTTTATAGTTATTAATGATGTCATCAGGTGACTTGCTGCCCGTAATGAAATCATTGCCACCAAATAAAGCCAGAAAAAGAGTTTTACCGATAGAATACCCATCAGATTTTTTTATATAGGACTCAAAGGAGTCCAGCTGCTGCCCAAAGCCGGAGAAGATAAGGCCGCTGCCGCTCTCCGCGTTACCTGTTGCCCAAGTGTAGCTAGGCACTTTAATGTGTTTTTGGCTCAGATACTCATGCCAAACCAATCCATTTGAGAAGTGCCCTAAATACCAGGTATTACTGTTAGGCACAGTTCCGTAGGAACCATTATAGACATTGATCGTATCTGATAGACTGTCACCAAAGACAACCATTCGGTCCAGTTTAGTTTTACCAATATCAATTGTCGGTATTTTGTCTCCTTCATTCCAGAACGAATAGTAGTAAGACAACGTGTAATCTGACGCATAAGGGATAAGGTCGGTAAAACTAATATTTTTCTTATTTAATGTATTAATACAAACGTCTTTGATTTCCTGATGAGTTGATTTCGTATAAAACATATTGGCTAAAATAGCGCTGGAATACCAATGGCCATTAACGGTGGCATAATCATTGGCTGAATTGCCTGCGCGGCCCCATTCCCAGGATGACGTAGCGTCAAACGATTTATCTTTGTTTTTCCGGTAAGCACACTTTATATAGGTATAGGTTTCACTCTTATTGAGTGATTTTTGCATGTTCTTTTCAGGTGGAACACTAGTCTCTGAAATTGAACTCACATCATTAGCTGCATAAGATGAAATGCAAAAAATAGATAACAATAAAGCCATAGGCATCTTATTCATTTTTTATTTCCTGTTTGTTTTTGGTTTTAAATAGAATTGAAAATAATCTCTATATTAATAAAGCTATTGTTTTTGGTGGTAAGAAACACAAATATTCGCGGCCTGACCGGCCAGCTCTTTTCGATCGCTGGAAACAAAAATGCCAGAAATATAGTGACCCTCGAGAGCGAATTTCCGATAGTTAGTTGAATAGCGCTGACCGACACTCAAGGTTCGGCCATCGCTTAAGGTAAATTTAACCTCATCGATAGCTCCATTTCCCCAGGTTTCGAGCGTATTAATCAGGCTTCCATTAAGTTCTATTGAGCGGGATTCACCGGTAACCGTACCCTGTTGGTATCTGTTGCCGTTTGCAAAGATAATTTCGAACCCGCCTACTCGCAAAGCTCCGCCAATACGCTGGATATAGCCTTTAATCGATTTAATCTGGTTGATGCGACCATTAACCAGACTGGGTTTGAATGGCTCAGGCATATTAATTTCATCTTTTAACGCTAAAATCCGAGCCTGGCTGGTTGGCCAGCCAAAGAAGGTGAAATAACACAACGTTTTTAAATACAGACCTTTCGTGTTACTGCCATTTTTTTGAACGTTTTGAATGATCTCTGTATATTCCATACCATGTACCCGGCAATAACCGTGGGCGTACATGACATTATTTGCCACTGTATTGGGTGAAGATTCGTTGTACTGAATATCTAGCTCTGTATCGTAAATACCCTGTGTATAATCTTCGACATGCTTTACCAGTTGATCAATGTTCCGCTGAAGTTGCCCAACCTCATTGTTGTTTAATCCAATTTCATCTTTACGCTCAATACCCATAGTCCAGTACATGATTTGCATCAGAGCAGTCGTCGAATACATGGAAAGAATATGGTAATTGGTTTTGTGATCAAAGGTAGTGAACTTGCGCTGTACGCTGTCTAAATTTACGGAGATACTCATATATAAGCTTTTGGCTTCTGGCGTACCGGGATGATCCTGTAGCGCGGAAACTACGGATGCAATCTTGCCTTTAAGTTCGGCGATATCGCCTAATAAGATACCCTGAATCGCTTTAAGGACACTTTCCTCAATAAGCTGGTGCAGCTGTCCCATCATTTCCTGCCAAATATCGCGTTCTTGATCTTTCCAGAAGAAATCGATAATTGAGGACAGATAATCTCCAACGTAAGGAATAAAGGATATACCTTTAATTATCGCTTGCTTAAGGATAGCGGAAGAATTCCAGTCAAACTCGTAAGCCGAGCTAGCATAGACAGGGTAAGGAGTCAGACTGGCGATATTGTCATACTCTGTAATTTTATTCATTTAACTTACCTTTTATTTTCATGATTTATTCAAATCAGATTGAATATTTAAAACTTTTTTTTGGCCATAAAAAGTCTCAATCCGGCTTGAGCCGAAATTCAGAATTTTATGTAAAGTCCTGGCTCTTCACTGGCATGAAGATGAGATTTTTCAGGCTGTTTCTATTTTCCTCTGATAGAAGATTTACAATCCGTTAATTAATCGCTACTTTTATTTCTCCTCTGCTGTTACGTACGCTTTTCGGCTGGTTTTATTTACCAATACCACTTTGCTGTAATATAGAGAGTTCGATGGTGACTGCAGTAACTTAGATTCACCGACACTCACCTCAATGGACGTATAAAGGAACCATTGGCTAGTGAAACTGTGCGACCAATAATACTCGGCAGTAATGAGGTTTGCCGCGCCATCATTAGTGATCATTATGTTTCGGCGGCTTTCTGGAATAATGGGAGTGCTTTGATAGAAGACCTCGGTGCTGGAGTTTGGCGCTACTTCGGCTGCGACTCTTGCTCTGAGGGGGGCGGAGATTAAAGCCGCTGCTTGAGCTTTATAAATTTCAGTTGGTTTTTCCACTTCAACTGTATTTGATTCTGTATTAATCGTGATGGTTACCTTGTTCATATCTTTATCCTTTTTTATACCAACCAATTTGTTGGTACGAAAAGACTATTCAATAAATCACTGATTAAGAAATCAATATCGGGTTATAATTGATGATATCGTTAATGCTCTATTTTTATCTTAACTAAGCTATTCGTGTTTGATTTGTTGAGTGATGACAGCGATATTTATATTTTAATGCAAAACTTATTTTGTTTTTTTTATTAAATTATAAGTTATAACGTATTTAATTGATTAAATAATAATGGCTTGATCTGATGCGCTAAATTTATTGCATTCTTTTGCGCCTCTTTTCAGGCTGTGGTAGGGAAAACTTGAGGACGGGAGAGAAGCGGTCAGTGACGTTGAATAAAGTTAGTGAGAGAGGCGTATTTCTGAAAGGTTTTCTTATTCATTAATGGGGAGTATAGGGGGGGTAAATATTAGGCCTATTTTAGTCTGGATAATCTTGCTGCGTTCAATCTCATACGGGTGGACTAACTCTCAAAGATTATGTGGGATAAGTTTTATCGGAGAGTTATTTGGACTCTGTGGGAGTGCATTTTGTCGGATAGCTGTGTTGGGGTAATTCGAGCAGCTTAGGCCTTTTCGGCCTGGATGACATGCGGTTGTTCCCGTAACAATGCATTTTTCTTCTCCAGCTGTTTTGTATGCTGCGCTTGTTTGGTTATAGCCGAGGCTAAATCTTCAGCCTGTCTTTTCAGCTGTAATAACCGGGCATTCAATAAGTCATTCTGCGCTTTTAGCCGTTGATTATCCCGTTGAGCTTGGTTAGACGTTCGCTGCTGATGACGAACCAAAAGTACGATAAGAAGCAAGGCGAACAATAATATTCCGGTGCTGTAGATAGTTGGGAGTAAAAATGTCATGAGTAGCTCTTTGTGAAAGTTAAAATACTGAGTGAACAACTTGGACCCATTGGGGACTAACTATTGGTTAGTTCTGTCTGTTGGCATGGTTTTGTATAAAATAAGCCATGTTACTTCCCTGACGAATTAGATAAACGGTGCCATAAGTAGCTCAACGCTGTGCTGCCCATTGTGCCGAATAATCCAGAAAATAGGAATGTCATGTAATGGCTGGCGCCGCTCTCAAAACTTAATAATCCACCTAATAAACCGGTGAAGCTTGATATCGTTATTTGGCTGAGCACACCCATCCAACTCCATTTACTGCGAGTGCCTTGTCTGTCCATCAGGTATCGTACTAAACCTCCCCAAGCAGAAAAAATGCCGATAATTATCCATGTAATAATCTGTGTTTCTGCCGGGGACTTTAGTGACATGCGGTTATCTCCATTTATTTGCCACTGTTAATGGCTAACTGATAATACCTATCCGCTCTGTGTTATCATGAAAATCAGTGTAATCAATCATTTTAACTCGCAACTATGGTAGTTAATTTCATCTCTCGTATGAACTAAATGAGAATTAAGTCAATAGAGAGGTGTGGTAATTAATTTCCGTTTTTGCCCGATTCGTTTGGATAAGTTAAATGCTATTTCTCATTGTCGTTCGATACTCAATGGTTTGATTATTTATAAATAATAAATTATTGCTTCTGTTCTATTCAAGTTATTTACGATTCTTTTAGTTTATCCAGTTTGAGACGCTGGATTATCTTTGGTTATATACCTGTTGGTTATACTGTCAGAGTTTCAGATCTACTTATATTGAGGTTAATCCTGATTATAATGAATTATTTTCCTTAATGTTCAGTAAGAACTTGACCAGAAAACACATGATCCCATTATTGCTTGCAATAATTGTTATGATGTTCCGCTGGACTTTGCAATTTCCGCCGTTGTTCATTGAGATGGATATCTGAATGACATCACCTATGGTTGATAATTTACTCCTTAAACGATAAGCCAGCTGCGAAACGTTACCTTTACCGATAATGCTCTCTCTACCTTTCCAAACGTGAGTGACGATTTCGTTTATAGGAATACTATTATTTTTCCTGCGATTGAGCAGGAACTGTAGCATCAAAAATTCCTTTTCTGTCAGCACGATCTTCTTATTATCATAATGCAATGACTTTTGTGCTCCATCGATAAACAAGACCTTCATTATCATTCTCCATATGAGTGAGTCATTTATTAGATAAGAATGATAATTCATGAGGTGATTAATTAACACGCTAAATTATACTTGAGTTTTATTTTTTGAACGAAGTAACAAAACGTGTGACTGGTAGTACTTTTTGATCTTTTGTTATTGTAGTCTTGGGTATTATATTTTTCTTTTTTTCAAAATTGATTTTCATCATTAAATTAGTTGGTTACCCAATCCATCTTTGCATTTTCGTTGGACATTCCTATTTGTTTTTCTCGGATTTTTCTCATTTTTTCAATTTTATTGTGATTGTTATGAGTAAGAATTAGCTTTACTGTTTAGTATTGTTTTAATTTATCTGTTAATAAATAGGGTGATTAACATTCCTGCTTCATATTAATGCACTGGGTCTGTTGAGCGGAGATTAACTGATTAGCCTCGCTAAACGAAAGGAGTTTTGGCCTCCTGAGAAAACGCCGGAAAAGTGCAACAGACTAAGGATATATCGCTAAAGAATGCCATATTGCAGAGATTCAATTGCCAGGAAGAAGAGAATCAGGGTGAGGCATACCTATAATTGATTATGTGAGCGCTTTTAATCTAAGCGTCTCGCAGTTATGCCATTGTTGATAAAGGGTAAACTCAATAATGTAATTGATTGATATAAATAGATATTAATATCGAATAAAGCGTTTTGGTAAAACAGGTTATCTTAATAGTAATAATTAAGTGCGTTAATACTTTTTGGAAAAGACATGATTCTAATTATATATGCTCATCCTTATCCGCAGCATTCTCATGCGAACAAACGCATGATAGAGCAGGCGGAGACTCTCGAAGGTGTAGAAATTCGCTCTCTTTACCAACTTTATCCCGATTTCAATATTGATGTCGCCGCTGAGCAGGCAGCGTTGTCTCGTGCCGATCTCGTTATCTGGCAGCATCCGATGCAGTGGTACAGCATGCCGCCGCTGCTTAAGCTGTGGATGGACAAAGTTTTGGCTCATGGTTGGGCTTATGGTCACGGTGGTACGGCGTTACGTGGAAAAAATCTGATGTGGGCGGTCACCACCGGCGGTGGCGAAAATCATTTTGGCATGGGGAGTCATCCCGGCTTTGAGGTGCTTGCTCAGCCGTTTCAGGCCACGGCACTTTATTGCGGTCTGAAATGGTTACCGCCTTTTTCCATGCACAATACTTTTATTTGTGATGATGAAACGCTTCAGGCCCAGGCTCGTCATTACAAACACCGTCTGATGGAATGGAAGGAGGCGTTTTATGGATAGCCATATGCTCATACAGGCACTGATTTATCTTGGTGCAGCGGCGTTGATCGTACCAATTGCGGTGCGTTTGGGATTAGGTTCGGTATTAGGCTATCTGATCGCCGGATGTATTATTGGGCCGTGGGGATTACGGCTGGTTACCGATGTTGACAGTATTCTCCATTTTGCCGAAATCGGCGTGGTATTGATGCTGTTTATTATTGGTCTTGAGCTCGATCCGCAGCGACTGTGGAATTTGCGCGTCTCCGTCTTTGGCGGTGGAGCATTACAGATGGTGGCCTGCGGCGCACTTATCGGGTTGTTCTGTATGTTGCTGGGTCTGCGCTGGCAAATTGCCTGTTTAATTGGGCTAACATTGGCGCTCTCCTCAACGGCAATTGCTATACAGGCGATGAATGAACGAAATTTAATGGCTTCGCAGATGGGGCGCAGCGCTTTTTCCGTATTGTTATTTCAGGATATAGCGGCGATTCCTCTGGTTGCGATGATTCCACTTTTAGCTGCCAGCGAATCATCCACCACTCTGGCTGCTTTTGCGTTTTCAGCTCTGAAAGTTGCCGGAACGCTTACGTTGGTCATTTTGTTGGGGCGTTATGTCACCCGTCCGGCTCTGCGTTTTGTTGCTCGCTCTGGTTTACGCGAGGTTTTCAGTGCCGTAGCGCTATTTCTGGTATTTGGCTTTGGTCTATTACTGGAAGAAGTCGGATTATCTATGGCGATGGGGGCTTTTCTCGCCGGGGTGTTGCTGGCGAGCTCTGAGTACCGACACGCGCTTGAGAGTGATATTGAACCCTTTAAGGGTTTGTTATTGGGGTTATTTTTTATCGGTGTCGGGATGTCGATCGACTTTGGCACGCTGATCGATAATCCGCTGCGTATTATCGTTTTGCTGGCGGGCTTCCTGATCATCAAAACGACAGTCCTGTGGTTAATTGCGCGTCCGCTTAATGTTCCTCGCAAGCAGCGCTATTGGTTTGCCGTATTTTTGGGACAGGGGAGTGAATTCGCCTTTGTTGTTTTTGGCGCGGCGCAAATGGCGAATGTGTTAGAGCCAGACTGGGTGAAATCCTTGACTTTGGCCGTGGCGCTTTCAATGGCGATGACGCCGATTTTACTGGTGTTGTTGGCGCGAATGGAGAAATCCGACCACGGACCGGAGCGCGAAGCCGATGAAATTGATGAAGAACAGACGCGAGTCATTATTGCCGGATTTGGTCGTTTCGGGCAGATAGCAGGCCGCTTGCTGCTTTCCAGCGGCGTGAAGGTAGTGGTACTCGATCACGATCCTGAGCATATCGAAACCCTGCGGAAATTCGGAATGAAAGTGTTTTATGGTGATGCGACACGTATGGATTTGCTGGAATCCGCAGGGGCAGTCAAGGCGGAAGTGTTGATCAATGCCATAGACGATCCGGCAACCAGTATGCAGCTTACGGAAATGGCGAAAGAGCATTTCCCAAACCTGCAAATCATTGCTAGAGCGCGGGATGTCGAGCATTACATTCAGCTTAAACACGCGGGCGTTGCTCAACCGGAGCGTGAAACCTTTGAAGGGGCGTTGAAAATCGGGCGTCTGGCGTTGGAGAAACTCGGTCTGGGCCGCTATGAAGCGCGGGAGCGCGCCGATCTGTTCCGCAGATTTAATCTCCAGATGGTACAGGAAATGGCGGAAGGGGAGAGCGATACCCAGTCTCGCGCTGCGGCATATAAGCGAACCAGCGAAATGCTGACGGAAAGCCTTGCCGAAGAACGCGCTCATCTTTCCCTCATTCAGCGTCATGGTTGGAAAGGAACCGATGAAGGCAAGCATACGGGTGAAGTAGAGGATAAATCGGAATCCCAATCTTCCTGATGATCTAAGTAGAATGCTGTGCTCCACCTATATTCTTTTCTTAATAAATAAGGAATAGAGGTATAGGAAGTCGGAGTGTAGAAAAACAGGTGTGCAGCATTCTTTAGCAGTATCGGTAAATCAAATATCAGTATGTGTGCTATACGTTATTTTTTCTCTAATACACTGTATTTTAAACAAATTTTCTATGCGTCAAGATCTTAATGACCTGTATTACTACGTCCAGGTAGTGGAGCACGGTGGATTTTCTCAGGCTGCTCGCGCGCTGGATATGCCCAAATCAAAACTTAGCAGGCGCATTGGTATGCTGGAGGAACGTTTGGGAGTGCGGCTTATCCTACGTTCAACCCGTATTTTTACCGTCACTGAATTGGGGCAGGCTTACTACACCCAGTGTCGATCTATGCTAGTTGAGGCTGAAGCCGCGCAGGCCATTATCGAATCAGCACAGTCCGTGCCTTGCGGAACCGTCCGACTGGCTTGCCCGATAACTATATTGCATGCCTATGTGGGAGATATGTTGGTAGATTTCTCCTTACAATACCCCGATGTCAGTATTCAGCTCTTAGGTATGAATCGCCCCGTAGATATTCTGACTGAAGGTGTAGATCTGGCCATCAGGGTAAAGCCTTTGCCTGTGGATGGGGCTGATTTAGTTATGCGAGGGTTGGGCTATGCCGCTCAGTACCTTGTCGCTAGCCCGATTTTACTGGAAAAATATGGTATGCCGTTGACGCCGGTTGATTTGGCGTCGTGGCCAACGCTTGGTTACGGGTCTTCTATGGAAAAACATTGTTGGACGCTGATGGGAGCCGATGGGATGCAAACCACCCAGCACCATGTGCCTAAATTTGTCTCTACCGATATGGAAACCTTATGCAAGGCGGCAATTGCCGGAGTTGGTGTGGTTCAGCTTCCGGCGATGATGGTGCGATCTCAGCTTGAACATGGCCGTTTGGTTCGTCTGCTACCTGACTGGGCGACATGTCGGGAAATTATTCATGCGGTATTCCCTTCTCGGCGAGGGCAGCTTCCATCTATTCGCGCCTTGATTGATTTTCTGGCTGAACGATTCGGAACGATAAAAGAAGGGCGATAGGGCACTGGTCTATTCGATTCAAGCCTCGGTTGTCCGTTGGTACGAAACAGGTTCAACCGAGGCTTGCTAACTATGGATTACCTGCGGATTAACGCTGAGAATCCAGTTTTTCGTTACTTTTCAATACTTCCTGAGCTTTGCTATAGCTTTCAATCAGCAATTGATAGGCTGGGAATATCTGAGTGTAAACCTCCGCCCATGCTTCGGCGTCCGCGCGATTCCAGGTGCTCTGAAGTTCTGCGGCCACGGCGGCGGTATCCATTGGTACTACCCCTGCCTGAACGATGCGGGCAAGCGTAATTTCCTGCGCCATCTTGCTGTAAGTGCCTGATGCATCGATGACCGCGAACACTTTATATCCCTCGGCGACGGCGCTAATGGACGGGAAAGCCATACAAACGCTGGTAATAGTGCCTGCGATAATCAGGGTTTTGCGTCCGGTTGCTTTTACCGCTTTAACGAAATCCTCGTTGTCCCAGGCGTTGATTTCTCCTTTACGTGCAACGTATTGGGCGTGCGGAGCATTTGCATGAATTTCTGGAATCAACGGGCCATTCGGACCTTGTGGAACGGAAGCCGTGGTGATTACCGGCATGTTGCACAGGGTCGCCATTTTTGCCAGCGCAGCAGCCCGAGCGCGTAGCTCCGGCATTGGCATATCGGCCACGGTTTGGAAGAGGCCGCTTTGGTGATCAATCAGCAGCATCACGGAATCGTTGACATCAATAACTGGGCGTTGACCATTGAAATTAGCTGGGATAGACATCGTATTCTCCTTTGTTGTACTTAGGTGCGACCGAATCGGTTAGGTTTCAGCAAAGCTGTTTCACTTAATTACTATATATTCACAACAACAAGCGGAGTAGACGCGAAAATAGCTCATTACGTTCTATAAATAGAACAATTAGGTCGCTCTGATCTACAGGGTTTTTACGGAATGAGTCCGTGTGGCATTACGGCGAGGGGAGTGATGCAAATCGCGGAGGGAAAGCATCCGACCGCGCGCTTGCTACAGAAACACGCTTTATTTTAGATTGGCGCTAAAACCCTTACTGTTTCCTGAATCATCAATCAAAGCAAAAGTAAGGCTAGTGCTGCCAGCTGCCGGAGAGCGGTTGAGAGGAAAGTTGAGCGTTGAATACGGGGAAACCATATCCGGCAGACTTTCCGCTGAGTCTAATGTCAGGGAGGCGACCGACGCATAATAAGGCGTCGGATTATCAACTTTGACCACTGCGGTATCGCCGTTGCGCTCTAACGTGAAGGTTAATGCTTTACTCAGCGTGTCTCCCGGCGCAGCTATATTCTTAGGGCGATAAAATACTTTGTATTGCATACGTAGTGCCAATGTCACGAAAGACTCGTTATCGACTTGAGTGACGGTCTTTGGCGGAATTTCGTAGACATTGAGCCAAAATGCGGACTCTCTATCTGTCGGCAACTTACTGACGCCGGATAAAATGAGTCGCAGGCTGCGCTGCGCCTGAGGTTGTAGACGAAACAGCGGCGGAAGCACTAATACAGGAGAAATTGCTTTCTCCGGCGTTGCCATTAAATCGCCATCATCTACCCAGACCTGCACCGCCACTGGATAGCTATTGCTGTTAACCAATTGCAGTGACTCTTCGGTATGGCCTTCACTAAAGATCACGCGCGTTCTTTCCGCTATCACGCTGGCCACGGCGGGTGTGCTATGAGCCACTATTAGTAGCAAAAGTAAGCGGGTGATGCCGCTAGTCAGGCGTTTGAATGGCATATTATTGAACACGGATAACCACTTGCGCATGTGCATTCACCGCTCCTGGCGTAACAGTTTGCCCGCTGATCTTGCCTAACTCAGCCCGAAAGTTTTCAGTGTAGCTATTTCCGCCGGTTACACTGCCGGTGGTTTGCTGCGCGCCGTCGAAGATGCCATACCAGCCACCGCTATTACCGGTTAATGTCACGTTTTTTGATAGCAGATTAATTGGGTTATTGTTGCGATAAATACGGATACCGACACCGCTGGCCGTTCCGGATGCACCATAATTATCTGATATCAAATGGCTGATACCGCCACTGCCATTCATTAATCCCAATGATTGAGCTTTTGCTGCGTTTGCTGCGGGAACCAAAAAGCCCATCGCAACTGCGCCAGAAGTCACTCCAGATGTGATGCCAGTTTGGCATTGAAAATCCACGTGAAATTCCGCCGAACTGGTGTTGCCGCTATTCAGCTCTGCTACAGAAATTCTGGGTAATATCACCGTTGGTGTAAAATTGGTCACGGCGCAAATCGTCGTCCGGCGGAAGGTAACATAATTGTACAGGCCGATTGACGCAGGCCAGGTTGCATACCAGCCGGGCCAGTTTGATACCGCATCAGTGCCTTCAATCGGCCCATTGATACCCGGCCCTTTAAAGGCAATATAGGCGTTGGGCTGAGTGTAGGCATAGGTATAAGAAGCCGCGTTATTGGTACCACTTCGGGCATAATCAATGCGAAACAGTTCGGTATAGATATTGCTGAAGTTCTTCGCTTTAACCAGAATACGGCCGGTGCTGTCCTTATCAAGATCGGTCAGGCGACGGCCTTTCCATAATCTAGAGTAATACTCACCAGTTGATAAATTAGTAATACGGATAACAACGTTACGTACATAGGTGGCGAAGCCAGAGGGAACGTTGCCAGCAATGGTGCCGTCCTCATTTTTACCCGCATAATTATTATCACCGTTTGTGGCATACATTTCGAAGATCTGATCTACGTCGGCTGCATCACAGCGGAACAGCACTCGTTCGGGATCATAGCCAGTATTCAGGGCAAAAGTGGTAAAGTTTGATGTCGCCGCTGCTAATAATGTGCCATCCGGCTGGAAATTTGCATTGGTACTGAGGTCGATAATGCCTGGTAAACCCAGCGAGCCATTATTGTTATCCAGAGAACCCGCCCAGGAACCCGCCGTTCCATCACCGGCACCTAGCTGACTTTGCGCGGTAATTTTAGAGCAGGCTGACCAGGCAGAACCACTGCTTAGCCCGATCAGTATTATTAAACCAGCCAGAATACGCGGGCGGCGATAACAGGCAGTGGACGTTGGCCGTGAGACTTCGCAAGGTATTAACTGCTTTGTTGGTCTTAACATTATTTTTCTCATAATTGTTAACGGTGGCAACTGCCTGTTATATGAATAATATCTTGCTCGGTATCCTGATCATTGAAAGTATAAGGTAGCTCACATTGATCACCGCTGTTTTCGCCCCAGCGGACATGCAGCGAACCTTTTTTGTCTTTCACACGGACATAGATCTGGTTTCCCTGACCCACCATACCGACAATGTCATCTTGACTGTTATACACGTCGGCACCCAGCGGTAACCCTTCACCGTCGGCGGTTTGAGTCTGAATTAACATCGCATAGCCGGTCAGTGTCTCGAATTTAACTTTCACTGCAGCACCGGCGTAAGGAACCACGCGACCCTGATTTTCTTTCAGTTCGGTATTACGATTAATGCCTTTGGTATCTAAACCTATCGTATTGTAATTATAAGGCGTTAAGGCTGGCACCAGAGCGAAGCCGTTATTATCGATCCGGGCCCCCTGTGCGTTGCGAACGCTTGCCCCTTGGGCGCCATCCGCTTCAATTAAACCGAATGTTTCACCCAAATAAGGCCCAAATGTTACGCCTTTGCCGTGAATAACTGCGGCACCGCGCGCACCGGCACCATATTGGGTGTAATTATTGCCGCGCGAATAACTACCGTTGACGGTCGCATTAGGGAATTGTTGTTGCACATTGGCTCCCCAACTATTTGAGTTATTGCCGATTTTATTATCGTCATAGCCAGCATTAACCGAATAGTTAAAGGAATTCCGCTCACCGGCAGTGCCTGATAACGATGTCTGGTAGCTATTGCCGCTTTTCGGATTACGGTTGGCAGACATCGACAGATATTGGCTTTTGCTGCCGATATTTAGCGGAATTGACAGCGTTAATGTCGCGATGTTTTCGGTATTACCATAGCGTGTCGTCGTCGTATTATTACTATCTTCGGTTTCCCAACCATACAGCGTCGAGGTATAAACGCTACGCTGCCGGCTAATCGCCAGGTTATAACTGATATCCCTATAGTTATTTGAATAACCCAGCTGTAACTGTGTATCCCTCTGCGTATCATTATAATAATCGCTGGTTGAGGCAGAGGCATAAAGCTGGCCGAAACTCCCCAGATTCTGATTGATTGTGGTGGTAAATTGGCTGCGTTGTTTATAGGTTGATGAATCCCATATTCCGCCGTTCTTTTGCACGGAACGAACGCCAAATACATCGTTTAAATCGCGATAACCTTTGGTTGAATAGCGATATCCCGCCAACGAAAAGGTCGTTCCGGTTTCGCTGAATGTTTGGCTATACGTTGCCTGCATACGCCAGCCATTCTGGGTTTGGTCATTTTCGACCTTAGCGTGAGAGAAAGTGGTATTGAGGCCGAAAGCGCCGACTGAAGTGCCAATGACTCCTCCGGCCAGCAGCGCGGTGTAGTCTTTCGCTAATCGTAAACCGGAGTTACCCGTTAGCTGATTGGTCAGGCCGCGTTCATAGGTAAAATCAGTGAAATAGTTATCAATGTTGGTAAAGTCGCGTGATGCCCCGGCAACGGCGCTATAACGGCTCACGCCAGGGCGCATTGAATCAGGTACGGCGCTGAATGGCACAGTAAATGTTGAACGGCTACCGTTCGCTTCTATGATCTCAACGTTGAGATCACCCTGGCTGGTGGTGCTATATAAGTCATTAATAACAAACGGGCCGGGGGCGACGTTGGTTTCATAAATTTCACGGCCATTCTGGCGAATAATGACTCGCGCATTGGTACTGGCAACTCCACGGACTTCTGGAGCAAAGCCGCGCATTGATTCCGGCCACATACGTTGATCGGTGGCTATTTTTGCTCCACGAAATGACAGGGTGCCAAATAACGTACTGTCGGTGAAAGTTTCGCCCAGCGTTAATTGGCTATCTAATTGGGGAATAGGGCGTTGTAAATAAGTACGAATATTATTCCATTGGCTATCGCTACCGTTGCTGTTATTGGAATAGCGCAGGTTGGATTGCTGGCGTATTTGCCATAATCCTAAATTAAGCCCGCTTTTTAATCCCATAAAAGCATAATCAGAGGTGCTATTTTGCTGTTGGGATTTTGTCTCACTGCGATAAAAGTTGGAGCTGTAATTAACGAATAAGAGATTTTCACCTTCTTCCCATTCGCTCCGCTCTATATATCCCCGAGGCCGTTTTTTTAATAAGGCTTGTGGAATTGATAGCTCTAATCGCAGTTTTGCCTGATCAAAGTGAAAAGACGCGCCTTTGACCCGCTCGGCCAGTGGAACACATTGTTCTATCAGCGGAATCGCAGAATCTGAAGGGCGTGACTCTATTTCAGGTGTGTTGGGTTGTCGGGATAGGGAATCGCCTTTAGCCGTGAGTTCAACGCCAGCGGCTGTTAAGAATTCATCATTCAGGCAAGGGTAGGCCTCTGACGAATCAGCATTTTTAATAAATTTAACAGTGGTACGTTTAAATAGCCTGTTATTAATCAGAACATCTACGGCATCGTAATTTCCGGCGGTTACGGCATTCTCTTTATTCAGTTGATTCAAACCTGAGGCGAATTTTGTTCCTAGAAAAAGAGATTCATCAAATTCGAGGTCTTGCGGTTCTTCCTGAGCTAAAGGCGCATCAACATATAAGATTAAAGTAATACACAAAGTTAATGCTTTTTTACGGCCGGAGAACTTCTTTTTTAGACTGACACGTACAAACCCCATAAATATTCCTTCGCCGGAAAGATGCTACTGAATTTTATAACTGCCGGTATCTTGCCCACCGAAATCATTCACGAGTAGGAACTTTACGGTAGCATTTGAGGGGGCCGATGAATTCGGAATAACCCACTCAGCTTGAGACATAGGCGCAATCATTTCTGATTTCATATTAAGTTTTTTACCACTTCCAACGACTTCCGCGCTGGCAATAGTGGCATAGAAACCAGTGGGGTTCTTTCCTGTGACAACGACATCCTTGCCTCGTTGGTGAAGGCTAAAAGTGAGTGCGCTGGGTACCTGATCTACGCGGCCTGCAATATTTTCTGGCCGATAAAATACTTTAATGCGATTACGCATCAGCACTAACATTTTGTTATTTTTTTCTGCTTTATTGACGGGGGGCACCTGTAAAAAATTCAGGTAGAACACTGACTCTCTGTCCGTCGGCAGACCACTGCCGGTATATTTCAAGCGCAATGTTTGTCCTGCATTAGCTTCAATGCGAAAGAACGGTGGGGTAACGATAAAAGGAGCCTTGCCTGTGTCTGGTGTTGACTGGGCATCGCCGCTGTCTAGCCAAACCTGAATGGCATTAGGAAAGCTATCATTATTGGTTAATTGTACGCTGTGCTCTTTTTCCCCTGCGGAATAAATAATCCGGCTACCGTTCATGACTACACTAGCCTGAGCGAAAGACATGCCTATGAAAAGTAAAAGAGTGATAAACAGGTAACGGTAACCAAGTATATTAATTGCCATGAGGATATCCTCTAAATGCGGGCGAAATAACTATATCCCTGGTTGCCGAGTGTGGTCAGAGATATGCTGCATACATTCACCCGAGCAACTTATTACTAAGTTCCTCGGGTGATTTTACTTACTTGCAGCGTACCTGCCGCACCAGTTAATTAAAGTATATCCTATACGGCCACGCTTATTTTTTTACAGGTAAGAAACCGCATATTGGACAGAGGCAATGACTGAACCTGGGGTGGTTTTCCCAGTTGCATAGTATTGAACGGCAAAATCATGTTCTGCTGATGTATCACCCGCTTTTAACACGATACCATCTTGTGCTACACCGCTATTCAGATCGATACCGGTTGTTGTGGTTGAGTCTTTCAGTAATTGAAGTTCAACGTTGGTTGCGGTGCCTGTATTTTTTAGGTTACCGGCGGTAGTAACCTGGCTACCTACAAACACAGTTTTGATGTCAATATCATCAACCCCTGGAGCACAGCCGGCAACACCCAGAGTAAAGGTTGTCTTACCTGCTGTTTTACCAGAAGCATCTAAATCTGTACTTGATACCGTTGGCAGCAAAACCATTGGGTTTGCGTCAAGCCCGTTGACTGTCACTGAACAGGTTTGCGCTGTGACTTCCCCTTGGAATGTAATTGTATTATTGCTCGCCGCCATTGCTACGGTTGTGGATGCAGAGAATAACGCGATAGCCAAAGTAATCTTATTCATTTAAAACTCCAATACAATAATTAAATGTGCGGTTAGCATTCATTCGTATTTAGATAGGAATGAGTGTTTAACTTTATATATGTGAAGTGGGCTAGTGACTATGTTCGCGAATGTTATTCGGTTATACTCGTCAGGTTTCCACGTGCCTTTTATTAAAAGTAATTTGGCAGTCATTATTTATCTGCGTCTATTACTTGATGAGAGAATGATATAGAAAACATATCTGGCTGGACATAGGATAAGCGAACCAATTTATGTGGGAAAATTCCTACAGATTTTTATGGCTGAGGTTTTTCTGACAATTTGTTGTATTGCTGGTGCTTTTTTATTTTGTATGATAATAAACGCATGTCACCCTTATTGTATTTATTGTGAAGTATAGGCTTATGTTTTTTATACATTCAATCTCTGCTTTTATAATGTAATTAGTACTGTTTTTCATTGGGTTATAAATTTGATTGAGAAATAAATGATAAGCATCCTGTATTAGTTATATTGATTTTTTATTGACGTAAAAGATCTTGAAAGAGAGTTATTATCAATATCTAAGTAACGAATAAATTTAACCTGCCAGCATAAATTTTTCCTATTTGAGTCATTCCACTACTCTCCCTCAATATGTTCATTAGCCCGATAGTCTTTTTATCGAGTGCAGTTCATTTTGGAGTCAGACAGCATCGGCGATGGTTTATCTGCGATTCTTTTTATTAGACTATGCCGTGGGGAAGTGGTTAAGAGAATAAGCAGTGAAACGATACCCAGATGTAATAAAGGTTTTGCACGACATCTGAGTTTGCGAGACATTTCGTTTCA
>NZ_JBOBDP010000005.1:0-232962 GCF_050586585.1 Yersinia sp. J1
AGCACTTTCGCCAGCGCTGCGCCATATAACGAATGGTTGGCGCGTTGCCAGACGCGTTTTCCTGCGGGGTTAAAGAGCGCGAGGGGTTCCCCCGTTGGGGCGCTGACCGCGTAGTGAGTTTCGACTTCGCCTACCTCGCCCTCACTGACTCGGCATTCCTGTTGCGCTATCAGCTCCCAGCCATTAAACACCCAATGTCGGATTTTTTGCAACTCGCCCTGTCGATAATCGCGAATTTCAGCAATAACATCACCGTCCCATAAATAGCTCACACGGATGCCTTGCTGTTCACAGGTTTTGCTGATACGGCGCCCAAAGGCATCGTAACGGTAGCGCCAGCTATCACCATTTTGTTTGCGCAATTCCACCAGCTGGTTCTGGCTATTCCAGATAAATCGCGTGTATTCCGGTCGGAAGCCTTCCTGTTGCGTACGGCGCGCCGTCATTCGGCCAGCGGCGTCATATTCATACAGCTGATTACCAAGACGATTTAAACGATGGCCGCGGTGATAAATTTCATCCTCTGCGCCGCACTGTTGATCGCCCACCCGTCTGGGTAGTGGATAGCCGCTGGCGTCATAACGGTAATGCTCGCGCAGTTGATTACGTTCGCTGACCGAAATCACCTGTCCGTTGCCATTGACAACATAATTCAGTCGTTCAACATCATCGTTGATCGCAACCAACTGCAAACCAGCGTCATACTGATATTCGCGATCCAGTTCGGCCAACGTAGGCTGAGGAATGTCACTCAGTTCTTCCTGTCGGAATACCCGCGTATTGCGGCCTGCGCGTTGATGGATAACCTGCCCCATCAGGTCGTATTGCTGACGCAGCATAAAACCCGCCGCCGCTTCGCGTCCCGCTTCCTGCCCCGCGGCATCCCGCTGTAGCTGTAAACTTTGTCCGGCTGGCAATTCCAGCTGAATAAGCTCACCGGTGCGGTTTACGCCAATACGAGTCAGCCAACTGCCCGACTCGTGCCCAACACTGGTAATTTCTCGTTCCAACGTCTGGTTATCCGGATAACGACGCAGAATTTCACCGGCTACCTGAATCTCGCGAATCGGTCTATCCTGTTCGTCATACTCAAAGTGCAAAGTACTATCCGGTGCGGTAACGCTCAGCAAACGCCCCATCATATCGTATTGATACTGCGTCGCTCCTTCCGGGTTGCTCTGGGTCAGTAAGCGCCCGCAAGGGTCGTAGCTATAATGCGTGATATTCCCTAGCGCATCCTGCTTCTGGCTACAATTTCCCTCGGCATCGTAGCGGTAATACCACACCGCATCGGCGTAATCCCGTTCCTCTATGACCCGCCCTTCGCTATCCAACGTATAGCGGTAGGATTCGCCTTGGGGATTAGTCACTGCTATCAGTTGTAGCGTGTCAGCATCGTAGCGATAGCGCCAGATATGGCCTTCACCGTCGCGGCGGGAAATCGGTAGGTCAAAAGCGCCGTATTCCACCGTCCAACTAACCCCGTTGGCATCATGATATTGGGTCAGATTACCGTGACGATCGTGGGTAAAGTGCTCCTGACTGTTGTTCGGGCGATCGCTTACCGCCAGCCGTTGATGCCTGTCATAGCGCCAGCGCCATAAGGCTCCGCCAGGGGTGCTGAGAGTTTGCAGATTATCCCGGCTGTCGTAACGCAGATTCATCACCCGCTGTTCTTCATCGAAAATGCGGAACAGACGCTGGTGATGATCGTATTCCATTCTGCGCTGGCTACCGTCGCTGTGAATTTGCGTAGTCACCAACCCAAATTCATTACGTTCCAACGTGATACTGCTGCCGTCTGGTGCGGTAAAACTTTGGGGGTTCCCTTTTTCATCATACTGTTGCAGCCAGGTACGCTCTAACGGATCGGTAATGCCGAACAGTCTTTGGCTATCGTCATAACTGTATTGCCAGCAGGCGCCCATAGCGTTAGTAAATGAAGTCACCAGACCGGTATCTTTAAGGTAGCTCAGGGTAATTTGATGGCCTGAAGGAGTGATCTGCGACAACAGATTGCCGTAACTGTCGTACTCGTATCGGGTGATATTTCCGGTGGGAGAACGAACCTCGGTCACCTGATTCATCGGAGTAAAATAAAACTCGGTGGTTGCTCCTTGCGGGTTACTGACTCGCGTCAGCCCCGGCAAATAGTCAAAGTGCACCGGGTAATAACCGTCTGCGCCTATGCTGTCGGTACAACGTCCTTGCGCATCATAATGATATGCCGTCCAGGTTTGATCATTATCATGCCAGCGACTGATCCAACCCTGCGCGTTATATTCATAGAAAAGATGGTAGAACTCGGTGCTATCCGCTTCCGCCATAAAACCGCTGTCGTGATAGCGATAACTCGCCAGAACATCATATAAACCTTCGTCGGTGCGGCGAATTTCGGTCAGTTGCTGCGACGCATTCCAGATCAGCGTCAGTTCCGAACCGTCGCTGTGACAAATGCGTGTGAGCTGTTGCCTTTCGTCATAACAAAAATCGATATGATTGCCGTTAATGTCCTGATGAGCGCTAAGCAGAAATTTATTCCGATCCTTTTGCCCGACTAAGGCGAAATGACGCTGAATACCGCTGCGGCGATCCGTCAGGATGACACCCTTGTTGCCGCGCGTCACAGTGAAATCAGGGTGATCCGGATTAAAACTGAACGCATAGCCATCCGGTAGCGAAAAGTTCAGAGAACTGCCTTCCTGAGTGAAAATCTCAATACTGTCATTTTCAGGATCGATAACCGCGTATTCGCTGAAGCTATCCGCCCAATTAGCCCCTAATACCCCAAAACAGCCCTCAGCCCAGGTTCGGGTAAACGCCAGCGACAAGGTTTGGCCTAACATCAGATCGGTACGCTGCTCGACCAATTGACCAGTGACCACGTCAATAGGGTCACCCTTGACGAATTTCTTACCCGCTTCAGTAAAGCGTGCTATGCCTTTATGACTTTTAAATGCGGCAGTTACGCAAGATAAGGTTTTACCCGCGCATATTTTCGCAGCCTGTTTAGCACCCATGATTGCGCCTTTGGCTGCGGCTTTACTCCCCGCTTTGGTAAACAGTTTTGCTGTGCCGGTTAATAGACCTTTACTCGGTGGAACCAAGAATTCTACGGCGACCAGAATGGCTTTTTCCAGCATAGAAAATTCTTCGGCCACTTCTAGATAGCCACCCTGACCGGAACCGATAAATACCGTAGATGCGCCGGATTTAATGGTTGGACCGCAGGTCAATTTGTCCCCCACCCGCGCCGAGGGCATACCGTTGATGGCAACGCTTTCGCTGCCTTGGGCGATAGTCGCCGGCGCGCTGTGTTTGCTACACATAGCGGTATCGCCGGTTGCACGGGCAGCCGCTTTACCTTCGATAAATACATCGCCAGAGCCGCTGAGTAGAACGCCGTCCGTCGGGCCAACGCTGTCTACCATCGCGCTGACCGCCGAACTGGCCTTACTGATTATCCCTCCCATAGCAAAAGTCCCAGCTGTGCCTAACGCCAGTACTGCCACGGTCGCCAACCCACCGGTGCCCACCACCACCGCAGCAGCCACCGCAAAAATAGCTACGCTAATGAGTGCCCCAACCACGGCTCCGGCTAATGCACCGAGAAAACTGGCATGCTTGATAGGATCGCCCAATCGCGCCGCAGCCGGTCCGGGCGCGCCGGAACTGACCGGTTTGGGGCTGGCATGAATGGCCCCAACTCGGGCAATTCGCTGCACAATATCATCTGTTAACGACATGAAACGCCTCCCGCGTTACACACTTTTACGCAGCCTGGTAGCTATAAATAATCGCCAGCAACGCTGTTTTTTGGCTCTCCGCCAGTACTTTTGGTGAGGTGATGGTGAAGGTCAGTAACTTGGTGCCACGCACCTGCATCACCACGCTTTGGTGCATTTCCCCTTCGGGGCTTTTCCAAAAATATTCCAGCAAACGAGCCGGTTGTTCGCTCAACGTGACGGTCGTAAGGCTGCGCTCTTTATAACCGGGCAGACTGGTTTGAAATTGCTCGATAACCTGCGCGTAGTAACTTTCGTTATCCAGCCCGACCGGAACCGCCATACGGCTTACCACTAAATTGATTCCGCTGTCGTCGGGGGCAATAAACACATTCATGGTTTCATCGCGCCAGTTGGCTGGAATGGCTAAAGTGCCTTCATTGATTAGGTAAGCAGGGTGAGTCATATAGTCGCTCCGTGGCTTATAATTATTTGGTGAAGAATGTTCGTTAATTGAGGTTTATCGGGTTGCCTTTCAGCGTAATACTGGCGCCCTCAATGGTGATATTGCCTGCATTATCCAAAGTAATACTGGCACCGGCGGTGCCGATCTGAATCCCCTCGGCCGAAGACTGGATCATGATGCTGCCGGTGACTTCCAGACTGCTACTACCCTGAACCATGATGCGGCGCTGCTTGGTGATAGAAGTCACTTCGTTACCCGCAACTTCTTTATGACGATCGTTACGCACAGAAATCACCTGATCGTGACCGACGCTTTCGGTGTGATCGTGAACCACGGTGGTCACCCGATCGTTAAGCACATTGGTCGTCATATCTTTCTGCGCATGCATAAACAGCCCTTCACTGTTTTTCTCATCTTCGAAACGCAGTTCGTTAAAACCGTCCCCTTTGTGGGTTTTGGATCGGAACGCCATTTGGGTTTTACTGCCCGGCAGGGTTCCCGGCGGGATGTTATTGGCGTGATAAGTGCGCCCCGTCACGATAGGCTGATCCGGATCGCCATGAAGGAAATCCACCACCACTTCCTGACCAATACGCGGAATGGCTAACATCCCCCAACCTTGTCCGGCCCACGGCTGCGTTACCCGAATCCAGCAGGAACTGTTATCGTTGGATTTGCCATAGCGATCCCACAAGAATTGCAGACGAATTCGCCCGTATTGATCGCAGTAAATCTCCTCTCCCGGCGGCCCTACTACCATGGCGATTTGCGGGCCATCAACTACCGGTTTTGGCAACGGCGTTGGCCGCCAGCTTTGACTGGCCGGAATAAAGCTAAAGCTGTTAAACAGCACCGTCCCCTGATCGCCAGATTCCTGTTCCAGTGCCTGCATCTGCTTGCCGTGATGCTGAATGCTGACCAACTGCCATTTACGATTGAGATCGGCCCGAGGGTGGCTAGTCAGGGTAAAGAGCTGACCCGGTTGCAGCCGGAAATCATTACTTTCTCCCTGCCCAAGGTTGGCATCATTACGCAGGGCCTCCAACCGATAGCGAGTGAAATCCTGCCCGTGCTGTTCGTCTTTAAAACGACCGGGAAAATCGAAGTGCTCGTAGTCTGGACGCTGATTTTCCAGCTCTCGTGCCTGTTCGTTGAATTCCGCCGCCCAGTTTGGATTTTTAAAGGTGTAATCCTTTAACTGCACGCTGGCAGTCCGCACCTGCGCGCTGCGTTTAAAAGTGTTGATGCTGAGTTCTTTGGCCTGCGCCGCTTTGGTCGGGTTGTAAGGCAAAACGGCTCCCGGCGGTAGAGAGCCGACGTCATCGGCAAAAATCAGCGTGTTCTTACCGTTGGCGAATTCAAAGTAGTAAAACATCCCTTCTTCGGCGGTAAGTCTCTGAATAAAATGGAAATCAGACTCTTGATACTGCACGCAGAATTCGCGTTCTGGGTGCGGATTACGCAAAGCGAAGGCGAAGTCATTGATACCGTTCTCTTTCAGAAGCGAAGAAACGATGGTCTGAATGGATTGCTGCTGGAAAATACGGGAGTTATGACGTAGAGAAGTACGCCAAAAATCGGGGCGAATCACCATGCTGTAGCGCGTCTGACGAAAACCGGTATCGCCCTGTTCAAAGCTGGAGACCATACCGGTAATGCTGCGTTGCAGCTCGCCTTCACGCCAGATAAACAGGGTGGCCACTTCGTCTAGCACCGCGTCAAACGCGATGGCAGGATCGGCGCTGGCCAGACCAACGTGTAAAATAAAAGGTGATGACAATCCTTCGCTCAGGCTGAAATCCACCACCACGAAAGTCTGCTCCGGCAAACCACCGGCGGTTAGCGTAAATTGCAGCCCCGAAGGCTGTTTTATCCCGCCCAGTAAACCCGCTGCGCCGCTGAGGCCAGCTGCCGAGCCAGCCATCGCCGCCGCACGCCCGACGGTATTTTTGGCGCTATTCATCGCGCCGGTCGCTTGTGATGCTGCACCCTGTACGGTTTTCATCGCTTTAGATGCTGGGCCAGCAACGATATTTTGGGCAGTATCCAAAGCTCCGCTGGCGCTTCCACCGATATTTTTCGCCGCATCTACGCCTTTTGAGGCCATGCCCGCCATATTTTTCGCGGTATCCATCGCTTTCGAAGCCATACCGGAGGCATTTTTCGCGGTATCTACGGCTTTGCTAGCGGTTCCTGCCACTTTGGATACTTTCTCTGCCGCACGCCCCACGCTGCAACCGGCGACGCTGGCCACCATGCCAGCGCCGTCCGCCAGACCGGAAACGCCATCAACGGCTGCGGCTCCTAATGCATCGCTTGCGCCGGTTTTATCTTTTTTCTCATCACGACTAAACATGGTTATCCCTTCTCGTCGGCGTTAATGGGCTGGCTCAGTTTGAACCGTCAGTTGGTGGTAGCGGCTTAGTAAGGCATCGAAGCGGTCATCAATTTGTTTGATCAATACCGGCGAGACGCCTTTCTTCTGCTCCCGTTGCGCAGAGAACTGGCGCAATAGCTCTTCCAGCGGGATTTCGCTGTTAAGGTTGTTTTGAATGCGATAGAGCGCAGTTTTTAAATAAGAAATGGTCAGGCTGCCTTTCTGTTTTTCCTGCTCTAACAGTTTTTCAGAAAGCTGCTGAACGCCCATTTTGGCCTGATAGTAATGAGCGGAATCCTGATTGCTGCCCATTCTGGCTTGCAGTTGCTCCTGCCAGCGTTGGCTGACCCCGGTTTGCCGGGCATCTGCAGGCCATAGCTGCTGGGCGGTTTTCATTAGCGCATCTGGCCCACCTAACACTTCCAGCGGAGAACGTTTAGCCAGCCGATCCATTTGCTCGCCATAGGTCTCCAGCTCCGGCTGGTGTAGCCACAGTAAGGCTGAACCTTCAGGCTCAGCGGCCACAGCAGCCAGCTGTTGCGCCATTGGCCGCACTTGCATCAGATAGACCCCTGCGGCGATCAATAGCGAAAAACCAATGCCCAAATTGAAACCTCGCAGCGCCGACATACGCTTGGTCGGCACAAAGCGCACCTGCACTCGTGCATGTTCCAAATCGTCATGCTGTGGCTGGGGTGGCGCGGGTGGCACTTCCCGCGATGACGGGGCATCATCCGAAGCGGTCAGATACACCAACGGCGGCATTTGATAGGCCTGGATGGACGGCGCGGCGGCTTCAGTGGCTCGCTCCAGTTTTTTCGCGGTGTTTTGCATCAGATACAACATATTTTCGATGCGCGGCACTCGGCTCAGTTGCACCTGCTGCAGCTTATCGATCATGAGCTGCAAGGCACGTTCGGCGCGATAAATCAGTCGTAAATCTTCACTGCTGAACACCTGCTGACGCAACAAGTGACACAGTCGCGCGGTGAACCATTCCAGCATTTCAATACGTGCCAGCGGTTTTTCCGGCCACAGACGATCCCATTCGCTGACAATCAGGCTGGCCAACAGCTCGCAGCCTTCGGTGAAACCTGTCAGCCCATTCAGTTGAGTACGCGCCAGGGTGTAATACACGCCGGTTTGCAGATCGACGCCGTTACTGCGAAACAGCGTTAAGGCTAAAGACTCAATTAGCCGCCAATTAACCTGTGGCTGCGAGGGATGATTGGCTTTGTTAATTTCTTCACGGATCGCGGTGAATTCCGGCCATTGGCGCGGATCGCCACCGGTGCGGATAACCAATCCCTGTTTATTGTCGCTCACTAAAACTCTTCCTTAAAAAAAGCCCGACGACGCGCGTCGGGCATACTCATTAATAGAGCGTGTCCGGTAATTTGAATTTACTAAACAGTCCGCCAGCAAAGGGGTTATCCGACTCATCAACGGTAATGCGATAGGTCATATGGCCGCCGTCAACGTTAAAGCGCACATCGAAGGAATCTTCCCGTACATTGGTCAGTTCACCGGCGTTAATCAGCCGTAACTGTGCCCATGGGCCGCTAAAGGCGATGCTGCGCGGCGATTTACCAGAAGCATCCGGCACCAGAGTGATTTTGCTTTCCACACCCGAGCGCATGGAGTTAGGCCACACCAAATGCACCTTACTGCTGCGGCCGTGGGCGTAATCCAGCAATTGCCCGTCTAGATTCAGCACGCTGCGCCGTTTATTGACCGCCAGCGCCACCGGTTCAATAGCGAACTGCGTGCCTAACCCGTTCTGGCTGCTAAAGAAAGTCTCACGAATTTTCTGCGCTACCTGTAACTGTTGCAGGACGTCATCACGGATCAGCAACTCGCCGTCGCTGCCGTTGGTCAGATTGTTTTCGACGAAAGGTTTGAGGTTTTGCTGATAGAAGTTGTCCAGCACACCTTTTGGCGCGAAGAAACGTTCAAACTCGCTCAGCGGCACATCCTGTGTCGATTCAGGATTAAACGGATAGCGGCCCGCCAGATAGGTGCGATACTGTTTCACTACCGTGTCGTTCCATTCCACTTCCAGCGATTGAATCGCTTCCATCATAACAACATGCCAGGCTTGCTCCGCCAGATCGCCCACCCAACGATTCAGCGGCTCAGGGAGGTTTTTGGCCAATTGCTGTACTTCAAAAATCGGGTCGCTGTTATTTTGATCCAACCGAAGCTGAACCGCTTTCAACGCCGCTTTCCCCGGTACCGGCGAGTTCTGAATCGCCAGCATGTAGCGATGCAAATCCGTCAGTTTTTGATAGACGCTTTGCAACGTACTGCCTTTATCACCGTGTTCAATCAGCGCAGCAGTTTCCGGCGCAAACTCGCGGTTAATCCGCGACATCAGGCGGTAATCCGGCTGTTCCAGCAGATCTTTGGCATCAGCTTCGCCGCTGGCGGCAGGTAATTGCGTGTTGTTGCTCAGGGTTTGTAGCGCTCGACGGATCGGCTGTTCACCGCTGATCACTTGCTCAATGGCAGCGATCGCCTGTGGCAGATCCTCAAACTGACGGATCTCCAGGTTGTTGATCGCCGCACGCCATGCGGCGGTGTAATCGCCCAGATACTGCTCGGTAATCTGCCGCTGAATTTCTTTGCGATCGGTATCGCTGTATTCCACGTTTTTCGACAAACTCAAAACCCAGCTATCCATACTGGTCAGATCGATCAACTGGTCATTTTGCTTTACGAAGTAGCTTTGCAAGCCCTGACGCGTCAGGAACTGCGGTACCATCAGCAGATCTTCGTTATTGGCTACAAAAATGCCATCGAAGCTGGCACCGATTTGATCGCGTAGATTCAACGCAGGCGGTAAAACATCCTGCCCTTTGATACGTAGGTTTTGGTACACCCGCTGATACAGAGACAGTTTACTGAGTTCCTGCTGCGCGGCTTTTACCGCCGGAACATATGGCGCGAAATTCTGAATCGACAGCACATCGCCGTTATCCCGGCTGCGTTTCCAGTCGGTATGCTCCAACGCGTAATCCAGATGATCCATCAGCTGATTTTGCAGATTACGCTGGCCGTTAAACTTCTCGCTCCAGCGGTTACGCATATACTGCTCCACCAGCCCTTTATTACGACCGCTGCCGTCTTCCAACATGCGCATCACGCGCAGGATTTCCAGTTTCTGCTCACTGCCCGCCGGCGCAGCTTTTAGCTGAACCAATAACCCGCTCATCAGCGATGGCAAGAAGCGCTGCTCCAACAATTGCAGATAGGTATTTTCGACGTAAGGCCCAATTTTGCTGCCTTGATACAACCCCAGATCCGCTAACAGGCTATTGCGCTCATGGTAGTTACCGTAGGCCAGTGTTGCCTGCCGAATCGGGTCAAGCAGCGGTAACTGTAGGTTGCCATATTGGTCTTCACCTTGCGGAGGCGGAATTTCCAAGAAGGTTTTAGCCTGAGTCAACACCACTTGTCCGGCCCGATAGTTACTTTGATAATACTGATGCCAACCGAATAGCAACCCGACAATCGCCACCGCTCCGCAGGCGCTGAATACCATCATGCGGCGACGAGAATTGCGCAGCCATTGGCGACTTTCACCGGCCAGATTTGGCTCGGCCAGCAGGACATTATTAAATAATCCTTTGGCGAAATAAGAAGAAGTGTCACCCACCGGCCAGGTCGGGAATGCCTGCGGCCCAAGGTGATACTGCACCGCCGCCGATTGGGTAAACAGGTCGTCCATTTGTCCACGCTGCTGAGCCGAGGTCAGATAAACCCCGCGGAGCAGCGCCGGTTTGCTATCGCCGCTAAACAGCATACGATCGAGCATTTGCAGCACGTAATCATGCAAACCGTGAATCTGACGGGTAAAACTGAATAGCTGCGGGCGCTGATCGCTATCCACACCGTTAAACATCATCTCCGGCATGGCGTTGTTTAGTTGTGCCATCCACTGTTGCCAGAATTGATTCAACTCGCTGCGCCAGTGATCTTCATCCTGCGTATTCAGAGTGAAAGTCACGCCTAAAATCGCTTCGCGCTGGGTTTTATCCAACGACTGATACATCGCCTCAAAGCCGTACAGCAAATCCAGCTTGGTCAGCACCAAATAGACTGGAATCTGGCTGTGCAGCGTCATTTGCACATCGTGCAGACGCTGGCGCATATGGTCGATATAACTTTCCCGCCGATCTTTATTGGCGGTCAGCAACTGATAAACATCGACTGTAACGATGATGCCGTTGAGCGGTTGACGCTTACGGTTATGTTGCAGCCAGCCCAGCAGTTCCTGCCACAAGCGAGAATAAAGCTGAGGTTTGCCTTCCGCTCCTTCATCCGGTTGCTCGATAAGCTTTCCGGTCGGATCGACAACCACCGCTTTTTCACCGGCCCAGCAGCGCACCTGTAGCTGTGCGGCGTCATCGCCTTTGCTGGCGTCGGGGCTGTAGATTTCCGTCAGTTTATAACCTTCCCGCAGCAGCGTAGTTTTACCGCTCTGTTCGGTACCCAACATCAGATACCACGGCAGCTGATACAAATAGCGTGGCGTGTTGAGATAGCGCTGTAGCTGCTGCAACCAGCGAGACAGATAACCGTTCTGCCGATCCAAATCGATTTGCACCGGATCTTCTTCCCGCTGCTGTTGATCCAGTTGGAGTTTTTCTAATTCTTGCAGCCGTCGCGTAACTCGCCACGTCAGCCAGCACACCGCAACCAATACCAGCACAGCCGTCACCAGCCAACGACTCAGCTGTGATTCTAGCGGATGCTGTTCCCCCATTTGCCACAGTGGCCCCCACAGCCAAATCACTACCAAAGCGATGCACCAGAGCAGCCCCAGCAATATCGGTATTGAAGACTTAAAACGCGGAATAATGGGCTTCAATAAACGTAAAAATGAAGGCATCTTTGGCATTTTGGGTATTGAAGGCATTTTCATTGATTAACATTCCTGTGTCGCATCGTGGCTGTCATGAGTTCTGCCGCCGCTGTTTTTCTGATAACCCGGCAAAGAGCGAAGGCTCCCACTCCGGTAATGACAACTGTTTCCCTGCCAAATAAAGGCTCTGATACTGCTGTTGCGCCATTGCCGCCAGCCCGGCCTTTTCCAATAATTGCGCACTAAGCAACTGGCTATAGAAACGATCCCGAGGTTCAGTTTGTTGCTGTTGCTGTTGATCAACCGCAGCCAGAGCCGCTTCCAATCCCTGTTGCTCATAGCACTGCCAGATATCATTCTGATCCTCACGGGCGCTACCGGTAGTTACCGTCGTTTCCTGCGGTTGCAACCAAGCGGCGGTTTCCACAGAGAGAAACGGGGTTTTATCGGTAAAGCTCAGTTCCCGCAGGGCAGGCAGGCGAGCCAGGAAAGCGCGAAGCTCGCTTTGAATCGCCTGCGCCACCAGCGGATAACCCAAACGTTCAGCCACCTGCGCCGACAGAAAATGCCCGTCCAGCCAATAAGGAGCCAGCGTCAGGCTTTGCTCGATTTGCTGCCACAGCGCTAAATCGGCTGCCGGTAACGCAGCCTGATAGCTGGCGGTGCGATCCGCTGAAACGGCGGCCAGCGGCGTGCGGCCATCGCTCTGAGACTGAGGCGGCGTGGTGATAGTGCTAAAGACCGCGTGGCGTCGGAGTCGGTAGCCGCTGTCGCTGTCCGGATGGCGTTCACACAGCAAATCCGCCACTTTCAGCAGCGTTTGCCGCCACGCACGATCGCTGGAACTGTCCACCGTGACGCTGGCAATCGGCGCTTCCGTAACCGGCGCATCGACAGAAGAAACCGGCGCGCTGCCGCTGGATAAAGACGGGCTGCTGGTCTGCGGTGTATCCGCAACCTGAGGTTCTGGCTGATAGCGATAGGGGAAACTCAGCTCATCCACTTCTTTCGCCAATTGAGGCTCACTGTCGTGCCAACACTGTGCCAGTCGCGCCAGTTGCCCTAAAGCTTCCAGCCGTTGTTCACCGGTGGCTCGTTGGCTAAAAAGACTGGCTGCGGCGTCGAAACGTTTAACGATCTGCTGTGCCAAACGGCGTTTATGCAAACCATTGTGCGGCCAGGCTTCGGCCCAAAAATGGCTGACGTAATCACAAAGCAATTGCATCGCCAGCAAGATATTCTGCGGTTCGCCACCGTGCTGCAAAGTACGCAACAGGTGGGTCAGTAAGCGCATGTCTTTGCTTTCTTCGGACAGCAGCGTCATCGCCTGCTGCTGCAATTCAGCAATATTCAGACTGGCGTGGGTAAGCGAACCCAGCTTCACCATTTCGCCGTCGATAAACTCCCAGCGCGGGTTATCGTCTTTGAGCGCCAGCGCTGCGCGCCCGTCGGCTAACGGGGCTAGCAGCAAATTCCGCCAGGGATGTTGGGCGATAGCATTCATATCAACTTCACCAATGACAAGCGCTGCGCAGTGGCTTGATCGCCTCTGCCAGCGAGGAAATGTTGAAGGTCAGCCGCACTGCCGCCCCTTGTTTTGAGCTGATGGCCAAGGTTTCTCCATCCAGCAGTCGTTTGATTTCATCAATACCGGCCAGCCCGCGACTGGCTTCCAGCAGGAAACCCTCTTCGCGAACAAACCATTCGGTATCGAATTTAGTGCGGTCGGTAACAAAGGTGAGCGCGCCTTCGCCTTCCTTTTGCGGCGCAACCAGTGCCACCTGCATGCGGGTGATGTTATCGATACAGCTAAACATCAGAACCGGACGCGGAGGCGGCATTCCTATCGCCGGCGTGGTGATAATCACGGTCGGATTGTTGCCAGCGGACTGGCGGGTCAGAAAAGCCAGGGAATGTGCCTCCCGCCCTTTTTCCTGCACCATGGCACGACGCCAACCCGGCCCCATCATTCGGTCATCGGTTACGCCAACCGGACTGCTGGCCTGATCGTAACAAGCCAGTCGAACCAAGGGAGACGGCTCATTGCGACACTGAGTCAGCGCCGATAACTGAGGTGATTGTTGGGTAACGGTAGGTACATCTTCTGCAGCCATCAGACTGTGGCTGCAAGCCAATATCAATGTGGCTGTTAATATCAACTTTTTCATAACTGAAACCGATACTTAGCCAACTTATAGGCGAGCGTGCGTGGTGCCATATTCAGGCTGGCGGCGATGCGTTTTTTATCCGTGCCGTACATGCGCTGACGCTGACGCAAAATGGTGCATTCAAACTCTTCCACCGCTTCGGTCAGATCGTCTATTTTGCTGTAATCGTTAGATAAACCTGCCGGAGACAGGTTGTTATCCGATGTGCTGAGGGAGACCAGCAACTCATCCAGCTGCTTTTGTCGTTGCTGCTGCGCTTTGAATACTTCGCGAATCTGTCGCAGTTGCGCTCGCTGCTGTTCCAGTTCCTGCAATTTATTCAAACGATGCTGGAAAATATGGCAGTAAATGCTAAACATGCCGTTGGCGAGGGTGTAGTGCTCAATGTTTTCGGCAAATACCGCCACCACGCCGCAGGCCTGACCGTTGCAGTTGAACAACGGCAGCGCGTACAAACCACAGGCGCTGGGCAGTTCTTGCACAAAACCGCGAAAATCGGCGTTTTCGATACGCACACCGCGCTGTAAGGAATCCCACACTGCGGGGACGCCGTTACGTAAAACCTGTACCAGCGGATGGTTGATTTCATCAATTTGAACGTCGAGTTTCAGCGTCGCGCGCTCGTCCTGCCGAGGTAGGCTGTAACAATCGAGACGACTTTCATTGACGTTCAGCATGGTAACCAGCAAAGCATCGAAACGTTGCCGACGATGATTAACCTGCAAAAAGTGGTGTATCAGTTGCTCAATGGTGTCGTTATCCAATAGCGCCAATACGCTTTTTAGCCGCTGTTTCATACCTTGTCCTCTACCTCTGCAACAAAGCTGTGTCCGTCTACTGCGATACGAATAAAGCCAATGTCACTTCCCGCCGCCATTTTTTGCAGTAATAACAAAGAGACCGGCGGTAGCAGGACGCCATCAATAATGGACTCCAACATGCGCGCACCGTTTTCGGCGCGAGTGGTCCGCAGCAAGATTTCTTCCGTAACCGCATCGTCAATCACGACTTCGGCGTTAAATCGTTGACGCAACAAGTTATCCAACCGCTGCAATTTACTGGCAATAATCGCCAGCAGGGTTTCACGTCCCAGCGGCAAATACGGAATCACTTCCATACGCGCCAGCAGCGCCGGTTTAAAGAAAGCAGCCAGTTCGGGATACAGCAGATCGTTGATGGAATCCGCATCAGCGACGTTATCGACGATGGTTTGATAGCCGAGATTGGAAGTCAGGAAGAACACCACGTTTTTGCAATCAATAATCCGCCCTTCGCCGTCGGCCAGCTCACCTTTATCGAAAGCCTGATAGAACAGATTGAGAACGTCTGGATGCGCTTTTTCCACTTCATCCAGCAACACAACCGAATAAGGTTTCTGACGAATGGCTTCGGTCAATACGCCGCCTTCGCCATAGCCCACGTAGCCTGGAGGAGAACCAATCAGGCGGGATACGGTGTGTTTTTCCTGAAACTCAGACATATTGATGGTGGTCAGATAACGCTGGCCACCGAACAATAAGTCTGAAATTTGCAGTACGGTTTCGGTTTTACCTACCCCACTTGGCCCAACCAACAGGAAAGCGCCCAGAGGACGGCCGGGGCGGCGTAAATCGGCGCGAGCGGTCAACAAATGACGATGCAAATAAGCAATGGCGGTATCCTGCCCTTTGATCTGCTTTTCCAGATAAAGTGGCAGCTCAGTCACAACCGCCAGCTCACTTTGGGACAAACGATTCAGCGGCACGCCGGTCCATTCGGCAATCACCGCCGCAACCTGGGATTTGCTGACATGAGGAGAAACCAGCGACTGCACCTGTTGCAATGAATCCAGTTCATGACCCAAACGCACTAATTCCGCTCGTTCATCGGCGGTAATATCGTCTTGTTCCAGTAGAATGCTGCGCAGTGCAACAATTTGCTCAACCAACTGTTGCTGCTGCTGCCAGCTTGCCATCAGCGCCAATCGACGGGCGTCAATCTCTTCCCGCTGAGTCAGTAACGTTGCCAGGCGTTCACTATCGTCACTCAGCCCAATATGCAGCTCGCGCTCCAGCATCTGGATTTCCATAGCTAGCTGGTGCAATTCAGTCTGTAAAGCCGAAACCTCTCGCGGCGCACTGGTCAAATTGATCGCTACGCGGGCACAGGCTGTATCCAGCACATCAATGGCCTTATCCGGTAACTGGCGGCCAGATAAATAACGATCGCTGAGCGTAGAAGCCGCCTGTAGCGCTTCGTCGTCAATCAGTACGCCGTGGGCTTTTTCATAAATGGTGCGTAAACCGCGCAGAATCACGGTGGCCTCGGCGGCGCTCGGTTCGGAAACTTTAACCAGCTGAAAACGGCGAGACAGCGCGGCATCTTTCTCAAAATACTTTTTGTATTCGCTCCAGGTCGTAGCGGCGATGGTTTTCAATTCACCGCGCGCTAGCGCCGGTTTCAGCAGGTTGGAAATATCCAGACCACCTTGCTGATTACCTGCGCCAATCAAGGTATGGGCTTCATCAATAAACAGAATAATGGGCGTTTCAGACTGCCTAACTTCCGCCATAATGCCTTTGAAGCGTTTCTCAAACTCCCCTTTCACCGCCGCGCCCGCTTGCAGCGCGCCCAGATCCAGCGTCATCAATTCCGCACTCAACAATTTTTGCGGCACTTGCTCGGCCACAATTCGCAGCGCCAGTCCTTCGATCAACGCGCTTTTCCCTACGCCGGCTTCCCCTACCACAATCGGGTTGTTTTTGCGGCGACGGCACAGAATATCGATCATCAGATCGATTTCTTCATCGCGACACAGCACCGGATCAAGCTTGCCGCTGCGCGCCTGTTCGGTCATGTTGCTGGCGTAACGGGCTAACAAACTTTCACCGTTAGGTTGAACGGCAGAGGTTTGGCCTGCCGCAAGAGAAACAACCTGAGTTTCTGCGGAATCCGTCGTCCACTGACTAAAGTTTTGCCTTAATAACTCGCGGTTTACCGGAGCCAATAATTGAGCGGCACGTGCGGAAAGATAGCGCGCCGGGCTCATCAGCAAAGTCATCAGCATGACCCCGCTGCGCATTTCGCCGTGATCCATTTCCGTGGAGGACAGCAGCCAGCTATCCTGCAACCACTCGATCAATAGCGGTGAAAAGCTTGGGTAAGACTGAGTCACTACCTGATGACTGGGAACGCGGGTGTCCAACTGTTCCCTCAAGCTATCTTGGTCGATTTCAGCTTTATTGATAATTAAACGCACATCACTCAACGGCGTATTCAGCAATTGCAGCAACACCTGAGAAACCGTAATTTCGATTTCCTGCTCGCTGACACAGTGGGCGGCGGCCGTTTCCAGCGCATGTTTCGCGATGGGATTGAGGCGATTAACTAATGTGGGTAAATCTATGCGGATCATTTGGCCTTCCTTAGCTCAATAAGTTGTTTAGCTGCTGCAAGATATCTTGGGTTTGATCGTGTAAACGAATCAGATAAAACCCGTAGACCAGCGCTAACAGCCCTAATCCGCCCCACAGTAAATGTTTGATAGTTAAGCGCTTGCTTAACCGATAACGGCCGGAAGACTCTCCGGCGTTGAGGTGTAATACCGTCGGCGGCGCATCGCCGCGCATTTCATGCAATTGGTGATGTAACCGTCTGAATAAACGTTCAAATTCATCCCCCTGCGGCGCACTGACCTTATAGCGCCCTCGGTAGCCAAGACAGAAACACAGATAGATGAATTCCAACAAATCCTTGTAACGCTGCGGTTCGCCCATCAGGCGTTCCAGCAACACATAGATTTTTTCTCCCCCCCAGGTTTCGTTGTGAAACTGCACCAACAGCGATTGCTGTAACCAACCGTTTTGACTATTCCAGCCGTGTCCCAAAGCGGTTTCATCGATGAAGGTACACAGCATGTAGCGGAAAGAGACAATGGCACCCGGCTCATAGCCTTTGGTCTGTAAAAACTGTTCGATGGCGCGAATATCCGTCACCACCTGCTGATAAAGCTGCTCCGGCAACGCCTGATTAGCCATATTTTTCAGGCGCATCACCATACCCAGCAGTGGCGTAGCGGCATCTACCATCGGGTTCAAACTTTCGCCGCGCAGCTCCAATTGGTACTGGCGAGTCGTCGGCGCGGCTTCCGGCTCATCAAATAATGACGCAATATTCGGTGCGATTTCGCTCATGGTTAGCTGCTCCTGATCGCCCAGAACTGCATATCCAGCTCTGGGAAGTCGCCGGATACGTGGAACGCAATGGCATTACTTTGCTGAATGTCTTTCCAGGCCTGACTTTGCTGATCCAGCATGAAATAGGTGTATCCAGAATGGTAAGGCAACTGACGCGGCGCAGCAGATAACGCCACCAGCGGCACGCCCGGAAGCTGGACGCTGACCAGATCGCGGATTTTTTCCAGGGAAGTGATTTTAGTTTGCTGAATAAACTGGCGACGCAGTTGTTCCTGTGGAATCTGTGCCCGAATAGCCAACACGAAATCGGCGCTACGCAGCAGATCGCGGTCGTTAATCGTTGCCACCCGAATGCCGTGAGCCTGCACCATCAGTTGAATTGATATGGCGCGCGGCGTCAGAACGGTACTGAGCGCCTGACGCATCGCCAACATCAGCGGAACAAAACTGTCCGTCAGATTATCGTGGTTATACACCGGGAAAATACCGGCCAGACGCGACTCATCGGTAAAGGTTCTCAGCTCGCCGCAGGTTTGCACCAATTGGCAGTAGAACTCTTGCGGATGTAACGTGGAGAGATAGGCACTGTGGGTGAACAATGGCTGCACGCGGTTAAACAATTGCAGCATCATAAATTCGGCCACGTCCGCAATCCCTTGCTGGCCGGGGGAACCGATACGCTTAGCCAATAGTTTGGCGCGTTCTACCAGCGTTCCCTCAACTTCATCCATAAAGCGTTTGAGTTCAGGAGAAACCGAAATCGAAGTGCAGGTTGGAATAAACTCCGCGTCTAAAACAATGGCTCCGTCTGGACGCCTTTCCTTGATGCGACACAGCGGCAAAACGGTAAAAGCGCTGAGATCTTCGGAACCTTGCATCAAACGTGGCGCTAACTGCGCTAATGCCAGGTCGCTCACATCGCCGCCCTGAGTATGCAAGTCTCGCACGCTATCGCTGCGCTCTTGATATCGAACAGCGCCTACTCCGCTGCTTTGCGCGTTGGCCACTTCGTTTATTGCGTCGTTTTGCATCGGCAACGCCAGATAAATATCACGACTGGCGGCGTCATTCAGATTGTTCACATCCAAAGGTTTTGGGGTGTGATCCTGATTCGGAATATCAAATACCGAGCCGTCCGGCAGCGTACCGCTGGCTGAAGTAATGCCCACGCGCCCCAGTTTTAATAATTCGTGATTCAATACTAACGACCGAAATCCGTAGCCATAGTCCATTAATGAAGATAAAAGACTGTGCAACACATAGTCGTTATGGCGCTGTTGCTGCTGGAAATGCTGCGGCTTGATAAATAGCCCTTCTCGCCAAATCACGCGATTCTTGGTTGGCATCGCTATTCTTCCTCTTTCCTGAGATCAATTTCGTTCGCCCGAACATGCACTAACACCTGGTAGTTGTGCCCAACGCCGTCGATACGAATAATTTTTTTCCATTCGGCTTTTTCCGCGTCGGTGTAATGACCGACAACGCCGAGATAACGGTTCTCTGCTTTCAACTTAATCGGCGGCAAAGGTTTGTACTGACCGGGCAACAGGGTGTAGTCCTGATGGTCGATGTAGTTTTTGCCCAACACTTTTTCTAATTCTTCGCTGGTTAGCTGATCGTCATCGGCGGCCAATAATTTGGAATCTTCGCTCAGATAAATCACCTGAATCTCCAGCGGCGCAGCTTCGCCACTGTCATTGGGGTTAATATCCGCTTCGGCCAGCAGAGTGATTTGCACCGTTGAAGGCTGATCGTCCTTCACACCCACGGGAATACTGGGATCCCACATCACCTGACCAACTTTTTTCGTCGCTTCCCAAGTGCTACTGCATCCCGGCAATAACAGAACCAGCAACAACACGGCCAGTGAATGACTCGCGATGCGTGTCATTGCGCGCTCTCCTGCAATCCCTGACGTAAGGCGCGGTCATAAGATTGCGCATAAACTTCCCAAAACAGTTTCTCAAAGCCTTGCTGACGGCTGGAGGCCAATTCCTGGTAATAGCTGTTGTACATCTCCCACGCCCAGGCGGCGTCCATTTCCTGCCGTTCATTGCTGCGACGATAATGCGCAAAACGCGCCAACAAATGCTGCGGTGAAAACGCGTCCAGCATGGTTGCCAACGCCGCTCCAATTGCCGCCTGATTAGCCTGATGGTGTAAACGGACATTATTCAGGCTCTCCGCCACCGCCGCCGGTGCGGCCAGATGCACCGGGCTTTTCTGATCGGCAAACAGCACATTCATCGTGGTGTCGTAATCCAGATTCAGCCGTAGCGGGTTATCCTCAATCGGACGCAAATGTTTATCCGATAATCCGTGCTGCACCTGCTGTAACGCCAATAAGCCGTCGATGGCCGCTTTCATTGTTTTGCCGATTTCCTCCAGAAAATCATGGGCTTCCTGGCTATTATTAATCGGCAATTGCGCATCAATGCCACGCATCAGCGGAGTCATAGCGACGTGCTGTTGCTCACGCATTTCCAACGTTTCTGATTGATCAATGGCGGTAAGGCGGTTGATATGAGGCAGGTCGATAAATTCCTGATCCATGGCACTGTCCTTGGCGGTATCTGATAGCGGTGAAGAAAACAGAGGGCTGCTGTAGCGATCCTGCTGTAGGGATTGACTGGCATCGGGGTCGGTCGCGGGCGACTGAGTTAACGTCGTCAGGCTCTCACTTTGTAAAATACGCAGCGGATCCTGACTAAAGTCGTTGGAAACGGTCGCGGCCAGATTACCCTGATAAGGCGCTTCTGCACCGCGCGGCGGTTCGCCTCCTTCCATCATCGCCTCCAGCGGATTGCTATAGCTGGAAACCAATGATTCAGGAGATAACGTCAGCGGATCTTGCCGATCGGCCAGCGTATGACCGATGTGACAGCTCATGGCTAACATGCCAACGTTAATTTTGTCCCCCGCCTGTAGGCGGATAAAACCAGCATCGCGGGTTAAGCTGGCCTGATTAACCATGACCGGTTGCCCCAAAACGCGCAGGCAGAACGCGCCATCCTGCCATTCCACGGCAAACTGAGCGCCATCAACCGAGGACATTTGATCCTGAATCGACCACAAATTGCTGCTGCCACTGCCGACTCGGCCCCCCTGAATATCGAACAGGCAGCTGGCCGCTTTACCACTTTCCAATTTGTCGCTGTTTAGCACCCGCAGTGTGAGGGTTGGCTGTTGTTTTTCCATTTTCTCTATTCCTGAATGCGGGTTGTCATTCCATGACGCAGATGGTTACGTCGGGTTTCTCTTCCGGATCGCCTAAAAAACTGGTCCAACCGAGTAAATTATTTTGGTCTGCCCCAAGTACCATGCCACTGACCTGCTTGCTGGCGAGCCCGAGACGCAAATCCCACGCGAACTGATCGCGCATCACGAACGAAACAAACATCACTAATGGCTGATAGTTTTCGCCGTTAGGTAAAAAGGAAAGGAAGCGCTCGCGAGATAAATTGTTGATGCAAAGCATGAACTTGCCGCTGCGATCCGCGACGCGAGAACCGATAGTGAAATTGCTGCCCAGCACTGATTTTTCCAGATACTTTTTGCCGCGAATCTTCTCCCGTCCGCCCAAGCGATTTTGCTGAGACGGGTCGATATTGACCTGACGCAATTGCCAGCTGTGCAGTTCTACATCGGGTAAATCGAAACAGTGGGAAACCAGCCCGCAGATAACCTCCGGCGAACGCCCCGGACTGGCCAGCAAACCGGCGTAAGCCAGCATTTTGCTGTGATTAATTTGAAGTTTGTTGCGAATAACCTCACTACCCAGCCCCACCAGCGCAAACATGCGTTGAGAGAAATCATCCACACCGCCGTCTTCGAAACAGATGTGATAGCGGTATTTCCGCCACACCTGATGTAATAAAGTGATCAGGCGATGATTGAATACATTAAGGAAATCCGTCAGGCGGTTTTCATTCTGTGCATCTTCCCAGGCCAGTGAATCCAGGTAATAACCGGGCATCGGCGACTGACTGCCGTGCAAACCGAGAAAGGACACTTCCAACTGATATTGACCACGCTCCGACTTTTCCAGCGCCACCACATCCCGCGTTGGGAAAGCCAGGCTGGCGCTGGATCTGAAGCGAATACTCTCGCCCGCCGGGTAGGCTACCGCCTCCCCCTGCGAGGATAGTTTTTTACCCGAGAGCTGATTAAGCAGTTCTACCAGCTGAAAAAAGTTATAGCGGGAGACGTCTAGAGACTCGTCTCCGGGCACTACATCAACGCATGTTGACCTATCTGAACCGGCCATTCATAACATTCCTGATTATCGGTATTGACCACTTTCAAAATGTGAAAGGCATTGACGCTGGCATAGAGTGAGAAAAAGTGAGCCAGAATGGTGCTGAACAAATACAGCTCGCCTTCGGAGTTAAAGGCGCTTTGCGCCAGATACAGCGTGGATTGCAGCCCGCGTACCGGCACACCAGCAAACAGACGGTCCACCGGTTTGGTATCGATTCGCTGAATAGCATCCAGTTTTTTCTGCGAAACCCGTGCTGCTTGGCGGTTGTTCATACTGGGTAAATCGTAGGTGCGCAGAATCTGCTTCAGCGCATCTTTCTCCAGCAGAGACATATAGTTAAGAGACATATTTGACAGCAAAGACCAATGCAGGCTGCCGTCCAGTACCGGATAAAGCGGCACAGAAGGCCGGGTAATATTGCGGAATGAAGCAAATGACGGGTTATCTTTGGTCGGCTGATTGATATCCCCCACCCGCAGTAGCATCGGCAACTCACGGTTGGTACAGGTCATGCTGACGGAGACATTTTCTTCGGCGTGTAAAAGCTGAGATTCGTCTCCGCGAACAAAGGCGATGTAATGTTCGAAGCCTTTGCGGAATAAGGATTTTTTCACTCGTAGGTGGTAATAAAGAGCATGGCGTTCACCCACATGCTCGATTTGGTGATCGAAGCTTTCAAACGGCGTGTAGTTTCGCGCTCTTCCGCGGGAACGCCCTTTGCCGTCGCCCTTCTCACTTAGCCAGCTATCCACTTTATCGATGGAGAAAATATCGTAGCGATCGGGATGGTGATAACTGGCACGCAGCGGGTATTCGGCCTGAGTGCCATCCAGCGCAATGGCTTCACTATCATGCTGGAACAGGTTCACCGCCGGCGTACAGTGCATACGGAAGGTCGTTGGCCGCACCTTGACATCAGGCGGCAACGCCTGAGAAAAATGCAGATTAAGCGTAAATTCGCTGGCTTTCAGATGCCCCGGCAAATCCGGAATACCGCAAACATCAAAGAACAGAAAACCTTCCTGAAAACAGAAGTATTCCTGCAAAATTCGGTAGCCCATATAGGCATTTTTTGGGTACGGCAGCAGCGCATCCTGACGATCAAAACCCACCGGAACAAAGTCAAAATCCGGCATCGGGATAGTAATATCGTTAACCACCAGCTCCGCGCGCTCAAAATAGTGGCTGATCCACAGGTAGATTTGCGTACTGGTATAAGCTTCTTCGCCTAAATAGAAACGCAGCTTATTCAACTGTAAGTGTTGGAAATTTAGCTCGTTTTTAGCCTGGAAATTAATGCCAATAATGCCTTGCTCGTTACTATTGTTCACCGTGATATCGCGAATCGCCATCGGGAACAACCAGATGTCGCGACACAAAGTAAACACGCATTGCGCCCCAGATTTCGGGGAAGTGCTGACAAAATCCTCATCGGCAATCGGATTGCTGAGAATCTGCGTGCCACGTTTGACCAACGCCGCCTCGGTCACCACATTCTCATCAGGGGTGTATTCGATAATGGTCATGCTAGGCGTGGGCCGTAAATAGTTCGGCCACAGCATATTCAGCAAACCGTGGGTCAACTCAGGGAACTGATCGTCGATCTTAGCCCGTAAGTTCCCGGTCAGGAAGGCAAAACCCTCTAATAACCGTTCGACATCAGGGTCCGAACCCTGCTCAGATAAAAAGGTCGCCAGATGCGGTCTTTCAACGGCGGCATCTCGTCCCAGCTGTCTGAGATAGTCCAGTTCATCTCTGAAATATTTTTCGAACGACATTATAAATCCTGATCAAAACGGTAGTGCCGGTTGTTATCCAACTGAATATTGAACTCCACCAGATCGCCGATGTTGTCAAAGCTCACCTGCGCGCTGATACGGAAATTCAACAGCAGCGGATCGCCATCATTGGTTTCTGCATGCACGGATACGGATGAGATACGGGGTTCGTAACTCTCAATACAGTTTTTGATGGCGTGCTCAATGCTGCGCCGAAAATCCGTTGCCGTTGAGGTAGCATCATTGAGATCAATAACGCCTAGCTCTACCGAACTCTGGCAACCACCGGGGCGGGCATTGAGGACTTTGTTCAAATGTCCTTTTATTGAGACCAGCAAATCGTCTGCCCGCGCACGACGGGAAAGGCCGGAGCCTTCCCCCTGTATACGCTCAAACAAGCTGGAGGAGCTTCCTCGCTCCCAACTTAACAGCGCTGCCATGTCGGATTATTCCTTATCCAGACGGCCTACCAATGACAGCTCAAAACTTGCCCCCATATACTTGAAGTGAGGGCGCACTGACATCGCAACCTGATACCAGCCTGGATCCCCTTCAACATCCAAGACCTGGATTTGAGCGGAACGCAGCGGGCGACGGCTACGAACATCAGTCGGTGGGTTTTCCTGATCGGCGATGTACTGTTTCAACCAGATATTCAGTTCACGCTCCAGATCCTGACGCTCTTTCCATGACCCTATCTGCTCGCGCTGAAGCACTTTAATGTAGTGCGCCAAGCGGTTGATAATGAACATGTATGGCAATTGGGTCCCCAACTTGTAGTTGGTTTCTGCCATTTTTCCTTCGCGGGTATTTGGATAGTTCTTTGGTTTCTGCACTGAGTTAGCAGAGAAGAACGCGGCGTTATCGCTGCCTTTACGCATGGTTAGCGTAATAAAACCTTCTTCTGCCAGTTCAAATTCCCGGCGATCGGTAATCAGAATTTCGGTAGGAATTTTTGCCTGAATCTGACCCATTGCTTCGTACAGATGCACTGGCAAATCTTTCACTGCGCCGCCGCTTTGTGGGCCGATAATATTCGGACACCAGCGATATTTGGCAAAGCTATCTGTCAGGCAAGATGCCAGCAAATAAGCGGTGTTGCCCCACAGGAAATGCTCGTGATTTTTACTGACATCTTCGTGGTAGTTGAAGTTTTTAATCGGGTTTTCAACGGTTGAATACGGCAGACGCAGCAGGAAACGCGGTGTTGTCAGGCCAAGATAGCGAGAGTCTTCGGACTCACGCAGCGCACGCCATTTGGTGTGAGCCGGGCCTTCAAATACGGATTTCAGATCTTTAATGCCCGGCAGCTCGGTAAAACTACTTACACCGAAGAAATCGGGAGCCACAGACGACAGGAATGGCGCATGAGCCATAGCGCCCACGGCACTGACGTACTGCAACAGCTTCATATCAGGGGAAGAATTGCTGAACGCATAGTTACCGATTACCGCAGCGGTAGGTTCCCCACCGAACTGACCATAACCTGAAGAGTAAACATGCTTATAGAAACCGGATTGAACAATCTCTGGTGAAAATTCAAAATCTTCCAGCAACTCATCTTTGGTCGCATGCATAATATTGATTTTGATGTTTTCACGGAAATCAGTGCGATCCACCAACAGTTTCAGCGCGCGCCACGAGGCTTCCAGCTCACGGAATGCTTCTGCGTGAAGAATTTCATCCATTTGAGCGCTGAGTTTCTTATCCAGCTCAACGATCATTTTATCCACTAACAGCTTATTGATTGGCTCTTCATTAACGCCGGTATCAAGAATACTGGAGATAAATGCCGCCACGCCCTGTTTCGCAATATCATAACCGTCGTTTTCCGGTGCCATGCGTGCTTGAGACATAATCTCATCAAGCAAGGAAGTGGTACTCGCTGCCGGTGCAAGCGTGGCTGCGTTCTCTTCATGTACAGACATACTTAAAATTCCTTGTATCCAGACCAATTACTTTTGGTTAAGTATTTCCAGCTCTTTCAGAAGCTGTTCACGGACGCTTTGATTAGAAAGCAAGTCTTGCAGACGTGAACGGAATGCAGGGATGTTTCCAAGCGGGCCTTTTAACGCCACTAATGCTTCACGTAGTTCTAATAACTTATTCAGTTCAGGAACTTTCTTGGCCACATTATCCGGCGAGAAATCGCTAAGTGAATTAATAGGCAATGTCACCGGCATATCTTCTTCGCCGTTACCATCTAAACGATTCGGAACGTTAAAAGTAAGATTAATCCCAGCTTCATTCATTACGGAATTGAAGTTATTTTTGTTAATAGAAACAACCTGCCGTTCTTCAATTGGCGTATCTTCTCTAACCCCTTTCAGATCGCCGACTACCATCAGATTTAACGGTAATTCAACTTCCGCAACCTGGTCACCGGTATTCGGGACATATTTAATGTTGATCCTTTCCTTAGGAGCGACACTACTCGAATTATCCTTACTCATATCCACATTACCTTTCGGTTATAAATCCAAGAATTATCCTAAGAATTTAAGAAATAACTTATTTTTCTCAAGATGAGTCAATGCGACGCACAGGAATACTTAACCAAAATTTTCTTGGATATTCCTTAATCTCAGCGCTGATCGGGTCAGGCAGGTTATTTCCACATGATGCAAAAATTAATTAAATGATTGGGAAAAAATGCATCTCCAAGGGATTTTCCCTTATTTCACCGCAAAAAGTCCATAGAAAAAATAACTAGGTAACTATCCATCATTATTTATTTGAAGTTCGTCTCAATACACACATGATCAAATATTTTTTTAAATTTAATTTACAAAAAACATCAATAACAATGAGTTATAAATTATTTATTTTTTTGAATAAATAAGTTCGCACAAAATTAGATCTAAAAAAATAGACCATAAAGATGATTATTCTGATTTTGCAATTATTTTAATTTTTTAAACTAATGGTGTTTTTACTAATTAACTATCCTCATTGTGAGGTTTGGAGATTTGCTTTTGGCTGATTATAGTGGCGTCGACGATAAGGTCTTGCTCTGTGTATACAATGCAATAACCGGCACCTGGAATATTCAATTACAGGTTATTAGCGTCATTTAGGGTTCAATACCAACTCACTTTTATAGGATATTCTCAATGCCAACTCCATGCTATATCTCCATTACCGGTAAGACACAAGGCAACATTACAGCAGGTTCATTCACTGCTGAATCTGTTGGTAATATATTTGTACAGGGTCATGAAGATGAAATGCTGGTACAGGAATTTGAACACGTTGTTACCGTGCCTACAGATCCACAATCTGGACAGCCGTCCGGTCAACGTGCTCATAAACCATTCCGTTTTACAGTTGCATTAAACAAGGCTGTTCCTTTGCTTTATAACGCACTGGCTTCAGGTGAAATGTTGCCTAAAGTAGAATTAAAATGGTACCGCACTTCTGTGGAAGGTAAACAAGAGCACTTCTTCACAACTGAATTAGAAGATGCCACTATTATTGATATCGATTGCAAAATGCCACATTGCCAAGACAGCACTAAAACCGAGTTTACTCAATTAGTGCGCGTATCTCTGTCATATCGTAAAATCAACTGGGAACACACTACCGCTGGCACTTCAGGTGCTGACGACTGGCGTGCGCCAATCGAAGCTTAATATATATTTAAGTTTCAATGCAGGACGGAAGTTGCTTTCGTCCTGCAACGTAGCCGATCTCCCCAACGCCTCAGCTTTAACCGTCTTTTCCTCCCTAGAATTCATGCTTTAAACCTCTTCTAATAAAAATCTTATCCAATACAATGGAATTATGCATGTGTACCCGTAGACGATCGTTTATACCGGACAATTTCAAGGCGTAAAAAAACCCACAACAAAGTGTGGGTTAAGATCCTCGAGCAACATTTAGCGGAAAGGTGAATCGAGCGGTACTTCCGCATCAGGCTCATGGGTTATCCGGTTTCTTAAATCACGGCGGATCATTTCAATAGCCCAGAACCAGAAAATATGCCCAACTAATTCTGAGAGATATTCATCAAAAGGTAGACCTGATAGCGGTGGAGTTAATCCCAATAGAGGGAAACTAATCCAGTGCACGGCAACCGTTGCAATAATACCCGCCATTACCCCCTGCCATAATTTAACTTTAGGAAAGACTTCGGCGACCAAACAATAACCGATCGCAAAAACCAGAGAGAAAATGATATGAGTTACATGCACCGGATTAATGATGTGCTCAGAGAAATGATAGACAGCCTGAGTTGGGTCAATACCGAGATAATCTCTCAGAAATAAATAAGGGGGGTTAAATTCGTCTCGTCCGCCGGAGAATGTACGAGGTGGCAACGGGACCTCTGCGCCCCACTTTACAAAAGCTGACATTATGCCAGCAATAATACCAACAAAGAAAGCGACACCATATCGACGTCTTGAAGGCGTGCTCATAACAAAAAAGTCTTTAATTTTCATATAACACCCTGCGTTAAATTGATAACACAAAGATGATATTTTTGGTGTTCCAAGTATTTGATCTCGATCGCGTTTTTATTTATTTGTAAAGAAACCTAAATATTTTCTAATTATAAGATATACCATTATTAAAACTCATTCGCATTACCATAGTGAGCAATCCCCACACTTCATCCCATTATTTAAGCGCTAAATATGCCCCCCAACACCGCAACTGAAATTGATGTGTTGGGGCGAGGCTGGAGCCTGTTCTGGGAGAGTGAACTGCGGCAGGTGGAAGACGGTGTTCTGTGGCGTAACACCTATGGCGACTTCATTCCCTTCCCGGATATGCCCGCAGGCCACCAGACGCTCTGCCCTGACCAGCAGTGCTGGCTCACGCATCATGAGGAGTTAGTACATTTCTAGGATTATCTGATGAGAACACTGAACGAATCAGGGTTCAAAGTGATTGGGGGTAACAACAATCAGACGCTACCCCATGAGCCATGCTTCAGGCATTGCTGGTAAAAAAGGTTCTGTAGCATTAACAGAGCAGAGTCAGCAAAAGTTGCGCTGCCGATATTTTAGGCTGCCAACAAATAAAATTATTCCGCCGGTGATAAATGCGCACCCGCGGGATGCTGAAGTTGCTCTTTACGTATCATCTGTACCAACTCGATGCCTCTGCGCCCGCCGAAATGATTTAAATCCCAGCATCGGCCGTGTTCGGCGTTTGATATTCCGGTGATCCTACTCCATTAGGTTATTCAGATACTTGCTCTGCCTGATAGTCATCCTTTCTTCTTCTGGTTTGTTGGCGTTGAGTGTGGTCAGGGGTACCTGTAACATCCAGTTCCTGTTGACAGCACTGGAACTGGGCGCTGGTATATTGTGCCCTTTGAACGCTATAGAGCACCACAGACCCTGTGGGTCGTCGTTTATTGACCGCCAGCCTTAAGGCCCGAACAGTCAAGTCGCTGTCCGGCTTGTCTGAGAAGGGCCAACTCACTATTTTTCTTGAACATAGGTCCATCACGATAGCCCAATATAACCAACCCTGAGCGGTACGCAGATAGGTGATATCACCTGACCACCAAGTATTCAATGTTTCTGGATTACACTGCCGGTTCAACAGATTAGCGGCCACGACAGCGGATTTTCCGCCGCGTGAATAGCGATGACGCCCGGGGCATTTAGCAATCAGTAATAAGGTTTTCATTATCTGCCGAACGCGGTATCTGCCCACGTTAAAACCCTGCTCCCGTAACTCGATGCACATGCGCCGGCTGCCATATGTGGCATCCATTTCAGTGTGAACATGCTTAGCCGCCGCGTGCAACATCAGAACATCGGGCTTGATCACTGGCCGACGACTACGGGCATAAAACACGCTGCGCGTGAGCGATAAGCAGCGGCATACCTGTTGGATGTTTGCGCCGGCCTTCTTCAGTTTCACCGCGACTTTTTGTCGTTGTTCATTTCCATGGCGAAGAAGGCCGAAGCCTTTTTTAACAGGTCATTGTCGCTCTGCAACTGCCGTACCTGCTTTTCAAGTTCTTGTATTCGCCGTTGTTCCGGTGTTATAGCACTGGCTATCGGTGTGTTTCCGCGGATCTCTCCGCGATACTGCCTTAGCCAGCGTTGTAAGGTTGTAAGGTTGTAAGGTTGAAAGGTTGAAAGGTTGAAAGGCCAATATTCATTGTTTCGGCAGGCTGATTCACCGGGTACTTATGTTGAAGAACCAGATTGACGCACTCTTGTTTAAACTCATGAGTAAATGATTTTTTTCGCATTCTCACCTCGTTAGTGTTGCTCATTATATCTCTAACAAAGTGTCCGGAATGATTAGACCATTACGATGAGCCCACTCAAAGGCCCCCAGATACCACTTGATTTGGGTATAACTGAGTTGACCTCGGTAGAGTTCGGGACAGAAAAATCCAGTAATTTCAGGGAGTATAAAGGAGAAGAAGCGAATTCAGTAGAGGTGTGTTGACTTGAAAATGGTACGCCCTACAGGGCTCGAACCTGTGACCTACGGCTTAGAAGGCCGTTGCTCTATCCAACTGAGCTAAGGGCGCGTTGTTGATTTTCCACAGAATACTTGCTGCGGATGGTCAGTTGCGGAGTTGGATTATACGGGCAGACACCCGCGAGTCAATGGGTTTTCGCCTTACAACCACTCACCTGTACATTTATTCGTTATTCTACGCCTGACAGCACGCCTCGCTTCTGACAAAATAGAGGGATTCCCGCTTTTTTAATTGATGGACTCCTCCACTGATGTCAGCAAAAATTATTGACGGTAAAACGATTGCGCAGCAAGTTAGAACTGAAGTTGCTGCACTGGTTCAACAGCGTTTGGCGGCAGGTAAACGCGCCCCAGGCCTTGCGGTAGTGTTGGTTGGTGAAAACCCGGCCTCACAGATTTATGTCGGCAGTAAGCGCAAAGCCTGTGAAGAAGTGGGATTCCTTTCTCGTTCATACGATATGCCCGCCAGCACTTCAGAAGCCGAACTGCTGGCTTTGATTGATAAGCTGAACCAAGATCCAGAGATTGACGGCATTTTGGTTCAATTGCCGTTGCCTGCCGGTATCGACAACGTAAAAGTACTGGAACGCATAAATCCTGATAAGGACGTGGACGGATTCCATCCTTACAACGTAGGCCGCCTGTGCCAGCGTGCGCCAAAACTCCGCCCTTGTACGCCACGCGGCATCGTTACTCTGCTTGAGCGTAGCGGCATCAACACCTACGGCCTGAATGCCGTTGTAGTTGGCGCATCCAACATCGTCGGTCGTCCTATGAGCCTGGAGCTACTGCTGGCGGGCTGTACCACTACCGTCACTCACCGCTTTACTCAGGATCTGCGTTCACACGTCGAACGTGCCGATTTGCTGGTGGTTGCGGTCGGTAAACCGGGCTTTATTCCGGGTGACTGGATTAAACCGGGCGCAATCGTCATTGATGTCGGTATCAACCGTCTGGAAAGTGGTAAAGTAGTGGGTGACGTAGAGTTTGATGTTGCCGTTGAACGCGCTGGCTGGATCACTCCGGTTCCCGGCGGTGTCGGGCCAATGACCGTAGCAACTCTGATTCAAAATACCTTGCAAGCCTGCGAGGAATATCACGACATCAACACAAATTGATTTAAAGGATAGTCATGGAAATTTTTCAGTTGGAAAATCACCCTCATGTTGAACTGTGCGATCTGCTGAAGTTTCAAGGGTGGAACGACAGCGGCGCATCAGCAAAAATGGTGATTGCCGATGGTCTGGTCAAAGTTGACGGAAAAGTAGAAACGCGCAAGCGCTGCAAAATTCTGGCAGACCAAATCGTGGAGTTTCAGGGGATGACCGTACAGGTTAAAGCCTAAGCTTCATAAAGAGCATTGCGGTTACTGATAGCTATCAGCACCGCAATGTTTTCTTTGATATTTTTATTACCGCCACTCAAGGTTATTCAGCAAGATTCCACATCTTCAAAGATGGGAACCCACCGTTTACATCAAATCAAAACCACTTATCTGCTACTTACGACGCCAACTGGTGCCCTGCGGCCCATCTTCCAGCACGATACCCATTTCGTTGAGCTGATCGCGAGCTGAATCTGCCATTGCCCAGTCTTTACTGGCACGAGCATCGTTCCGTTGTTTAATCAGCGCTTCAATTTTGGTCACTTCATCATCATCAGCCTGTGCGCCACTTTGCAGGAATTGCTCCGGATCTTGCTCCAATAATCCGAGAACGTGCGCCAGTTTGCGTAGCTCTGCCGCCAAGCCGTTGGCCGCTGCCATATCTTCCGCTTTCAGACGATTGACTTCACGAGCTATATCAAACAGAACAGAATAGGCTTCCGGTGTATTAAAATCATCGTCCATAGCTTCACGGAAACGGGCTTCAAACTCAGCTCCGCCGGCTGGCGTAGCGTTTGCATCGGTGCCACGCAAAGCGGTGTACAAACGCTCCAGAGAGGCGCGAGCCTGTTTCAGATTTTCTTCGCTGTAGTTCAATTGGCTGCGATAGTGTCCAGACATCAGGAAGTAGCGCACGGTTTCCGCATCGTAATACGCCAAAACATCGCGAATAGTGAAGAAGTTGTTCAACGATTTCGACATTTTTTCTTTGTCGATCATCACCATACCGGAATGCATCCAGTAGTTGACGTAAGGGCCATCATGGGCGCAGGTAGACTGAGCAATTTCATTTTCATGGTGCGGGAACATCAGATCAGAACCGCCGCCGTGAATATCAAAATGCGCGCCCAACTGCTTGCCGTTCATCGCGGAACATTCAATGTGCCAGCCCGGACGCCCCGGCCCCCAAGGTGATTCCCAGCTTGGCTCACCCGGCTTGGACATTTTCCACAGCACGAAATCCATTGGATTACGTTTCACATCGGCAATTTCGACCCGTGCGCCAGCCTGAAGCTGTTCCAAATCCTGACGAGACAACAAACCGTAATCCGGATCGCTATCTACCGCGAACATCACATCGCCGTTTGACGCTACGTAGGCATGGTCACGCTCGATCAGGCGCTGCGCCAGTTCAATGATTTCAGTGATATGGTGAGTGGCTCGCGGCTCCAAATCCGGGCGCTGAAGGTTCAGCGCATCAAAATCTTTATGCATTTCAGCCAACATGCGGGAAGTCAGCTGATCGCAGGTTTCATTATTTTCTGCCGCGCGTTTAATGATTTTGTCGTCAACGTCGGTGACATTCCGGACATAAGTCAGAGAATAGCCTAAATAACGCAGATAACGCGCAACAACATCGAAGGCAACAAAAGTACGACCATGCCCAATGTGACACAGGTCATAGATGGTGATCCCGCACACGTACATGCCAACTTTCCCGGCATGAATAGGCTTGAATTCCTCTTTTTGGCGACTCAGTGTATTAAAAATCTTTAGCATCGGGACATTCCGTGGTTTTTTGCTAGGCGCGTACGCGTGAATATAAACAGGATATTACCAAAAATGGGCGCTTAAATAACCCAAGGATATATTGAAACGCGATCCTTATTGCATTGCAAGGTCAGCCATCGGTAAAACCTACTGAATAACGCAATTTTAAGCGGTTTGACGTTTAAAGGTGATGATAAAAAGCGCGGATGAAAGCGGTGAATTTATTGGGTTATAAATAGCTTTATTAATCAGCCACATTGCCCCACTAATGCTTTTCTGCCTCTCCTGGCCAGAGCGGGTTGGAAAGGCGCGAATACTGACTCAATCCGGCAGATGTGTTATAAGAGCCGTCTAAAGAGTAGCGACTCACTTTGTGATTCCACATATTACACTAGCAGGAATATTATTATGGTTACTTTTCATACTAATCACGGCGACATCGTCATCAATACTTTCGCTGACAAAGCGCCGGCTACCGTTGAAAACTTCCTGAATTACTGCCGTAAAGGTTTCTACGACAACACTATTTTCCACCGTGTTATCGATGGTTTCATGATTCAGGGCGGCGGTTTTGAGCCTGGCATGAACCAGAAAGAAACAGGTGCGCAAATCAAGAACGAAGCGAACAACGGCCTGAAAAACACCCGTGGTACTTTGGCAATGGCGCGGACTAACGATCCGCACTCTGCTACCGCTCAATTCTTCATTAACGTAGCTGACAACGACTTCCTGAACTTCCGTTCAGAGCGCGCTGACGGCTGGGGCTACTGCGTATTCGCTGAAGTGGTCGAAGGCATGGACGTTGTTGATAAAATCAAAAGCGTTGCAACCGGCCGTAGCGGCATGCATCAGGACGTTCCAAAAGAAGATGTGATCATCAAAAGCGTTACCGTTAGCGAGTAATTGCGACGGAATGCGCACGCTTTTTATAGCAGATTTGCATCTTAGCGTTCAGGAACCGGCAATTACTGCCGGTTTTCTGCGTTTTTTACAGCGCGAAGCCATTCATGCCAACGCTTTATATATCCTAGGCGATCTATTTGAAGCGTGGATTGGTGATGACGATCCGCTGCCGCTGTATCGTCAGGTCGCCAGTGCCCTGAAAGACTTGCACCATCGGGGAATTCCCTGCTACTTCATTCACGGCAACCGTGATTTTTTAGTTGGAAAACGTTTTGCTGCCGAAAGCGGTATGATGCTGCTGCCAGAAGAACAAACTCTCGAACTGTATGGTCGCAAAATTTTAATCCTGCATGGCGATACGTTATGCACAGATGATGCGGATTATCAGCATTTTCGTCGCCGGGTTCACAATCCCATTATCCAATGGTTATTCCTGTCCTTACCTCTTTCCTGGCGTTTACGCATTGCCGCTTCGATGCGGAAAAACAGCCAACAGAATAATAAAGACAAATCCGAAGCCATTATGGATGTGAATAACGCAGCTGTGATTGATGCTTTCCAACGCAATGGCGTGGAGTGGATGATTCACGGTCATACACATCGTCCAGCGATTCATCCCCTTAAACTGGCAGATAAAACCGTACATCGCGCCGTATTGGGTGCCTGGCATGTGGAAGGATCGATGATTTGCGTCACTCCTGAAGCTATCGAGCTGATCGAATTCCCGTTTTAAACCTTACTGCCAAATCCTGAAAAATCCTGCTTTTTCGTACAAAAACCAGCTACGCAACCGTTTTCCTTGCCTGTGGCTCATGGTATGCTCTACGCCCTCTTCGCCAGACACAATTCGCTCTGGCCGACGTTTGCACAATCACAGGAGCTTTACACCCATGGGAGCCAACCTCGATTCGGCTATCACAGCCGGGGTTAAAATCGCAATAGTTATGGGGTCTAAAAGTGACTGGGCCACCCTGCAGTTCGCTGCTGACGTGCTCACCGAATTGGATGTCCCTTTCCATGTGGAAGTGGTTTCCGCTCATCGTACCCCGGATAAATTATTCAGTTTTGCCGAACAGGCAGACGCTAATGGACTGGATGTGATCATTGCCGGTGCCGGTGGCGCAGCGCACCTTCCGGGTATGCTGGCGGCGAAAACGCTGGTGCCGGTGCTGGGCGTGCCGGTACAAAGCGCAGCGCTGAGCGGCGTAGACAGCCTTTATTCCATTGTGCAAATGCCGCGCGGTATCCCTGTGGGGACGCTGGCGATTGGCAAAGCAGGCGCAGCCAACGCGGCGCTGCTGGCAGCACAGATTTTAGCGCTGCACGATAAAGCTCTCGCAGGGCGTCTGGCTGCGTGGCGTCAAAACCAAACTGATGAAGTGCTGAATAATCCCGATCCGCGGGAGGATGCATGAAGCCGGTTTGCGTATTAGGTAACGGGCAGTTGGGGCGCATGCTGCGTCAGGCCGGAGAGCCGCTGGGAATCGCCGTTTATCCAGTAGGATTGGACGCAGAACCCGAAGCCGTGCCTTATCAGAATAGTGTGATTACCGCTGAAATTGAGCGCTGGCCGGAAACCGCACTGACCCGCGAATTGGCTACTCACAACGCCTTCGTTAACCGAGATATTTTCCCGCGTTTGGCCGATCGCCTGACGCAAAAGCAATTGTTGGATAGCCTGAATTTAGCCACCGCGCCTTGGCAATTACTCGCTAATGCCGAACAGTGGCCGCAGGTGTTTGCTTCTCTGGGTGAGCTGGCGATTGTTAAACGTCGCGTCGGCGGTTATGACGGACGTGGGCAGTGGCGTTTACGTCCCGGCGAGCAAGATAGCCTGCCTGCGGACGCCTACGGTGAGTGCATCGTCGAGCAAGGCATTCATTTTTCTGGCGAAGTTTCTCTGATTGGCGCACGTAGCCATGATGGGGAAACGGTATTTTATCCGCTAACCCATAATCTGCATGAAGACGGCATTTTACGTATCAGCGTAGCGTTACCGCAGCCAGATGCCAAATTGCAGGCTCAGGCAGAAAGCATGTTGTCCGCCATTATGAATGAGCTGGGTTATGTCGGCGTGATGGCGATGGAATGCTTTATCGTCGGCGACAACCTGCTGATCAACGAACTGGCTCCCCGCGTACACAACAGCGGTCACTGGACGCAAAATGGCGCGTCCATCAGCCAGTTCGAATTGCATCTGCGCGCTATTCTGGATTTACCACTGCCAAAACCGGTGGTTAGCACCCCTTCGGTCATGGTGAATCTCATCGGCACTGCGGTTAATTTGGCATGGCTTTCACAGCCTCTGGTTCATCTGCATTGGTACGAAAAAGAAGTGCGCGATGGGCGTAAAGTCGGGCATTTGAATCTCACCGATCCGGCGGAAAAACAATTGGCCGAAACGTTGAACGAGTTGTCACCCTTGCTACCAAATGAATATCAAAGCGCCCTGCGCTGGGCGCAGAAAAAACTGGGATAAGCAATAACGGAGATGCCATAAACGCCTCGGTTTTATCGCAGAGTCAGTTAGTAGAATCAGGGCAGCCAATGGCTGCCCTTTTCTTTATCATCTAACCAATGCTGATAACCGATATTTAGCCTTGGTTGTTAACCTTCGTAGCTGCGGAACAAAGCCTTTCCGCGCAGCAGACGAGCGCCCAGCCAACTGCCACATAAAGACAATAACAGTGCGCCAAGCAACGGCAACATCCACCACAATATCCAATTAGGCTGCCACGGGAAATCAAATACCAGCCGTTGCAACGCCCACAGTGAAGCTTCGGCACCTATAGCGGCGGCCATGCCCGCCACCAGCCCTAGCAGGGCAAATTCGCACCATAACGTCCCCCATAGCAAGCGCTTCCCCGCGCCTAAAGTCCGATAAACCATCAGTTCCTGGCGCCGCTGGCGCATTCCCACCTGCACCTGCGCTAATAACAGCAAAGTGCCACAGATCATGACCAGCACCACCATAACTTCCAACGCCCGACTCACCTGCTGCAATACCTGACCGACCTGTTTCAACATCGAGCCTATATCCAGCAGGCTTAACGTAGGGAACTGGCGGTTCAATTGAGTCAATAACTGCTCGTTACCGTTATAACGGAAGCTGGTTAGCCAGGTTTGCGGCTGTTTATCCAAGGCTCCCGGCGGGAAAATAAAGTAGAAGTTAGGCCGCAAACTTTCCCAATCTACTTTGCGAATACTGCTCACTTTGGCCGAAAACGACTGCGTATCGCCGCTGAAGGTTAAGGTGTCGCCCAGCTTGATACCAAGCCGCTCGGCTACGCCCTGCTCCATCGATACTTCATCCGCTTTTGGCGGCCACTTCCCGTCAGTTAACTGATTATGAGCCGGTAAATCCGGTAACCAGGTCAGATTAAGCTCCCGGTTGACCGCCTCTCCTCCCGGATCGTTTTCATGCACCCGCTCGGTCGCTTGCTGCTGGTTAATTTCCGTCATGCGCACCCGCACAATCGGATAGAACGTGGTTGGCATAATCTGGTGTTGATTGAGGAAAGTACTGACCTGCGGCACCTGCTCCTTGGTCATATTCAACAGGAAATAGTTGGGGCTGTCCGGCGGTAATTGCTGCTGCCAGCGATCCAGCAGATCACCGCGCAGGACCAATAGCAGCGCCAGCAACATAAACGACAGCGAAAATGCTGCCAGTTGGGTCAATGTCATCCAAGGCTGACGCAGTAGACGATTGATCGCCAAACGCAGTGGCAAGCGCGTCACCGTCAGTCGACGCAGCAATAATAGGCTGCCCCAGCCGATACAGCCCAATAACAGTGACAGCACCAGCAAGCCGCCCAAAATCGCCCACAGCAAGGTATTGCCGCCCATTAACAGCGCCAGAACTCCGATCACCGCTAATAACATTAACGGGATGAAATAGCGCAGCGGCCAGACATTTGCCGCCACATCCCGGCGCAACACTCGTAACGGCTGAGTCGCTAATAACTGACGATAGGGGCGCAATCCCACCAGCAGGGAAATCAGAATCAGGGAGCCGATGGACCACAGCCACGGCCAGAGTCCGGCGGCGGGTAATGCAGCAGGCAGCACTGGCGCCAACATGGAAATCAGCAGTCGTTCAAATAGCAGCCCTATCGCGCTACCGCACAATGCCGCCAGCGTCAGTACCGATATCCATTGGCCGACAATCAGCTTTCTCAGCGCGGCCTTGCCCGCCCCCAACGTTTTCAGCACCGCCACCAAATCATAGCGGCTACGGCAATAATGCCCCATGGCAACCGCAACGGCGGCAATGGAAAGTAACAGCGTCAGCAACGCCGATAACAGTAAAAATTGCTGCGAGCGCTGCAAGGATTTCCCCAGTGCGCCACCCGATTCCTGCAAACCGTACCAGCGTTGATCGGGCTGTAATTCCGGTTTTATCTGATCGCCGAAGCGCTGAATGTTATCCGGCGAGCCGGCAAACATATAGCGATAGGTCAAACGGCTACCCGGCTGCACTGCGCCGGTTTTTTCCACATCGGCCAGATTAATCAGAATGCGCGGCGCAGTCTGGAAAGGATTGAATCCGGCGTCTGGTTCCTCCAGCACTTCCCCGACAATACGCAGCGACGCATCCCCCACCTCCAGCCTATCGCCAACGTTAACACCCAATAAAGTTAGCAGCCGCGGAGCCACCAACACGGTGCCCGGTTCCAGCCGCGCATTCTCCGGCCGGGTTTTCAGCGTTCCGTACAACGGATAAGCGCTGTCAGTAGCTTTTACATCCGCCAATTGCGGTCTATCACCGGCGTAAGTCATGGTGGTAAACGACAGTTGGCGACTGAGAGTTAGCCCTTGCTGTTCCGCATCTAACAACCATCCCTCTGATACCGGACGAGAAGCGCTCAATACCCGATCACCCGCCAGAAAATCACGGCTTTGCTGGCTGAGGCCCTTCTCCATTCGGTCGCTGATGCTGCCCAACGCCAATACGCAGGCGACGGCCAGAGTCAACGCTAACCAGACAATTAATAAGGATGGCGAGCGCCATTCCCGCCAAAACCAACGCCAAATCATGCTTCCTCCCACAGCTTGCCATCCCGCAAGCGCAAACGCCGCTGGCAGCGCGCCGCCAGTTGTTCATCATGCGTGACCAGAATCAGCGTGGTGTCGTAATCTCGATTCAGAGAAAACAACAGATCGGCGATGCGGTCGCCGGTTTGACGATCCAGATTTCCCGTGGGTTCATCGGCAAACAATACCCGCGGACGACCGCTAAATGCCCGAGCCAGTGCGACGCGTTGCTGCTCTCCACCGGAAAGCTGAGCAGGCAGATGATGCAGACGTTCCCCCAGCCCCAATTGCTGCAATAATTCCGTGGCTTGAGCTTTGCTCTGACGATCGCTTTCCCCACGCAATAACGCAGGCAACTGAACGTTTTCCAGCGTGTTCAGCGTTGGCACTAGCATAAATGACTGGAAAACAAATCCGACGTTTTTCGCCCGTACTTGCGCGCGCCCTTCCTCATCCATTGCTGTCAAAGACTGCCCCAACAGGCTGACTTCGCCGCTGCTGCCATCATCCAAACCTGCCAGAATCCCTAGCAGGGTCGATTTACCGGAGCCAGACTCACCAATCAGGGCAATTGTCTGTGCGGGTTTGACAACCAGCTCAACTCCAGTAAGGATGGAAAGCTGATGCTCACCCTGACCAACGTGTTTATTAAGATGATGAACTTCAAGAACGTTTTCCGCTGGCATCTTCCCTTCCTTCTACTGTTGGGATTATTCAGTCTGCGCGCTGCTGCAAACGATACATTATTGATTTTGGGCGACAGTTTAAGCGCCGGTTATCGCCTACCCATTGCCGAAGCCTGGGCTACCCGTCTGGACAAGCAATGGCAAACGCTGCCTGCTCATCCTAAAGTCGTCAACGCCAGTATCAGTGGCGACACCGCCGCGCAAGGCCTGGCAAGGCTTCCCGCACTGTTGGCACAACATCAGCCCCGCTGGGTATTGATTGAATTAGGTGCCAATGACGGGCTGCGCGGATTTCCCCCGCAGGATATTCAGCGGGATTTGGCGCAAATCATCAGTCTGGTTAAAGAGGCCGAGGCACAACCATTGTTAATGCAAATCCGCATTCCACCTAATTATGGTCGCCGCTATACCGAGTCATTCGCCGCACTGTATCCGCCATTGGCACAGCAGGCCGAAATTCCGCTACTGCCTTTCTTTATGGAGCAGGTAGCGGTAAAACCTGAATGGATGCAGGACGATAGCTTGCATCCTAACGCCGAGGCGCAGCCGTTTATTGCCGACTGGATGTCAAAGCAACTCACGCCTTTTATCCAAAAAGGCAAGTCAGAATAACGCTGCACTTATTAATATAAGATATTAGCTATCTGATAATATAAGTTCTTAGTAAACCATTAGTCTGAGCAAATAGGTTCATTCAGTAGGTAAAGTTATGCAAAAAGCGGTTTTAATCACCGGATGCTCGAGCGGAATTGGTTTGGTAGCGGCGCAGGATCTGCGTAACAGAGGCTATCGGGTTTTGGCTGCCTGTCGGAAACCTGAGGACGTAGAAAACATGTCCCAATTGGGGCTGGAAGGTATTGAGCTGGATCTGGATGACAGCACCAGCGTCGAGCGCGCCGCGGCACAGGTTATCGAGCTAACCGGCGGGCGACTGTACGGTTTATTCAACAACGGCGGCTATGGCTTATACGGCCCGCTAGACACCATTTCGCGCCAACAAATGGAACGGCAGTTTTCCACCAATCTATTTGGCACCCACCAACTCACCCAATTACTGCTGCCTGCCATGTTGCCCCACGGCGAAGGCCGGATTATTCAAACCAGTTCGGTGATGGGGTTGATTTCAACGCCGGGTCGGGGCGCTTATGCCGCCAGCAAATATGCGCTGGAAGCCTGGTCAGATGCCTTACGGATGGAGCTAAACGGCAGCGGGATTTTTGTCAGTTTGATTGAACCGGGGCCGATTAGCACTCATTTCACACAAAACGTTAATCAGACCCAGGCTGACAAACCAGTGAATAATCCGGGTATCGCCAAACGCTTCACCCTGCCACCTGAAGCGATTTTGCCCAAATTACGTCATGCATTAGAAGCGCCGCGGCCAAAGTTGCGCTATCCGGTCACACTGGTGGCACACGCTGTTACCGTGCTGCGTCGCATTTTACCGGGCCGCTTGCTGGATTGCGTCTTGCGGGGCAACGCCTGATAACCGATAAACCGCGATAGAGGGTTGAAGCCGGATATTCTGCCCCCATCTATCGCTAAAACGGATGAGAGAATAAAGTCATGCTAGCACCAACAGTTATCGATATTACCGAAGCTAACCTACATCAAACCCTGGAACAGTCCATGGCGCAGCCGGTTCTGTTCTATTTCTGGTCGGAACGTAGCCAGCACTGCCTGCAATTAACGCCGGTTTTAGACAAATTAGCCGCCGAATACGCCGGTCAGTTCATTCTGGCCAAAGTAGATTGTGACGCTCAACAAATGGTTGCCTCACAATTCGGCCTGCGGTCTATTCCTGCGGTCTATCTGTTTAAAGACGGCCAGCCGGTTGACGGCTTCCAGGGACCTCAACCGGAAGAAGTTATCCGCGAACTGTTACAACGCGTATTACCTAAACCGGAAGAACTAAAAGCAGCAGAAGCGGCGCAGCTTATCGCCGATGGCAAAGCGCAAGAAGCCCTTCCGCTACTGAAAGATGCCTGGCAGCTTAGCCAATACAACGGCGAAATCGGCTTGCAGCTGGCTGAAGTACAAATTCAACTGAATCGTAGTGACGATGCGGAAGCGGTATTAGAAACTATCCCACTGCAAGATCGGGACACTCGCTATCAGGGCCTGATTGCACAGATAGAATTACTCAAGCAGGCGGCAGATACGCCGGAAATTCAGCAATTACAGCAACAGCTGGCCGAGCAGCCTGAAAACGTCGAGCTGGCGGTACAGCTAGCACTGCAACTGCATCAGGTTGGCCGTAACGAAGAAGCACTGGAACTGTTGATGAGCCATCTGAAAAAAGATCTGGCAGCAGCGAACGGCAACGCTCGCAAAACCTTGATGGATATTCTGGCCGCCCTTGGCACCGGCGATACTCTGGCCGGTAAATACCGCCGCCAGCTCTACTCTCTGCTGTACTAAGCCCATTTTAGCTACTATGCGCGGGATCTTTCCCGCGCCCTTTCTTATTCACTTTTCAGGTTTTTTTCTGCTTTTTCGATAGCAGAATGATTCCTTACATGTATTTACCTCCCTTTAGTTAGTCTTTTAGCCTGTCGTCGCGTAATATTATGAAACAATATTCATTGACCGACAGGAAGTTAACTATGTTTACGGTTATCCCGATTATTATCGTCGTTGCGCTGGTTGTGGTGTTCTCCGCAATCAAAATTGTCCCACAGGGTTTCCAGTGGACGGTTGAGCGCTTTGGCCGCTATACCAAAACTCTGATGCCGGGCCTGAACATCGTCGTCCCGTTTATGGACCGCATTGGCCGTAAAATCAACATGATGGAACAAGTTCTGGATATTCCTTCACAGGAAATCATTTCCCGCGATAACGCCAACGTTGCCATTGATGCAGTCTGCTTTATTCAGGTTATTGACCCGGTCAAAGCGGCTTATGAGGTCAGCAACCTGGAACTGGCGATTGTTAACCTGACCATGACCAACTTCCGTACCGTGCTTGGCTCTATGGAATTGGATGAAATGCTGTCCCAGCGCGATAACATCAACAGCCGTTTACTCCATATTGTTGATGAAGCCACCAACCCTTGGGGCATCAAAATTACCCGTATTGAAATCCGCGATGTACGTCCGCCGACCGAACTAATTTCGGCCATGAACGCCCAGATGAAAGCCGAGCGAACCAAGCGTGCGGATATTTTGGAAGCCGAAGGCGTGCGTCAGGCAGCAATTCTGCGTGCAGAAGGTGAAAAACAATCTCAGATTCTGAAAGCCGAGGGGGAACGTCAATCCGCCTTCCTGCAAGCAGAAGCCCGTGAACGTGCCGCAGAAGCCGAAGCTCAGGCAACTAAAATGGTTTCTGAAGCTATCGCCGCCGGTGATATTCAGGCGATTAACTACTTTGTGGCGCAGAAATACACCGATGCGCTGCAACACATCGGCTCAGCCAACAACAGTAAAGTCGTGATGATGCCACTGGATGCCAGCAGCCTGATGGGCGCGATTGGCGGTATCGCTGAACTGATTGGCGAGAGCAAAACCAGCCGAGGTAAATAACCATGCTTAAACAGATTGCAGCAAACCCAAATTGGTTTTGGCTATCACTCGGCGGCTTGTTATTAGCCGCGGAAATGTTGGGTGCCAGCGGTTATCTGTTATGGAGTGGAATTGCCGCTGTACTGGTTGGCCTGTTGGTCTGGATGTTGCCGTTAAGCTGGGAATGGCAAGGCGTACTCTTTGCCGTTCTCACCGTCATCGCCGCCATTTTGTGGTGGTATTGGCTGAGTAAACGAGTCAAACCGCAGCCTGCCATGCTTAACCAGCGGGATCATCAAATGGTTGGCCTGCGGGCAACGCTGACGGAACCGACACTGGATGGCTATGGTCGGATGAAAGTCGGCGACAGCAGCTGGCGTATCCATAGTTCTGAAGAATTAAGCGTGGGCACGGAAGTCGAAGTGGTCTCCATTGAAGGTAACACCTTGAATGTCCGTGCAATAATACGCTAGTTTATCGCCCACGTTCGGTTTGCGACCGTGGGCTTCTTATCTCTATCCTTTCTCCTCGCGGTGACAACAACCCGCCAGATTATTGATAATCGGGCAATCCGCCCCCTCGTCGCCGGGGCATTCTGCCGCTAGCGCCAGTAAGCGTAAACGCATCTGATTCAAATCCTGAATATGCCGTTCTATTTCAGCCACTTTCTGTAACGTCGCGGCTTTGACGTCCGCACTATGGCGATCCGGATTATGGAACAGCGCCAATAATTCACGACATTCATCCAGAGTAAATCCCACCTGGCGCGCCTGTCGCAGCAAAGTCAATTCTTCAATATGACGGGCATCATAGCTGCGATAACCGTTATCGGTACGGATAGGCGGAGTTACAAGCTTTTTTTCTTCGTAAAAGCGAATCGCTTTGCTGGTCAAACCGGTCTTTTTGGCCACATCGCTGATATTCATATTTCTCCCTTGACCTTACCCTTGCTGGAAGGTTTAACCTCCATAAGTAGTTAAAATAGTCACGTCGGTCAAGAGAAATTCACCTTGTTGCCTGCCAGAAGATCGGCATCAAGGTAAAGGGCTTAATACCGACTAAACTTATCCCCGCAGTCAAAAGGATAAGTTTTTACTCTTTAAGGAGTTAATCATGTCACACACTACGCTGCTTGCTTTGCAGGGTTTAACCTGCATGAAATGTGCCGGACGGGTGCAAAAAGCGCTGGAAGACCGGCCTGACGTCGAACAGGCTCAGGTTAACGTTCACTATGCGAAAGTGGTCGGTGAGGCCGACATACAGGCACTGATCGAAACGGTAAAACAGGCAGGCTATCAGTCGGAGCCAGTACAACAACCGGACGTAGAGCTACAGCTTTCCGGCTTAACCTGTATGCACTGTGCGGCAACGACACGTCAAGCGCTGGAAGCCGTTCCGGGAGTCATCGCCGCCGATGTATCCACCTCCAACGCCAAAGTTTACGGTCGAGTCGACGCAAACGCACTGATTGCCGCCGTGGAAAATGCCGGTTATCAGGCCACGCTGGCGCAGGAAAACGCCGTCCCAAAAACTGAGCCGCTGGCACATGCTACGCAATCTGCGCCGGAATCTTTGGCAGCGGCCTCTTCTCTTCCGGCAACTGAAAATACTCCCGCAACCGCTCCGTCAGACGGCGACGATCCGGATAGCGTGCAGCTATTGTTAACCGGGATGAGCTGCGCCAGCTGCGTTTCTAAAGTACAAAAAGCGTTGCAAAGCGTGGATGGCGTGCAGATCGCGCGAGTGAATCTAGCTGAACGTAGCGCACTGGTGACCGGTTCTCCGGATAATAGCGCGCTGATCGCCGCAGTAGAAAAAGCGGGCTATGGCGCTGAGATTATCGAAGACGAAGCTAAACGGCGGGAACGCCAGCAGGAAATGTCTCAGGCCAATATGAAACGTTTCCAATGGCAGGCCGCGCTGGGGCTATTATTAGGTATTCCATTGATGGCATGGGGCTTATTCGGCGGCAGTATGACGCTCACGCCGGAAACCCAAACCCCGTGGCTGGTGATCGGTGTATTGACGCTGTTGGTCATGATCTTTGCCGGCGGACATTTCTATCGCAACGCTTGGGTCAGCCTGAAAAACGGCAGCGCCACTATGGATACGCTGGTGGCATTAGGCACCGGTGCCGCCTGGATTTACTCGATTACCGTCAATATCTGGCCCGATGTATTCCCGATGGAGGCCCGGCATCTTTATTACGAAGCCAGCGCCATGATTATCGGTTTAATCAATCTGGGACATGCGATGGAACAGCGCGCCAGACAACGTTCGTCCAATGCGTTGGAACGTTTGCTGGATCTGGCACCGCCAACCGCGCGGGTTGTGACTGAGGACGGTGAGAAACAAATCCCGCTGGCTGACGTACAGCTGGGAATGACCCTCCGTTTGACCACCGGTGACCGGGTTCCCGTTGACGGCGAAATTGTGCAGGGGGAAGTGTGGATGGACGAAGCCATGCTCACCGGCGAACCGATTCCGCAGCAGAAATCCGCTGGAGATAAAGTACACGCCGGAACCTCAGTGCAGGATGGATCGGTTCTGTTCCGCGCTAACGCCATTGGCAGCCAGACTACGCTGGCGCGGATTATCAAGCTAGTACGTCAGGCGCAAAGTAGTAAGCCGGAAATTGGCCAGTTAGCCGATAGAATCTCTGCAGTATTTGTTCCAACCGTCGTGGCTATCGCCTTGATTGCCGGTGTGATTTGGTACTTCTTCGGCCCTCAGCCCCAAATTGTATATACCTTGGTGGTGGCCACCACGGTGCTGATCATCGCTTGCCCTTGCGCGCTGGGATTAGCCACGCCGATGTCGATCATTTCTGGCGTTGGTCGTGCCGCTGAGTTTGGTGTACTGGTGCGAGATGCCGATGCGCTTCAGCAGGCCAGCGGCTTGAATACGTTGGTATTTGATAAAACCGGTACATTGACCGAAGGCCGTCCGCAGGTTGTCGCTATCCATACCTTTAACGGGATTACGGAACAACAGGCGCTTGGCTGGGCGGCTGCGCTGGAAACAGGCTCAAACCATCCGTTAGCGCAGGCAATTTTGCAACGTGCCAAAGGCCTGACTCTGCCTGCCACCAGCCAGTTCCGTACCCTGCGCGGTTTAGGCGTCAGCGGTGATGTTGAAGGAGCATCACTGCTATTAGGGAACAATGCACTACTGAAACAACAAGAGATTGATACCCTTGAGTTAAGCGACTTAATGCGGCAACAGGCGGAAACGGGTGCCACGCCGGTTATTCTGGCGGCCAATGGTCAAGTCGCGGCGCTGTTCTCCATCCGCGATCCGTTACGCAGCGATAGTGTCTCAGCATTGCAACGTCTGCATCAACAAGGCTACAAATTAGTGATGCTGACAGGTGATAACCCGATTACTGCTAATGCTATTGCCAAAGAGGCCGGTATTGATCAAGTGATTGCCGGAGTGCTGCCCGATGGCAAAGCCGATGCGATTAAGCAGTTACAGGCTGCGGGTAACAAAGTCGCGATGGTCGGAGATGGTATTAACGATGCGCCCGCGCTGGCTCAGGCCGATGTAGGTATTGCTATGGGCGGCGGCAGCGATATTGCGATAGAAACTGCGGCAATTACGCTTATGCGCCATAGTCTGCACGGCGTTGCCGATGCCGTAGAGCTATCCAAAGCCACATTACGCAATATGAAACAAAACCTGCTCGGCGCATTTTTCTATAACGCGCTGGGGATTCCAATCGCGGCAGGTATTTTGTATCCGTTCACCGGAACGTTGTTAAGCCCGGTGGTCGCGGGGGCTGCAATGGCGTTGTCCTCAATCACCGTTGTCAGTAATGCCAACCGTTTGTTACGTTTTAAACCTAAACAATAAACGAAGTCCTAACCCAGTGGCGCACAACCCTTTCTTGTGCGCCATTTAGCGTTTAGCATGGGAGAAATGCTAAATCAGGACGCACACCGGTATGGGTCAACTTTTACGTCAGCTAGCCACCTTTCTTGGCATCCTTTCTCCGCCGAGTTATCCGTATCCGGGTATCGATTTACAACTGCCCGGCTCACGTCACTTCCATCTGGTAGGGAGTATCCATATGGGAACCGAAGGCATGTTCCCGCTACCGGATATTCTGTTGGATCGCCTGATAAAAGCCGATGCGTTAATCGTTGAGGCCGATATTACCCAAGGTGGATCCCCTTTCGCTCACTATCCCGATGAGCTCCCGTTGGTCGACCGACTCTCTGAAACAGATTACCAACAGCTCGTTCAGCGCTGTGAAGAATTAAAAACCGACCCGTTGGCTCTGGCCACCCTTCCGGCCTGGCAAATCGCGCTGATGCTACAGGCGCGTCAGGCGCAAAATCTAGGGCTGCGCGGGGAATACGGTATTGATTACCAATTATTGAATGCAGCCAAAGCGCAGCGGAAAAATATTATCGAACTCGAAGGCTCGCAAATGCAGCTTTCCCTACTGGAAACCCTGCCTGACAGCGGAATGGGGCTGTTAAAAGATACTCTGGCTCACTGGCACACCAACGCCCGCATGTTACAAACCATGATCAGTTGGTGGTTAGAGCGACAACCCTGCGGTAGCCTGGCTAAACTGACAACGACTTTTAGCGATGATTTATATGAGCTATTAATGGTGCAACGTAACCAGCAATGGCAAAAACAACTGTCTGCCTTACCGGCGGGGCATTATCTGGTTGCTGTGGGCGCTTTACATTTATATGGCGACGGAAATTTACCGGCTTTAATGCAGCCAGCTCATGGATAAAAAAATGGCCAATATCGCTATTGGCCAGTCAAAGAGGAATTTTCATTGTTTTAGTTATTACGTAGCAAGCCGGCTTTCCTGACGGTCAACCAATTTGCCATATCAGGGTAGCAACCCGCGGATCCTATAAGCAACTGGGATTCATTATTATTGAGGAATACAATTTCATAATTTTGATTCTATTAAGTTAATTTTTTTCTTACTAAGCTGCATTAAGCGTAAGATACTAAAAAGATAAGGATTAGCTGCAACGATAGTCCTGTTATGATTAACTGGTATTATTTTTATAGTGGACGAAAATCATGACTCCTGCCGTCATTCTGCTGGAAAAGCAAAAAATCGCCTTTACTCTTCACCCTTACGAACACGACAGTGCAGAAACGAATTTTGGTGATGAAGCTGTCAGAAAATTAGGGCTAGATGCCCGGCAAGTTTATAAAACTCTGCTGGTTTGCCTGAATGGAGAAGCCAAAAACTTAGCCGTTGCCGTCACTCCGGTCGCCACTCAATTGGATTTAAAAAAAGTTGCCCGAGCCTTAGGAGCGAAAAAAGCAGATATGGCCGATCCACAGCTGGCGCAGCGAGTAACCGGTTATTTAGTCGGAGGAATTAGCCCGTTAGGACAGAAAAAACGTTTACCCACGGTCATCGACAGTCAGGCGCAGCAATATGCCACTATGTTCGTTTCCGGCGGCAAACGCGGGCTGGATATAGAGCTAGCTCCAGCAGATTTAGGCCAGTTGCTCAATGCGGTATTCGCGGATATAGCCAAACGGGATTAATCCTCGCTTCTCTCTGCCACAGAATGCCACTGAGCCAAAAATGGGGAATACGCATAGACGCATTAGCGCTACCCGTACTCCCCGTTCAGATAAAAAGTCCCTAAGGTATTTTCACCTCATCTCAACTCAACTCATTACTTGTAAACAATCTCACCCTTCGGCTCATAGGCCGCAGCATCTAGCGGAGAGTGTTTTTCAATATATTGCTTCAAGACTTCCGCATCGATGAAACCGGTATTAACGTAGCTTGGCAAAGTATCCACCTTCGGATAACCATCACCACCTAGCGCGTTGAAATTCAGCGTTGCCATGCGGTAGGTTTTATTCGCATCCAGCGGTTTACCTTGAATTTTAACATCACTGACACCTGTGCCATCGGCAACCAGGCTGACGTTGGCGAATTGAGCGTAGGCGCCTGAATCCACTTTTTTATTAGCGACGACGGCCAAATACTTCTCAACTTCACTGCCCTTCATATCCACATAAACCAGCGTATTACCGAATGGCTGCACTTTCAGCACATCTTTATAAGTAATATCGCCAGCATCGATAGAGTCACGTACGCCGCCGCCGCTCATCACGGCAAAATCAGCGCCAGCACGCTCCATTTGCGCCGCTAATAGCATCCGCGCCATATTAGTTTGCTGGAAGCGAACTTTGCTACGATCGCCCTCTAGCTTGCCATTAACGCTACCGACTTTAATTTCCAGCTGCGCTTTGCCTTTATCTTCAAACGGCGTGAGTAATTTCAGCATTGCCGGATTTTCAGCGATCTCTTCGGTATAGAAAACGCGCTCACTGGTACCGTCGGCTTTCTCTACTTTCTTCTTCAGATTAACCGGAATCAGCTGATAGTTAACCAACGTCAGCTCGCCATTGCGGAATTTAAAATCTGCACGCCCGACGTATTTACCCCATTCATGCGCCTGAACGATCCAGGTTCCATTTTGACGATCGGGTGCGCAAGCCGTACCCGGAACGTAATCTACCTGCTTATGATTCTCGCTGGACATACAAACCGGATCCTGCGAATGTCCACCCACAATCATGTCCAGATAACCTGCAGGCAGGCTACGAGCCATTTCTACATCACCTGGCGCATTAGAACCGTGATTACCGTTGTCATAATGCCCCATATGGGTGGCTGCGATGATAATGTCCGGTTTTTCATCCTGACGCAGTTTTTCGACGACCTCTTTGGCTTCCACCGCCGGTACACGGAATTCAATATCAGTGAAATACTCAGGATTGCCAATTTTAGCCGTATCGTCAGTGGTTAACCCAATAACCGCAATTTTAATCCCTTGCTTATCAAACAGGGCATAAGGTTTAAATAAGCGCTGCTGGGTACTCTTCTGATAAATATTGGCAGAGAGCAGCGGGAAAGTGGCCCATTTTTCTTGCTGACGTAATACGCTAAGCGGGTTATCAAATTCATGGTTTCCGATCGCCATAGCATCGTATCCCACTAAATTCATACCGCGAAAATCGGGTTCCGCATCCTGTAAATCAGACTCAGGTACACCGGTATTAATATCTCCGCCGGAAAGCAACAATAGGCTGCCCCCTTCTGCTGCCACTTGTTGGCGAATATTATCCACCAAGGTTTTTTGCGCCGCCAGGCCATATTCACCGTGATCGTTTTGCCAGAAATGGCCGTGATGATCGTTAGTGTGCAGTACAGTAATGTCGTAAGTTTTATCTTTTTCCCAAGCGCTGGCCCATCCGGGGGCAAAGGCCAATGTTACGGCCAACGCGCATGCTGTGGTATTTAATGAAAAACGCATGGCAAATCTCCATGTAATCGCCAAAAGCGGGTCGAGTAAAAGTCAGTCTGATGAATACAGATCGCGTAAGAGTTCAGGATTTCTGTGAGAATCAAGGTGATACCTCGATGCAGTTTGCATTGTAACTCGATTAGATACACCTGAATTTCACATTTTTGCGATATCCGTCAAATAATGTTGGATATAGTAAAAATCATACGATATGCATAATATGTATCCATTACCGCGCTACCTTTCGCAATAAAAACAATTAGGCTGATACTCATCATGACCGATCGCATCGTCCCTCCAACCTCCCAAAATAAGGGAAATGCCTTAAAGCGAACTTCGTTTTCTATTTTAGGGGCGATAAGCGTCTCTCATTTACTAAACGATATGATTCAATCGCTGATTTTAGCTATCTATCCTTTATTACAGGCAGAGTTCAGCCTGAGCTTCACTCAAATCGGCTTAATTACATTGACCTATCAGATGACTGCCTCAATGCTGCAACCGCTGATTGGCCTCTACACAGACAAACACCCACAGCCTTATTCTCTACCTATTGGTATGGGATTCACTCTTTCGGGCATCTTATTATTGGCCGCCGCGACTACTTTTCCGGTGGTGTTGCTGGCGGCGGCGCTGGTTGGTACCGGTTCCTCCGTGTTTCATCCTGAATCTTCCCGCGTGGCACGCATGGCGTCTGGCGGACGTCACGGGCTGGCGCAATCGCTGTTTCAGGTGGGAGGGAATTTTGGTAGTGCGTTAGGCCCATTACTGGCGGCGATGTTTATCGCGCCCTACGGCAAAGGGAATGTTGGCTGGTTCTCACTGGCGGCATTACTGGCCATTGTAGTGCTATTACAGGTCAGTAAATGGTATCAAATGCAAAATCGCGCGGTCGCCGGTAAGCCGATAAAAGCGGCACCGGTACAAACACTGCCTAAAAAGACCATAATTGCCACTTTAGCGATTCTGCTAGTACTGATTTTTTCCAAGTATTTCTACTTAACTAGTATAAGTAGCTACTACACCTTCTATCTAATCCATAAGTTTGGTGTTTCAGTACAAAATGCCCAAATACATCTGTTTATATTCTTATTTGCCGTAGCCGCAGGCACCATCATTGGCGGGCCCTTGGGGGACAGAGTCGGGAGAAAATACGTTATTTGGGGCTCAATCCTCGGTGTTGCACCATTTACCCTTATTTTACCCTACGTATCTCTGCAATGGATTGGCATTTTGACAGTGATCATTGGTGTCATACTGGCATCAGCGTTTTCTGCCATTCTGGTTTATGCCCAAGAGCTGATCCCTGGAAAGGTAGGCATGGTTTCCGGATTATTCTTCGGTTTAGCTTTCGGTATGGGCGGGTTAGGTGCGGCTGTACTTGGTTATGTTGCTGATTTAACCAGTATCGAGTTAGTTTACCAAATCTGCGCATTCCTGCCACTCCTTGGCATATTTACTGCCTTACTGCCTAATATTGAAGAAAAGTAGTCAGTATTACTAACTTAAGCCGGATGAGATAGCAGTATTATCTGGCTTAACTACCTATATCTATTAGGTCTAAATGAGATATCACTCATAAATAACCACCTTACGCAATTTACAGGCCAACCTTCAGTTTCATTGACAAAATATGAATTTTTATCGGGTAAAGTTCGCACAAATGCAATAAACTAGTGCTATTGCTGTGAATGAACACTGCCCGCATAACAAGAAGGAGTCTGGATGCACCACTCAACACCCCTGATTACAACGATTGTAGGAGGCCTGGTTCTCGCCTTCCTCCTCGGTACACTGGCACACCGCCTGCGCATCTCCCCATTAGTGGGATATCTCGCCGCAGGGGTGTTAGCCGGGCCATTCACGCCGGGTTTCGTCGCCGATACGTCATTAGCGCCAGAACTGGCTGAAATCGGTGTTATCCTGTTAATGTTCGGTGTTGGGCTGCATTTCTCTCTTAAAGACCTCCTCGCTGTAAAATCCATTGCCATTCCCGGTGCCATAGCGCAAATCGCAGTTGCCACATTGTTGGGTATCGGCCTTTCGAGCATGCTGGGCTGGGATCTGGTCACAGGCTTGGTGTTCGGTCTTTGCTTGTCTACCGCCAGTACCGTGGTATTGCTGCGAGCACTGGAAGAACGGCAGTTGATCGACAGCCAGCGTGGGCAAATAGCCATTGGCTGGCTGATAGTTGAAGATCTGGCGATGGTACTAACATTGGTGTTATTACCAGCATTCGCTGGCGTTATGGGTAGCGAAAATACCAGTTTGAGCCAATTATTCACCGAACTGGCCATAACTATTGGTAAAGTCATCGCCTTCATCACCTTGATGATAGTGGTTGGCCGCCGCCTCGTCCCATGGATATTGGCAAAAACCGCCAGTACCGGCTCCAGAGAGCTATTTACCTTGGCCGTGCTGGTCTTAGCGCTGGGTATCGCTTACGGTGCTGTAGGGCTGTTTGACGTCTCATTCGCCCTAGGCGCCTTCTTTGCCGGTATGGTGTTAAACGAATCCGAACTTAGCCACCGCGCGGCTCAGGATACTTTACCGCTGCGTGATGCCTTTGCCGTCCTGTTTTTTGTTTCGGTCGGCATGCTATTCGACCCGATGATTCTGGTTCGTGAGCCTTTAGCGGTTATCGCCTCACTGGCTATCATTATCTTCGGTAAATCTGCCGCAGCCTTCTTGTTAGTTCGTATGTTTGGCCACTCTAAACGCACTGCACTGACTATTTCAGTCAGTTTGGCGCAAATCGGTGAGTTTGCCTTTATTTTAGCAGGTTTAGGGATCTCCCTTGGTTTGATGTCGGAGCATGGCCGCAATCTGGTTTTAGCCAGTGCCATTCTTTCTATCATGCTGAATCCATTGCTATTTAGCCTGTTGGATCGCTATCTAATTAAAACCGAAACCATGGAAGATCAAATTCTGGAAGAAGCAGTAGAAGAAGAAAAACAAATTCCAGTGGATCTATGTAACCACGCTTTATTAGTCGGTTATGGTCGCGTAGGTAGCCTGCTCGGTTCAAAACTCAATGCAGCGGGTGTTCCATTAGTGGTCATCGAAAACTCCCGAACCCGAGTCGAAGCCTTGCGTGAGCAAGGAATTAACGCGGTGCTGGGCAACGCAGCCAATGCAGAAATCATGTCATTGGCTCGACTAGACTGCGCACGCTGGCTGTTACTAACCATTCCAAATGGCTATGAGGCGGGTGAAATTGTCGCTGCGGCGCGCCTCAAACGCCCAGACCTTGAGATTATTGCCAGAGCGCATTATGACGATGAGGTGGTTTATATTTCCGACCGCGGTGCCGATCAGGTCGTTATGGGTGAACGCGAGATTGCCGGCAGCATGCTAAATATGCTGAAAATCGATACGTTGACTGAAGAAGTCAAAAGCTCAGCTTGCCCGATCTGACTAGACCGAAATTAAAATACAAAAGGCCAGCAATGCTGGCCTTTTGTTGTCTAGCGATTGGATTAACGTTCCCAGTAAGACTCTTCCAGACTATCCTCTCGCTCAGGTAAACCGCGCGTCAGACGAGGAGAGTGCTGATTCAACACCTGATAGCTCACTCGATTAGCATATTTACAAACCTGCGCCAAAGACGAATAGCTCAGGTAACTACGCACATGTTTACTTGAATTAGGAACATTATTACGATGATAACCGTTGGCCGCTATATCATGTAACACTGCGGACAATGCCCCATCCCCTGCCCCATTAGTATTCATAATTTTCTCAGGCCCTCCCATATAAGGAGCGATGTGTGAGTAAATCTTGAATGGCATATCACAATGCTCTTTTCTCATTGCGCGGCTAAATTCATACATATTAAATTCAGCAATAGTACCCGGCAGTAAAGGATGTTGAGTCTGGCGTTTGCCAGCTTCTTCCGTATAGCCAGCCATATAAAGGCCATTTGGCCCGGCGGTACATAGCACCAAATCTACCCAATCCAGCGCCATATCCGCGGCCATCAATGGATCGCTGATCCCCGTAAGCTCCAGTGCTTCATCTTCATTCATCGCTAAAATAGAGACGTTTTCTTTAAGGAAATCTCGCCACCATTGAGGATTATCTGCAATGACGTATTTTGTACCCAACGTCAGCACCACTGGCACATGATATTTTTTAGCGTACGCGATAGCCTGCATAGTTGCATCTGGCATTGGCTCACCGGGTTTACAACGTACTAAATAAGCAGTGAGAACTAAAGCGGAGGCACCTGCAATCACTTCTTCAGGAATGCTATCTGGGCGTAGCTGATTCATTTGACCAGGACTGATAGCGAAAGTCCGCTCTCCGTTCTCAGTAATCAAGGTAAAACAGCGGCCAATAGCGCCATCCACGGCCTGCAAATAATTTAAATCGGTACGACTTGAGGTATTACACAGATAACGATAGGCATAGCTACCAATCTTTATATTGCTGCACATAGTTCCAAGTAAAACAGAACGGTCATCAGCCAGAACCGAGTAATTATGCAATGTATTACCGATGGTGCCACCTGCAAACTCATGGGTAATCAAACCGTTGCTGGTTAACTCCTGATAAAGAGCCTCAGCCACATCATCTTCAATAACTAAAGAATGTCCCTGGCTCAAACCGTAGCGCTGAATAAATCCCTCATCAACTTTGGCCTCAATATCGACTAGGGTTTGGTCGATACCGACGATATAAGAGGTGCTGACCTCATTTTCAGCCTGAACCTGCGTTTGTTGTAATAACGGATCGCGGGCATTAACCGGAAAATAATGTTTGGATTTACGTTTACCAGGAAATTTCATTGTTTTGATTGGCAGTGTGAAGATGAAAAGGAACAGGATTTTAGCATAAGCTCAAGCTGGAAACATAATTAGGGGAAAGGTATGAGGTCGATTTAACGCGGTCAAACAACAAGGATGAATGCTAACCTCAGAATTTTTATCAAAAAAAAACCGGACAAGCAGCGCTAATCCGGCAATGTAAAATATCAATTAGTATTGGTTCGTTATTCTTTATCGGTATTCGCCAGTTTTAGCATCTCTTCTTCACGCTCGCGTTCACGCATGAAATGATCAACTAACACAAAACCGACAGACCCCACCAAACCTGCAAGTGCGAACAGGATCATAATCAGCCCACGTTTAGGCGCATCTCTTTTGGTTGGCTCGGTTGGCTGTTGCAGATATTTAAATGGCACCACTTCCACTTTAGGAATTTCCAGCGCATTTAGCTTATCAAGATATAGTCTACGGTTAAGAATTTCAGCATTGATAGAAGCCAGGTCAGTCACCGATTTCTCAATTTCCAATTTACGATTCAGCGCATCGGATCCCATAGTAATAGGGAAATCCGGATCATCACTAATAGCGGAACCACTGCTGTAAACTGGCTTTTTTATACCCGCCGCATCAGCAATTGAAGTCGCGTACTTCAAACGTTCAATTTTAACTTCCTGATTATTCTTGGCACGCAATAGATCCAAAGTATATTTATCAGTACCAATACCTTTAGCTAAATCAACAGCACGCTGTATTTTTCTAGATACATCAGCATTAACTATACTGTTAACGTAGTTAATATACCCCTGCAATAAATCACGCGCATCTGTAGCCGTCATGGCGCTGTATGATAATTTGTAGTATCGATATTCCTTATCATTATCGCCTTTATCTCTCAGCGGGCTGACTGATGTGATATTCTCATTCACTATCCGTTCAATTAACGCTCTTTTCTCCAGACCATCTTCAGGATTATCTCGCATTAATCTCTTGAAATACTCAGTATTCACTAAATATTGCTCACGGAGATCTTGAGAATCAAAGTTTTGTTTAAAAGTAGAAAATAAATAATCTGAATTGATATCAAGCTTAATATCAAGCACAGATAAATTAGTTGTTATCTTATCTAACACTTGAATTTGTTCATCGCCAGGCGAGACGATGACCGCTGTGCTCGTCCACTTCTGGGGAAGCACATAAGAAATCAAAGCACCGCATATTATAAAAATAGTCGTTGAAAATAAAATAATCTTCTTTGAATTTATTAAAATCTCAGAAATATCCATTAAGTCTATTTCTTTTTTTAACACTGCTGACTTAGTTATAGGTCTATCATCTATCATTTAAACCACCTACGTTTTAACCTCACATCCTAAAATAAGTTAAAAGGGAACCCCTTTATACCTATCAAGAATAGCAATCACTCAAAAATTCAACTTGAGATATATTTAGTGAAAAATGGTATAAATTAATAAAAAAATCATAAGGAAATGATTTTTTACAAACTCTCATTTTTAACAAATTCATTTAAAATAGTATTATTAATTCCTTGAGATAAAGACACTGGTGCTTTAAAACCAGTATTATCTATATTATTCGATTTAAACTGAGTACGAGCACAGAATTTTTTTATTCTGATACTACTGACAGAAAACTCTTTTCCTGTAACTTTAGATAATAGATCAAATAAATAGCCACCAGCCAAACCGATAAGGTATGGGACTTTGATTACCTTGTTATCTTTGCCTAAAGACGAATAGATAATACTTGTTAGTTCATTCATGGTATAATCAGGTTTATCTATGTAATTATAAACATGATGGCCTTCAGGAAGTTTTATAGCGTGTTCGAGAAAAGCTGCCATATTTTCAACATAAGCCATTGATTTTTTATTGTTGCCAGATCCTATCATCAAGAATCGACCTGAGGCTATTTGTTTGAACAAGTTGTAAACATTACCTCTGTTATTCTCACCAAAAACAACCGTTGGTCTAACAGTGACTAATTTTCTATCTGAACTAACTTGCACCCACTGATTATAAACTTCCTCAGCCTTTAGTTTTGACTTCCCGTAGTCATTGAAGGGATTAAAGTCTCCGTCCTCCCCTGTTTCGGTTTCGACAAATCCATAAACCGCGACTGATGATGTGAAAACAATATTAGTAATTCCTAACCGCTCAGCAGCAGCGCAAATATTTTTGGCACCAGTAACATTTACATCATAATAAAGGCTGATCGGATGTACATTATCTTTATGCTCGGCAGCCAAGTTAATAATTGTATTAACACCTTTCAACGCAGGATCTATTGTTTCTGGTTTTGTTATATCCGCGTACACCCAGTCATTTGGAAATAGCTCACTTTCCTTTATATCTAGAATACAGAAGTCTATGCCTTGTAACTTTAATCTTTTACATAAACGAGAACCAATGAAACCTGAACCACCTAAAACAGCAACTTTATTATGAATTTCCATCTTTACGACTCTCTTTATAAACATAAGATAAAAGTTTGGTTGGTAGCAACCTAACAACACTCCTCATGACAAATATCATGAAAGAAGATACATAGGGTTGAATACCTAAACTAGATTTTAGCATCGCAAGCTTCCACTCACTTTTAATGTACTTAAACCCGCGACGCCTAGATATCATTTCATGTCCAGCAGAAACATTAACCAATATATCCGGTATATTTGCGACCTGATAGCCTCCGGAGATAACTCGAAGCCATAGGTTATAGTCCTCCATAAAATGGTGATGTTTATAGCCACCAACTTTTTCTATGATATCTTTACGAAATACGACACTCATATGATTAAATGGATTTTTTTTACATGAGTACTTAACAATCTCATTGTGTAGTAAAGGAACTGCTCTTACCCCAAGAATATTGTCCTCACTCCCAGAAAACTCAGAAATATAACCACCTAATAGAGCAACATCTGGTTTTTTTGATAAATATGACAATTGTTTCTCGAATCTATATGCATAACAGACATCATCGGTATCCATTCTAAAAACAATATTATTTTTACAGTGACTTAGACCTATATTTAGTGCATTTCCAAGCCCAACATTTTTTGCGAGTTTGATTTCTATAATTGGCAGTAAAAAACGCCATTTATCAAGAACAGATGCTAAAAAAGGATTAACTGGTCCATCAAGAACAATGACAATTTCATCAGCCAGAAAAGTTTGCTTACTTAAACTAAGTAAACAACGGTCTAATCGGTCAGGTTTTTCTTTATCATAAAGTGACATTAAAACACTAAATATCATAATAGTTACTCATTCTGGTTTACTGGCTAAAAGCTCTACATATAGTGCACGATATTTTTCAGCCATGATATTCGAAGAGAAATGATTGAGGTAAGCCTGTCGAGAATAATAAGATGATATTTCAATATCAAGCATCGTTAATAACTCAAACCCTTTAACAAAATCTTCAACCGTATTATCAACAATAATACCAGTACTAGGTTCACACAAATCAACAACTTCTTGATGAGGTGGAATATTCGAACAAATGAATTGCTTTCCCAAACATATTGCTTCCAGTAATGCTAAAGGCAACCCTTCAGCTTTAGAAGATGACACAAAACAATCCATGTTTATAATAAGTGACAAAGGGTTAGAAACATTACCATAAAATATAATATTTTCATTTTTATATGCAGTCCTATATTTTTCTAACTCGTCACCTCCACCAATAATATGTAATGAGTGAATGTTTTTTACATTCCATTTAACAAATGATTCTAATAAAATAGAGGGATTTTTTCTTTTATTAATCACACCTAAATAGAAGAAATTTATTTTCTCTCTACCTTCTAAATATCGGCCATCAAAATTATCCAAAACACCATTTCTTATATATGTAATTTTTTTTATATGATAAAGTTTAGAACAATAATCAGCAACTGACTTTGAACACCCAACAGCCATATCCATTCGATTCAAAGAAAACCTATTAATTAGCCCCATCATTCTGCCAATTACTCTACCTTTACTATATATGTAATCAATATCAATAAAATTATGTATAGTCGATATCTTTACACATTTAATTTTCAATACCGCTAGAATAAAGTCAGGAATCAAACAATGGCTATGAATTACGTCAAATTCCTCAGCTTTTATTTTTCTTATCATTGCCAGTATTGAACGTAATGGAAAAACCTCGGTAACGCAGCCAACTGCATTAAAATCATGTTTCTTATTTCCTGACTTTAATGCATATACATGGATGTTATCATTGCTAACCTGGCTTAGTTCCTGTACCAGAGTAAAACAAACATTGACAGGTCCTGCATTCAAAAAACTTGGGATAATATATAAAATTTTCACTTCTAACTCCTGAAAGATAACAGTAACACTAACATTTTAACTAATTATATTAATAGTATTATATTCATTCAGGTAATTCTGAACATCTATATTCGAATATAACATCGCCAAGCTCATGCCTATAGTTAATATAAAAACAAAGAATGCAACTAATGGCCTATTATTAACAAATAAAGTTTTTATCGCATACGGTATTAATATCAATTCAGAAACAGCTAGCGCATTAGAAACTCTGGCTGCTAATATTGCCATATCACTAAATGTTATCCACCAACATATTGATAACACGTATGCAAAGAGAAATACATCCAATGACTTTTCCCAGTTATATTTAGATCTTATATAAAAGAAGATTAAAACATAAAAAACTCGTCTTAAAAAAACAGGACTATACAATGTTAGCGAATAGTTAAACTCATTTATCTTCATGTAGTTAGATATTTGTTCGACAATAGAAAACCCCGACGGAAGGGAATTAAATAGCGGCACCCAAAAGTAAAAAAATATAAATGAAAGTAAAATAACACACACAATCCTTTTATTACTCTTCATCACCTTATCATAAAAAACAAATAGAAATGCTGGCAAACTTGATGAGTGAGCCAAGAAAGAAGAAAATATAGTCACAATGCTAGCAACTAATTTACTTCTACTTAACAGGCAGAGAGAAAAAAGAATAAGTGCAGATGCCAAACCAGCCCTTATTTGAGTCATTTCTTTAGTAATAAACCCATGACAGTAATATATAAATAATGATAAGAATGGATAAACTGAAAATTTCGAAAAACACCAAGAATAGATAGTTATGGATAATAATGAAAAAGTAAGAAAAAGCAGATATACATCTAGATTAAAAGATTTAACGATTGATGACACAAGAAAGAATAATGGGTCACCATGGATATTACTTAGATCAGAAGAAAAGAGGTTTGAGAAAACTGGAATTTTCTGAAAAATACCCACATATTCTACATAATCACGATCTACACCTTCTGCCCTCAAACCACAGAACAGAACCAAAAATAAACAAAATAGTAGGAATATATATGTATACCCATATGTTCTTATTTTTGGAAATGAAACATCAAAGATGCTCATAATAAGCAGCATAAAGGCAAAAATATAATAAATCATTACTTATCACCGCTTCTGACATCCTATATTAATCTCACAAATGCAATATACTAGAATTAATGATAAAATTTATAAATAAAATTTAAAACCCTTATTTTGTAGCACATCAGAAATAGGCCTATTCCGAATTATTTTAAAAATCCCACCTAGTATCTTTAAGTATAACCTAGGATACTTAATCATTTTCTTTAACAAAAAGGCCCTAACAGAAAGATTTAACCCACCATAATTTATATATATGTTCATTATGGTATTGGCATAAGAGTCAATTTTATCACTAGACGACGGGTCATTTATTTTATTAAAAGCCAATTGGGCTATTAATGCTTCTGGTTTTGGTAATCCTCTTAATAAGGCTTTAATCGCTTTAGATCTTAACATTGATGAAGTTAAAATATCGGGTAAAAACAAAATATTATAAACACCAGATGCATTCCAAGTGTCATGTATATCTGGTTTATTCCATTTTACAACGCTTTTACCTGAAAGTATTAATCTCGCATTTACATTGTTTTCAAGCGCATAAAATACAGGAGCAATATGAGGAGCATTAACATAACATCCCCAATACAAAAACTTCATATACGGGCGAATCATGTTCATTCGGTAAAGATTATTTGATATCAACAAATGATTCCCAAAATTACAATTTATTGATGATAAATATGTAGAAAAACTATCGCAGAATATATCAACACCATTAGAAGTCCCTAAATCCGTTGTGAAAGTAACAAAATCAGCGACTCCAGAAGTAATATAACATCTAATTGTGTCTAATGCGTTAGGCAATACATCATCGTCATCACTTAATAACCACATCCATTCTGTATTCACTCTTTCAAAGCATTTAACTATATTAGCAGTAAGCCCAATATTATTTTCATTCTTATGTAAGATAATTCTAGGATCATCAACAAGTGGTTTCAAAACATCACTCAGTGATTCAGGGGTTGCATTATCCGATATAAGTAATAAATCACTCTCCCCCATTTGCTGAAGCAATCTAATAATTTGTTTTTTTAACTTTTCAATTCTATTATAAGTCGGAATGGCAATTGTGAGACTAGATTGTTTCATATTTCTTCCATAACATTAGACAAATAAAAAATTATTTTTTCGAAAAATACCGTCTAAAAAGAGCGAAACACCACGGAAAGCAAATAAAAGTCATTACAGCACCATAACTTGCAATGGTGTAAAATGAGCTTATTTTAGAAAAATAAAAAATAAGTGGCAATGAAATAACTCCAACCACAACAGAGTTCCATAGCAATGGCTCTTCTTTATGCGCTCTCATATATACAGCCATAGAAAGAACGGAATGGTTAATTATCGATATGAAAGATAAAACAAGTAATATATTAAAATCTGAAATTCTTTGTGAAAGATTAAAAAAATAAAATTTTATGAAAAACACTAAAAACAAAAAAACAACAGACATCAGAATATTTAACACTGATGATTTAATAAACAAAGAGATGAACAAATTATTTAGTTCCACCTTTTTTTTATCTGCAATCAAATTTGCCATCACAGGGCTTTTAGCATTAATCCAACTTAATGACACTGATAGCATTGCACCATATATAGCCAATGATAATCCGACTCGTCCCGCCTCCACTGCACCTTGGTGCGCAAATAACATTGGATTAAATAATTGGAATATAAAATAACCGCTTAACCAGCTCAGTGCAATCCTCCATTGAAATGGAACAATTTCTTTCAACCATGAAATACTATTATTTCCAGAAAAATCAATCACACCATAATTAAAGAGCAATTCTTTATTCCGTATCATTATCCAATATATCGAACATATAGCCATAACTCCACTTATAGCGGGAATCGCTACTAGCCCAACATTACTCATAAGCAAGCCAAATAACAAAAAATAGCCTAATAACGATTGAATCAATCTTAGCTTTGCTATCTGTCCAACAAACCCCATCCCTTCGTGCATTGCTAGGAAGGGGCTTATAAATAGATTAATTGCTGAAAATAAAACCACCAGAGCCCATGCTGGCAGCCACTCCATTAATGGAAGATGACCGTTACGCTCAAAGAAGTATATTCCTATCGAAAAGACGGAAATAAAAAAAACAATAGAAATCAAACTATACCATTTTTTTAACATCGGAACTAATGAATATATCCGATTAACGTTCGTTAGATTTCCAGAAAGCTTCCCATGGCTGTTAATATAAACATTTGCCATTTCGTGACCGACAACTTGGACAATAACATAATTAAAACCAAGTTCAAAAAAAACTTGCAATCCGATTAAGCTTGAGAATGTAAAATAATACCCTTGCTCTGCACTAGAAAACTTGAAGGGAATCATCAAAATCAGTAGTCCACCCAATATGATTGAGCTCATCCTAAAGAGTAATGTAAATCCTATATGGTAATCGATAGATGTTAAGCTCATTAATTTAGAAAAAAAAACGTTAATACATCTCATAAAAATCTCATCCAGCAAAATGCCCAGTGCTCAGTGCTCAGTGCTCAGTGCTCAGTGCTTTTTATATTACATTGAGATAAGAGCCCATAATTTATACTCAATGATTTTTCACATTTTTAAAAAATATAACACATGGAAGAGTTTGTGATAAATAAAAGCCACATCTTCATTACTTACGCTATTCGTTTGCATAGCTATGTTAATCATACTTTTTCAATAATCAGATAAATGTAGCCGCTATTATATTGAGCATAGTTTAAACCCGAATTTTTAACTATATTTTCTTAGTGGTAAGGATAACCATTAAAGTGCATTAGAATTAATAAACATCATCTAACTTGATTACATTGGAATAACAATACATTCACCTAACTACAAGCCATAAATAACCATCTGCTATTTCTATATTTTAAAGCGTCTTTCCAAAAAATGCTATTCACAATGAAAAGTTGAATGGTTATCTCATCACATTAGCCTAATAGCATACCTTATCATTAAATTAAATTAAATTAAATTAAATTAAATTTTTATAGAAATAACACTAAAAATTATACAAAGCAGAGTTAGTATGTATATTATTCATTTTTAATTTTGGTCTAGGGTTCGTGTTGCTTAGGGATAATAATTATTTACTTCAAATGAATTTTCATTCTGATTGCATCAAATACCATCTAAACACTGTATTATATAAGACTCTAATTTATCCTGTACTAGTCCAATATTTTCAAATTTATATTCTGGTTTTAGCACTTCATCTTCTCTATATCCATAAAAACCGAAATCAACAAGTAATTCTCTTCTATTACTATTTTTATTAACTAATTCCACAATATCTTTTACTGAATACTCATGTGGATTAAATATAGAAAGTGTATTGTTTTGATAATTTTCACTCTCAGAACAAACAACATCCATGATTGCATTCACCACATCTTCTATATAAACAAGATTCAGTTTTTGTTCTCCAGGCGATAATTTAAGGGTCATCTCATCTTTTGCACTGTTAATAATAGCATCTAGTATTTTCCCCCTATTATCATTTTCTCCATAGGTTCCATATAACATAATATTAGTATATTTTACATTGTAACTAGAATAATACTTTAACAAATCCCTTAAAACTGATTTAATGATTCCATAAGGATTCACGCCCTCAACATTTCGGATTGAATGACTAAACTCCCAATAGCTACCAATATTGACAAATCGACCATTACCTCGTTTTTTAAAATATTCCAATAAGATAAATGGGATTTTAAGATTACCATCAATCACATTAAGATCTGGTATTTCTCCGGGTTTGTAATAACCCGCAGCTAAATTTACAATAAGATCAGGAGATAATTCATTTAAGATAAAGGTTAGCGAATCTATAGAAAATTTCGCATATTCAATTTCTCCATCGGCTGATATCGATGTTATTTTATCTCTGCCTATATTATAAATAACCCCATATTTTTCTATAAGTTTCGGAATTAAGAAACTACCTATATAACCTGTCCCGCCAGTCAAAGCTATTTTCATTTAATATTTGGCCAGTACAATACTGGCCAGCTCCTATTAGAAATTCAAACCAAAGAATTCTTCAAACTTACTAACTACGTAATCCAGATGATCATGTGTCAGGCCTGGATAAATACCGATCCAGAAGGTTTGATTCATAATACGGTCTGTATTAGTCAACTCACCGACAACACGATACTTCACGTCGTGGAAATACGGCTGGCGCGTTAAGTTTCCAGCGAACAGTAAACGTGTACCAATTTTGGCTTCATCTAAGAATTTAACCAAATCGATACGGGTTACACCGCTGTCTTCTTTAAGCGTTATTGGGAAACCGAACCAAGATGGATCTGAGTTTGGTGTGGCTTCCGGCAGCTCGAGGAATTGCTCACAAGACTGCAAAGCACTTTTTAGGTATTTAAAATTGGCTTTACGCTTTTCTACAAATTCTTCTACGCTTTCAAGCTGAGCTAAACCACAGGCAGCCTGCATATCCGTAATTTTAAGGTTATAACCTAAGTGAGAATAGGTATATTTATGGTCATAACCGAATGGTAGAGAACCTAGTTGTTGGCCAAAGCGTTTTTTACAGGTGTTATCACAGCCTGGTGCGCAATAGCAGTCACGGCCCCAGTCACGGAAGGATTCAATAATACTCTTCAGTTCTGCTGATTTGGTAAATACCGCCCCACCCTCACCCATAGTAATATGGTGAGCAGGGTAGAAACTAACGGTACCAATATCACCAAATGTACCCGCCATTTTGCCATCATAGGTTGAACCTAATGCATCACAGCAATCTTCAATAAGCCAAAGGTTATATTTATCCGCTACACGGCGAACTTCAGCCAGATCAAATAAATTACCCAGCGTATGAGCAATCATAATGGCTTTAGTTTTATCACTGACAGCTGCTTCGATCAGGCTGGCGTTCACATTATAAGTTGGAATATCAACATCAACGAAGACAGGAATTAAGCCATTCTGAATGGTAGGGTTAACTGTAGTAGGGAAACCAGCAGCAACAGTAATCACTTCATCGCCTGGCTTCAACGCTCGTGCACCAAGTTTTGGCGAGGTCAGCGCAGTAAGCGCTAGCAGGTTAGCCGAAGATCCTGACGTGGTTGTCAGTACATAAGGAACACCGAGATATTCCCCCAGTTTTTTCTCAAAAGCATCATTAAAACGACCGGTGGTTAACCACCCATCCAAAGATGCTTCAACCATCAGCTGAAGTTCTTTAGCACCAATAACTTTACCTGAAGGTGGAACGACACTTTTACCTGCTTCAAATGGCTTAGGGGCCATAGCCGTTTCAGCGTACTGAGCAACTAGCCCAGCAATCTGTTGACGTAATTCTTCTTGACTCATTTTCTATGACCTCAAATCATCTAGTTTTCATGTAATTATTAATTTCAGTAACACTATATTCATGCATGTCTTTGCCGGCTAGCCAGGCTTTATGCCAGGCCACAATATATTCCAGCGTGGTGTTAAGGCTCCAACGTGGGTGCCAGCCAAGTTGCATTTTAGCTTTTGAACAATCTAACTTTAAATAGTGAGCTTCGTGCGGATGTTCATTACCATCCAATTGCCAACTTGCATCATCACCCCAAAATTCGACCATTTTTTCAACAATATTTTGAACCGGAGTAGCATCTGCTTCATTCGGACCAAAGTTCCAGCCTTCGGCATATTCTACGCCGCCGTTGTACAACTTTTGCGCCAGTAAAATATAACCGGACAACGGTTCAAGCACATGCTGCCAAGGGCGAATGGCGTGAGGATTGCGGATAATAACAGGTTTTGACTCTTCGAAAGCACGTAAAATGTCCGGAACAATACGGTCCAAAGCCCAATCGCCGCCGCCGATAACATTGCCGGCGCGGACAGTAGCCAGTGCTGTACCATGCTGATCGTACTTGGCTGGATTAAAGAAAGAGTTACGATAAGAAGATGTGACTAGCTCAGCGCAACCTTTACTGTTGGAATATGGGTCATATCCACCCATAGCTTCATTTTCGCGATAGCCCCATATCCATTCTTTATTGTCATAGCATTTATCGCTGGTGATATTAACCACAGCTTTGATGCCACCAACTTGACGGATTGCTTCCAGTAAATAGACGGTGCCCATAACATTAGTTGAATATGTTTCAACGGGTTCCGAGTAGGATAGTCTTACCAGCGGTTGAGCCGCCATATGGAAAACGATTTCTGGCTGAAATTCACGAATTGAGTTTAATAGTTTTTGTTGATCGCGAATATCACCGATTTCTGATTCCATCCCGTCAGCTACGCGGGCAGTTTCAAATAGGCTAGGTTCAGTTGGCGCAGCCAGAGAATAACCTTTAACCGTTGCCCCCATGTTCTGCAACCACAAACTCAGCCATCCACCTTTAAACCCGGTATGACCTGTTACAAAAACACGTTTACCTTGCCAGAAGCTTGCATCAATCATTTTTTATTCCCATACCTTCCAAGGTGCGCGTCCTTCTTCCCACAGTTCATGTAGGTAGAGCTTGTCACGCAGTGTATCCATTGGCTGCCAGAAACCTGTATGCTCAAAAGCCATCAGTTCGCCCTGCTCAGCCAGGGTCATTAATGGTTCTTGCTCCCAAGTTGAGTTATCGCCATCAATTAGATCAATAACTTTAGGAGACAGGACAAAGTAGCCACCGTTAATTAAAGCGCCGTCACCTTTAGGCTTCTCTTTAAAGCTACGAACCTGTTTATCTTTGATGTCTAAAGCACCGAAACGGCCTGGCGGATAAGTGGCAGTTAAGGTCGCTTGCTTACCGTGATTTTTATGGAATTTAATCAATTCCGCGATATTCACGTCGCTGACACCATCACCATAGGTGAAGCAAAAGGCTTCATCGTCTTTAACGTAATCTTTTACTCGACGTAAGCGGCCACCGGTCATTGAATTCTCACCGGTATCAACCAAAGTAACATTCCAAGGCTCGACGCGTTTTTGGTGCACCGTCATTTCATTATCACGCATGCAGAATGTAATATCGGACATATGCATAAAGTAGTTCGCAAAATACTCTTTAATGACATAGCCTTTATAACCACAGCAAATAACAAAATCATTTATTCCGTAGGATGAATAAAGTTTCATAATGTGCCAGAGGATCGGTTTCCCCCCAATTTCTACCATTGGTTTTGGCTTAACTACGGTTTCTTCACTAAGACGGGTCCCAAGACCACCGGCAAGAATGACTGCTTTCACTAGAATCTCCATTACGTATTACTTTGACAAATCAAAGCTATTTTGATGGCACAAAGGCATCAGAGAAAAATTTATTTTCGTTTAATCCATTCTTTATAAAATCAGCGCGCGCAGCAGATATCATAGCTAAGGAACCGCAGGCATAAACATTAAATAGACTGAGATCGGCGATATCGTTAAGAACAGACTGATGTACAAATCCAGTTGCACCAGTCCAACTTTCATCATGACCTGAGACTACAGGAACATAATGAATATTGGGGTACTGAATTGCCCATTCCCTTGCGATATCGGAATAAAAACTATTCCCTGTCGGCATTCCCCAATAAATATACATTTCACGTTGATCATTTTTAGAAATTAATGCTTCAACCATAGACTTAACGGGAGCAAAACCTGTACCACCGGCAAGGAATATAATAGGTTCATTATTCTTACGCACAAAGAAAGTTCCCTGAGGCCCTTCAATACGTAAGAGTTGCTGTGGTTTTAATTCGTTAAAAATGATATGACTGAAAAGTCCATTAGCAACTTTCCGTATATGCAGCTCAACATTCCCGCCGGGCGCGTTAGCAATAGAATAACTACGGCGTTGCCCATTAATTATTAAATCAATATATTGCCCAGCCAAATACTCCATATTGGCGCTAGGTGGAAGCCTTAGCGACAAAATGGCAATGTCTTCGCCAAGATACTCAATATTGTCAACTTTGCAGGGATAAGTTTTTTTCTTTATGTGGCTAAGTTCAGGATAATAATGTACGTCTAACTCAACATTAGACTTTGCTTTAGAACAACAAGTTAGTATTGAACCATTAGCAATATCTTCTTCGGATAAGAATGTATTCTCTCCTTGCTCAACCTCGCCTGATAGCACAACAGCCTTACAAGCGCCGCAGGTTCCGTCCTTGCAGCTGTACTCAATATTGATATTATTTTCAAGTGCCGCATCCAGAATGGTTTCAGTACCATCAGAAGTAAAAATAACACCGGATGGATGCAATTTAATTTCTAAAGACATATATAAATCCGAATTAAATAAATTTAAATAAGTAAATTAATTCGCCTGACTGATTTTTATCTTTTTAAGAATTAATCTTAGCGAATGATTTTAACAAAATGCATGGAGTAGCGATCTCTTCATCCATGAAAGGCATCGTCGTATAAATAGAATAAAATCCCCACGCTACCGCCCTTGGCTTGCAGCTACCAATGCACTGATTCGAAGGTTTAGGTCTGTGGCCCCGCAGGGGGCTTGAGGGTACGCGCTTTGGCCTTAAATCGGTCTCAGAGCATTCCTAAACAGCAGACACATTTTAAGTTAAACATTCATTTAATTAAGGCATTAAAATTTTGTGCCAATTCTCGTACTAATACCCCGCTATTACAAGAAAAACGTGATTTATGCCACGCTTTAATTGACTAAGATAATACGAGAAAATCCGGAGAATGCCCTTTGCACAATAAATCGTAACCGAATGTATTCACTTGATTTTCTTCATGTCTTCGAGTATTTAAAAATCAAACTTTCAGCTAAACATAAGCCGCTCTATATATAGAGCGCTTATATTTAGCAAGGCACTACATGTGCCGTTTAACTAATAACTCAAGCAAGTCAATATGCGCAATATCATCATTCAATGCAGGGATATATTCAAACTTCTCGCCGCCTGCATGTAGGAAAATCTCACGATTTTGTTCTTTAATTTCCTCTAGCGTTTCAAGACAATCAGCGGAAAAGCCAGGGCAGATCAGCTGTATATGCTTAACACCTTGAGAAGGTAAGCTTTTTAAGGTTTCATCAGTATAAGGAGTGAGCCAGGGTTCGCGGCCAAATCGTGACTGGTAGGTCATCATGATCTGTTCTGCGGGCAGCGGCACAACCGCCGTAAGCGCGCGGGCTGTATCTTCACAACGCAGCGGATAGTCGTCACCAAGCTGTGCGTAACGTTTAGGGATTCCGTGGAAAGAGAGCACCAGACGGTCAGGTTGACCATGCTGCTCAAAAGACCGTTCTACGCTTTGTTTTAATGCGGCAATGTAAGCAGGATGCTCTGCATAGTCACGAATAAAGCTGATAGAAGGTAAACGACGATAATTTTTTAGAATACGTGCAACGCTATCCCATACGGCAGCGCTGGTCGAACAGGAATATTGAGGATAAAGCGGTAACACAACCAGTTTAGTTACGCCTTGTGCCAACAGTTTTTCTATGGCATCGGATAAATTGGGTGAGCCATAGCTCATTCCAAGCTCTACCGGTGTGTCCGGCATTCGGGCCGCTAGCGCCTGCTGCTGCCGACGACTAAAAACCAATAGCGGCGAGCCTTCGTCCATCCAAACTGATTGATACAGTTTAGCCACTCGCGGAGAGCGGATTGGCAGTATGACACCGCGTAATAAAGGCCACCAAAGCAAAGGGGAAGTATCAACTACTCGGCGATCGCTGAGAAACTCAGCCAGGTAACGCTTAATCGCTGGAGTCGTTGGGGCATCAGGCGTTCCCAGATTGACCATCAGAACGCCAAGTTTGCTTTGCATGAGTCAGTTCCCTTCCTTTACTAATAAGCTGCAATGTATTTAAACCCACGACACACAGCGCGTTTATTTACTGCCATTATAGCGAGGCGGCCATAAATATAAACTCCCTGCTACTTCACCTCTGCAATACATAAATAAGAAAGGCGACCCAAGGCCGCCTTCTTTGTCTACTCAGTATATTAGCCCAAAATAGTAGCTAATTCAGCGCTTACTTCAGAAACTTTGCGAGTTCCGTCTAATTTAAAGTACTGGGTGTTGCCTGCATCAGCTTCTTTACGATAGTAAGAAACCAGCGGAGCCGTCTGCTGATGGTACTCAACCAAACGTTTGCGAACCGTGGCTTCCTGATCGTCTTTACGAATGGTTAACTCTTCACCGGTAATATCATCTTTATCTTCAACCTTAGGCGGGTTGAATTTGATGTGATAAACACGGCCAGATGGAGCATGGACACGACGACCAACGATGCGATCAACGATCAGTTCGTCTGGCACGTCAAATTCCAGGACGTAGTCAACCTTAATACCGGCTTCTTTCATGGCATCAGCTTGAGGAATGGTACGAGGGAAACCATCAAGCAGGAAGCCGTCGCGGCAATCGTCTTGAGTGATACGCTCTTTTACCAGTGCGATAACCAGCTCATCGGTCACCAGCTTGCCAGCATCCATAATTTCTTTTGCTTTTAAGCCCAATTCTGAACCGGCTTTAACAGCTGCGCGCAACATATCGCCAGTGGAAATTTGCGGAATACCGTACTTCTCCATGATGAATTGCGCTTGAGTTCCTTTACCAGCGCCCGGAGCGCCCAGCAGAATGATACGCATTGCGTAAATCCCCTTGCTATGTAGTTTTTCTATGTGTTTTTACTAGAATGAAATCGAAAATGCAGAAAACGCGTAACCATACCATTTCCACGGGTGATCGCTCAAGGCACCTTGCCGGAGGAGGTAATTGAAGAAATGAGACTAACTGAATTGATTTGGCAGAGAAAAGCCGTGATTGTGCGGTTAAAATGCCCCTAACCGAGCTTTTGGTCAGGGGCAATCGCATTGCAAATTAGGCTGTCAGTAACTGATTCATACGGCGAATGAACTGGTTTGGATCATCCAAAGTCCCGCGCTCTGCCAACAGAGCCTGATCGAGCAGCAGCTCAACCCACTCCGCAAACAGGCTTTCATCACTGACTTCTGCGGCGCGTTTTACCAACGCGTGTTCTGGGTTCAGCTCGAAGATGTATTTCACTTCAGGTGCTTGCTGACCCGCAGCGGCAAACAATTTTGCCATTTGTGTGCTCATTTCATCGGCACCTGTGGTGACGATGGCTGGCGTGTCGGTCAAACGATGAGTCAAGCGTACGTCTTTAACTCGGTCATTCAGCAGCGTTTTAACGCGCTCAACGAAAGGCTCCAGTGCTTTTTCCGCTTCTTGCTGCTCCGGAGTTTCTGCATCAACCAGTTTATCCAAGGATTCATCGGCCTTACTCACTGACTGGAAGGCTTTGCCATCGAATTCAGTCAGGTAGCTCATCATCCATTCGTCAATACGATCGGATAACAGCAGAACCTCAATGCCTTTCTTACGGAACAGTTCCAGATGTGGGCTGTTCTTCGCAGCGGCATAGCTGTCGGCAGTAATGTAGTAAATCTTCTCCTGACCTTCAGCCATACGGCTAACATAATCTTCCAGCGAAACGGTCTGCGCCGAGCTGTCGGTATGGGTTGAAGCAAAGCGCAACAGTTTAGCAATGGTTTCTTTGTTGCTGCCATCTTCTGCCGGGCCTTCTTTCAGTACCATACCGAACTGTTGCCAGAACTTCTGGTACTGTTCCACATCGTCTTTCGCCAGTTTTTCCAGCATTTGCAGTACGCGTTTGCTCAGAGCGCTACGCAAATTCTGGGTAATACGACTGTCCTGCAAAATCTCACGAGATACGTTCAGCGGCAGATCGTTAGAATCTATCAGGCCGCGAACGAACCGCAGATAGTTCGGCATAAACTGTTCGGCGTCGTCCATGATAAACACGCGCTGCACATAAAGTTTCAAGCCGTGTTTATGATCGCGGTTCCACAGATCCCAAGGCGCCTGCGCTGGGATATACAGCAGACTGGTATATTCCTGCTTACCTTCTACGCGGTTGTGGCTCCAGATTAATGGATCGGTAAAATCATGGGCGATGTGTTTGTAGAACGCTTTATATTCGTCATCGCTAACATCGGCTTTACTCCGCGTCCACAGCGCCTGAGCTTTGTTAATTTTTTCCCAGCTAACGGTGCCGTCTTCTTCGTTTTTACTTTCGATTTCCACCGGCAGAGCGATGTGATCGGAATACTTGCTGATAATTGAGCGCAAACGCCAATCGTCCAGATACTCATCTTCCCCTTCACGCAGGTGCAGGGTGATTTCAGTACCGCGATCTTCTTTGGTGATGTCAGCGATAGTGTAATCGCCCTCGCCTTCTGATTCCCAGAACACACCAGCATCCGCCGGTGCACCTGCGGCACGAGTGCGAACGGTGACTTTATCTGCCACGATAAAAGCAGAGTAGAAGCCAACGCCGAACTGACCAATCAGTTGGCTATCTTTAGCCTGATCGGAACCAATAGATTCCAGGAATGCTTTGGTGCCGGACTTAGCGATAGTACCGAGGTTTTCAATCACCTCGTCGCGGCTCATACCGATACCGTTATCACTCAGTGTCAGAGTGCGTTTTTCTTTATCGCAAGACAAACGGACGCGCAGTTCACCGTCACCTTCATATAATTCAGGGGCAGAAAGCGCACGGAAACGCAGCTTATCGGCCGCATCCGAAGCATTTGAGATCAGCTCGCGCAGGAAAATTTCTTTATTGGAGTAAAGCGAGTGAATCATCAAATGAAGCAGTTGTTTTACTTCAGACTGAAAACCACGGGTTTCTTGACCTTTCATACTCATTAGTTACCTCAATGCAAATTACTGTGCAGGCGGATATAGCCGAATGATGGAGATCAGATGGGGGTTGTAAGGAGGTGTTTCAAGTCTGAAAAGTGATGTTTGAGAGAAAAAAAGCATAAGCAGGGGCGACGGCCAGATTATCTCAAATGATATTATTCATATGATAATCAATAATAAACCGCCGCCTGACCTGAAAAAGGATCAATATTTGATCGGATGTCGCCCAGCCAGAGAGTGAGACAGCGTGGTGCCGTCCACCATTTCCAACTCGCCGCCCACCGGCACGCCATGCGCTATTCGGCTAGCCAATACGCCATACTGGCCGCACATCTGGCCGATATAGTTAGCCGTTGCGTCACCTTCCACCGTTGGGTTAGTGGCCAGAATGACTTCGCTGATACTTTCGCTGGCGAGGCGTTGTTCCAACAGATCCAGACCAATATCCGCAGGGCCGATACCGTCCAACGGCGATAAATGCCCCATCAGGACAAAATAACGCCCGCCAAACTGCCCGGTTTGTTCGATGGCGTGAATATCCGCCGGGCTTTCCACCACGCAAATCTGCCCGTTTTGTTGACGGCGAGGATTAGCGCAAATGGTACAGCTTTCTTGCTCAGTAAAAGTACGGCAATCGACGCAGTGGCCAATTTCCGACATCGCGCGGGTGAGCGCCTGAGCCAGACGCATTCCACCGCTACGATCCCGCTGTAGCAGGTGGAAAGCCATACGCTGCGCCGATTTTGGGCCTACGCCCGGTAAACAGCGCAGCGACTCCATTAATGTTTCAAGGAGTGGGCTGGTTTGCATCAGAACGGCATCTTAAAGCCCGGTGGCAGTTGCATACCACTGGATACGGAGGCCATTTTCTCTTTTTGCGTTTCATCAATGCGGCGTGCGGCGTCGTTCAATGCGGCCGCAATCAAATCTTCCAGCATTTCTTTATCGTCTTCCACCAGCAGGCTTGGATCGATTTCAACGCGGCGGCAGTTATGCGCACCGTTGATAGTCACTTTAACCAAGCCCGCGCCAGCTTCACCGGTAACTTCCAATTTGGCGACTTCTTCCTGCATCTGCTGCATTTTTTCCTGCATCTGCTGGGCTTGTTTCATTAAATTGCCAATACCGCCTTTACCAAACATAGTCTTCTCTCACAGCAAGGGCCGCGTCTGTGCACCATGCACGTACCGCAGCGATTAAATAGGTCGGATACTTTCTTCATCCAGCTCGGCATCAAAGAATCGACGCAGAGTCTGAATGTTCTTATCCGTAAGAATCGACTGACGCGCCTGCGCCAGCTTCTCTTCATAAATTGCCTGTCGCCATTCCAGCGGCGTTAGCTCCGCCGGATTGTCGTCTTCAATCACGCTTAGTTCAACCGGGCTGCCGTACAACCCACTTAACGCTTCCGTCAACACTTTCTGCGCGGACGGCGAATTCAGATGGCGCTGAGACGAACGCAGGTGAAGGCAAATATTACCCGGTTCTATCTGTTGTTTAAATGCATTCAGCGCCAACTGCTGAACCAATTTAGGGATCTGAAGCTGATTTATCTCCGCCGCCCAAGGGTCGCGAAGAATCGCCTCTTCCGCTAATTTTGCCGATAGCTCCGGCGTTTTCTCATGTTCTAGCGCCGAACGTAACGCTTTAGGCGTAGCAACTGGCTCCGGCGGCGTTTCAGGTTCGTTTTGCGCTTTCCAGCGATACGCCTCTTTCTTGCCCGGTTTCGCCTCGGTGGCTTTGGCAGCCTGACGCTGCTGACTACGCTCGGTTACTGAAGCCAATCGCTCCAGAGCCGAGATTGCCGGCCGCGCTTTGTCAGGCGCTGCCGGCTCATTCTTTTTTGGGCTGGATGTCCCATGCTGTCGTAAAAGCTGGGTTCGCGCCTGCAATAGCTGAGCGGTAGATTCCGGCACCGATGCTGGCGGCATTGGCTCTGACCGAGCTGGTGTAGACGTTACCGGCTGCGGCGCGGCGTGACGCTGCGGTATAGCATGAGTCGGCGCACCGATCGGAGAGGGAATCTGCGGAACAACTTCCGGCTCCGCGATAACCGCTTTTGGGTGGAAAGCCAGAGCGCGTAACAGCGTCATTTCAACACCCATACGGCGATCCGGCGCATAAGCTAGCTCTTTACGCCCCACCAGCAATGTCTGGTAATACAGCTGAATATCCGTTGGCGGCAAAGTACGCGCCAGTTCACGTAAACGCGGTTCTATTTCTGCGTAATGATTATCCAGCATGGATGGCAGCAATTGAATCATTGCAATGCGATGTAACAGACTGAGCGTTTCAACCAACAGGTTTTCCCAATCTACACCGCGTGACGCCGCCTGTTCTATCTGCGCCATCACCCGCGCACCATCGGCGCTCACCAGCGCTTCGATGATCGCCAGCGGCTGTTCATCATCCAAGGTTCCCAGCATCTGGCTGACCGTCGCGGTGGTCACCTGACCCTGGCCCATAGAGACCGCCTGATCGGTCAGGCTCAGAGCATCACGCATACTGCCATCGGCCGCACGCGCCAGTAGTTGTAACGCGCGAGCATCGCTGTCGATTTGCTCAGCCTGAAGCACTTTTTCAAGCTGAGCACGAATTTGTTCCACATCCAGCGCTTTCAGATGAAATTGCAGGCAGCGGGAAAGAATTGTCACCGGTAATTTCTGCGGGTCCGTCGTCGCCAGCAGGAATTTTACGTGTGAAGGCGGCTCTTCCAGCGTTTTCAACAGGGCGTTGAAACTGTGGCGGGAAAGCATGTGCACTTCATCGATTAGATAAACTTTAAAGCGGCCACGCGCTGGCGCATATTGCACGTTATCCAGCAGTTCGCGCGTATCTTCCACTTTGGTGCGCGAAGCGGCATCGATCTCGATCAGATCGACGAAACGCCCCTGCTCAATTTCCAGGCAGTTGGCGCATTTGCCACATGGCGTGGCGGTAATACCGGTTTCGCAGTTCAGCCCTTTTGCCAATAAACGAGCAATAGAGGTCTTACCGACACCGCGAGTACCGGAGAAAAGATAGGCGTGATGAATCCGTCCTAACGAAAGGCCATTAGCCAGCGCTGTCAGAACATGTTCCTGACCAACAACTTCAGCAAAAGTTTGGGGACGCCACTTGCGGGCAAGGACCTGATAGCTCATTAATACTTCATCGCTGAGATTGAGAAGACCATTTATACAGAAAAAACAAAAACACCGTTACCGCTTATATTTCATACTGGATTGTTTTCATTCACCTTTACTACCAAGATATAACCTATCGACACCATCAAAGTTATACCCATATCATCTATCACTATACTGTACCAGTACGTTGATTGTCATTCCTATTACTTTGAACATCATATTTCAGCGATTTAAGCCTGACTGAGCTGCACACCCTTCTCCGCTCGCAGCACACAGTTATTGAAAGCCTGATACAGCGATTTTATTAATCATTAGGCTTACCAATAGATTGAGCCAATAAATGAAAACGGATACGTACCAGCAGTCCGCCCAGATTTCCCCCGGTCAGAAGCTCCGGATGGCTTTGATGGTAGATGGCAATATCTTTGACTAACGCTAACCCCAGACCGGCTCCGGACTGTTCGCCAACGTTATCCAAACGGTGAAATGGGATAAGCGCCTGTTCAGTTTCGTTATCGGCAATACCGGGGCCACTGTCCTCAATTTCCAAAATACAGTGATCAATATGCTGATCCTGATGCAAGCGTGCAGTGACCGTTCCACCGTCTGGCGTGTATTTCAAGGCGTTATCCAACAGGTTATCGCATAGTTCGGCCAGCAGCAGCCCATCCCCTGCAATTCGGTACTCCCCATCACTTTCATAACCCAAATCAATATGCTTGCTACGCGCCTGCGGCAAACGGGCAAAACAAGCGTCCCGCAATAATTGAGAGAGATTAACAGGTTGCAGAGTTCGCTCTACCACTTTAACGCGGGAAAGCTGCAACAGACGGTCAGTTAGCGCCACCGTGTTATCTAGAGTGTGTTTCATCGCCTGTAGGCTTTCACGCCACTGAGCCGGTTCGTTGCTAGCCAGAGCCACCGCAGCCTGCGTTTTCAGCACCGCCAGAGGCGTGCGCAGCTGGTGAGAAGCATCGGCGCTGAATCGTCCCTGCCGCTCAACCATTTCCCGCAGCCGCTGGATATAGCGGTTAAATGCCAGCAGCAACGGCGCCATTTCAGACCAGGGGAGAATTTTAGGCAGTGGCGTTAACTCACCGGGATCGCGCAGTAACATCAGGCTGGAGAGTTTACGTAGCGGCTTAAGAATTCGCTTCAACAGCAGATAAGCCATAGCCAGCGTGAATAACACTAAAGCCCCCTGAGTGAGCACCGCAGAGACCATAATTTGCTGCGCCAGATTATGCCGCGATGCCAGCGTTTCGGCCACGAGCACCATCACCATCCCCATTACGCCCTCTTCGTTAACCGGCTGATACAGCGCAGCCACACGAATCGGCTTTCCGTCATAATGAGCATCATAAAAATGTACCAATGCGGGATAAAGATTCGAGCGCGGCGTATTGGGCGGTAGCGGCGGTAAATCATCGTAACCGGCAATGCTTTTGCCTTCCGGCGTAATGACCTGATAATAAAGCTGATCATTCATGTTACGTTCGAAACTATCCAGGACAATGTAAGGCACATCCACTTCCAAACGGCCGTTTCTCACTACCAGCCGTTCCGCGACGGTTCTGGCCGAGGCTAACAGCGAGCGATCGTAAGCCAGCGTTGCCGCATTCATCGCACTGATATAATGGGTATAAATCGAAAGGCCGCCGAGAATCAGTAAAGGTAGAGCGAAAAACACCAATAATTGATGGAATAACGAACGAGACGTTGTCAGGCCAGCGCCTTTAGCCCTGCCCATGTTCGCATTCCAGACTGTATCCTAACCCGCGCAATGTCATGATCGACACATCGCTCCCCAGCAACTTTTTACGCACTCGATGAACATACAGCTCAATACTTTCCGGGTTAGCTTCCTCCGACAAGGTAAAAACCTGCTCAAATAATTGCTGTTTTGCCACTGGCCGCCCACGGCGATGCATCAGTGTGGTCAATACCGCAAGCTCTCGAGGCGTCAGCGCCAAGGGTTTATCGTCCAGTAAAAAATATCCCTCATCGTGATAAGTCAGAGAACCAAATTGCAGAGCTTGCTGAGTCACGCCCACGCTGCGACGCAGTAAAGCGCGAATGCGAGCCTCCAGTTCGTCGAGTTCAAAAGGCTTGGTGAGATAATCATCTGCGCCCAGATTGAGACCTTTTACCCGATCCGCTACCTCGGTGCGCGCCGTCAGCAATAATACTGGCAAAGTTTGTCCACGTTTACGTAACCGGGCCAAGACCTCTAATCCATTCAAGCGCGGCAAGGCCACGTCCAAAACGACTAAAGCGTAGCTTTCGTTTTGCAGCAAATGCTCGGCTTCAATTCCATCATGGGCGATATCCACGGCAAACCCCGCGTGAGTCAAAGCCTTCTGTAACCAATGGGATAATTCGGGATGATCTTCTACCAACAAGAGACGCATATCACATCCTGTACTTTTTCCTGACCGTTGAAAGGTAACTGAAAGGTTATTGTTTTAACAATTCAGCAACCTCGCAATCGCGGGAAGGCTCACAGTTTGTAAGAAAATAACTTAGGAATCGCTATGAAAAATATAATTACCCGTGCTCTCACCGCTTCCGTCCTGATGTTAGCCGCACAACAAGTTTTGGCGATAGATCCACCGAAGCGCACCGAATGTATTGCTCCCGCCAAGCCCGGCGGCGGCTTTGATTTAACCTGTAAATTGATTCAGGTTTCCCTACAGGAAACCAAAGCCATTGACCGCCCAATGCGCGTCACCTACATGCCTGGCGGTGTTGGCGCTGTGGCCTATAACGCCATAGTGGCGCAGCGTCCGGCGGAATTCGGCACCGTCGTGGCATTTTCCGGCGGCTCGCTGCTGAATCTGTCGCAAAACAAATTCGGCCGTTATAACGCGAATGACGTGAAGTGGCTGGCCGCGGTTGGCACCGATTACGGCATGATCGCGGTACGCAGCGACTCTCCATATAAAACGCTGAAAGATCTGATGGATGCGTTCAAGAAAGATCCAAACAGCGTGGTATTTGGTGCCGGAGCATCCATAGGAAGTCAGGATTGGATGAAAACCGCGTTGCTGGCGCGCGAAGTCGGCGTTGATCCTCACAAAATGCGCTACGTCGCTTTTGAAGGCGGCGGCGAGCCGGTAACGGCGCTGCTGGGTAACCATATTCAGGCAGTTTCCGGCGATTTAAGCGAAATGGTGCCTTATTTAAGCGGTGACAAACTGCGCGTGCTGGCGGTGTATTCCGAACAGCGTCTGCCCGGCCAACTGGCTGATATTCCTACGGCAAAAGAGCAAGGCTTCAATCTGGTGTGGCCAATTATTCGCGGTTTCTATTTAGGGCCAAAAGTGACTGAAGAAGAATACCAATGGTGGATTAACACCTTTAACACCTTGACTCAAACCGAAGAGTTTAAAAAGCAGCGCGACTTGCGTGGGCTGTTTGAATTCAATCTAAGCGGCAAAGCATTGGATACTTACGTCAAAAATCAGGTTGAACAATATCGTGAACAAGCCAAAGCCTTTGGTTTAGCTAAGTAATCGGAGGTAGATGATGAGCGACCGCATTTTTGCCGGTATCTGGATTCTGCTGTGCGTCAGCGGCTTGTTTATCGGCTGGGGAATTCAAAGCGAATACAGCTATGAACCACTGGGGCCAAGGCCTTTCCCTATCGCTATTCTGGCGTTAATGACCCTGTGTGCAGTGCTATTACTGCTGCGCAAGCCGGAAACCGTTTCCTGGCCGCACAGTAAAGTATTACAGCGTTTGCTGGTGATGATCATTACGCTGGTGCTGTATGGCTGGGGTTTTGAATGGCTCGGATTTCCACTCGCTACGGCTTTGTTGACCTTCAGCATAGCGCTGTTGTTCCAGGCCAGCCTGATTCAGGCGCTGCTATCGGCGGTGGTTATCGGTATTGCTTTATTTTATGCCTTTGACCACTTACTGGATGTCACCCTACCGCTCGGCGTTTGGCTGAACTAACGAGGCAATAATGGAAACTTGGATGTATTTATCCCAAGGGTTTGAAGTGGCATTAGTGCCACAAAACCTGATGATTGCCCTGATTGGTTGCTTTATCGGCACCATCGTTGGCCTGCTACCCGGTCTTGGGCCAATCAATGGCGTGGCGATTTTACTGCCGCTGGCGTTTGCCTTAAAGCTGCCAGCAGAATCTGCCCTGATTTTACTGGCAACGGTTTATATCGGCTGTGAATACGGCGGACGTATCTCCTCGATATTGCTGAATGTCCCCGGCGATGCGGCGGCGATTATGACCGCGCTCGACGGCTATCCCATGGCGCAGCAAGGGCGCGCAGGCATTGCACTGTCTATCTCAGCGGTAAGTTCCTTCGTCGGTTCAATCATTGCCATTGGTGGCATTATTCTATTTGCACCGTTGCTGGCGCAATGGTCGCTCTCATTCGGTCCGGCAGAGTATTTTGCACTGATGGTGTTCGCCATCGCTTGCCTGGGCAGCATGATGAGCCAGAATCCGATTAAATCACTATTGGCAGCATTAATCGGTTTGGGGCTGGCAACGGTGGGCGTCGATGCCAACACCGGGGTATATCGATTCACCTTTGACAGCGTCCATCTCTCTGACGGCATTCAGTTTATCGTGGTGGTGATTGGTCTGTTCTCGGTCAGCGAAATTTTGCTGATGCTAGAAGGCACCAGTACCGGGCAAAAACTGGTGCGAAAAACCGGCCGTCTGTTATTTAACCGTAAAGAGGCGGCGGAATGCGTGGGGCCAACCCTGCGTTCTTCAGTGATTGGTTTCTTCGTGGGGATCCTGCCCGGAGCCGGTGCTACCATTGCCAGCGCGCTGACTTACATGACGGAGAAAAAAATCAGCGGCAATAGCGAAAGCTTCGGCAAAGGAGATATTCGCGGCGTGGCGGCACCGGAAGCGGCCAACAATGCCTCGGCCTGCGGTTCGTTTATCCCAATGCTGACGCTAGGCGTGCCCGGTTCAGGCACCACGGCGGTGATGATGGGCGCATTGACGCTGTATAACATCACGCCGGGGCCAGCCATGTTTACCGAGCAGCCGGACATCGTCTGGGGATTGATTGCTTCGCTACTGATTGCCAACGTGATGTTGCTGTTGATGAATCTGCCATTGGTCGGTTTTTTCACCCGAATGCTCACCATTCCCCTATGGTTTCTAGTGCCGGCGATCGCCGCCGTTTCTGCAGTCGGGGTCTATGCGGTACACAGCACCACATTTGATCTGGTCTTGATGGTTGGACTGGGCGTCTTTGGCTATCTGCTGCGAAAAATGAACTTCCCGATGTCACCGCTGATTTTAGGCTTTGTTCTGGGAGAAATGCTTGAGCAGAATTTACGGCGCGCGCTTTCCATCAGTAACGGAGATTTCAGTATCTTATGGCAGGGTGCAATCGCCCAAACCTTACTCGGTCTGGCTGTGGCAGTATTGATATTGCCTTTTATATTAAGGCGTTGGCGTAAACGTCGACAGAAATCACCGGCAAATGCCAATGTGTAATCGTCAGATGCAGTATTATTCGCAGCGAGTATTGTTAACAGAAAATATGGTTAGCTGAAAGTGCAGTCAGACTGTGATCATTCAGACAGCAATAGAGAATTAACTGGGCCTCGTGCTATTTCAGTAACGAGGCCTTTTTTTACCGATTGCCAAAAGGCATGGTCAAATTAATGACCGTCGAAAGAGACCAGACTGTAGCAATCAATACCTTGTTCCGTCAGGCGTTTTTCACCGCCCAGCTCTGGAAGATTGATAATAAATGCCGCAGCAACCACTTCACCTTTCAAACGGTGAATCAATTTAGCCGTCGCTTCAATGGTTCCGCCGGTCGCTAACAGATCGTCGATAACCAGAACTTTATCACCTGGTTTAATGCTATCGGTGTGAATTTCCAGCTTATCGGTGCCGTATTCCAGTTCATAGCTTTCGCTAATGGTTTCGCGCGGCAGCTTGCCGGGCTTACGGACTGGAACAAAACCTACGCCCAGAGCCAATGCAACCGGCGCGCCGAACAGGAAGCCACGGGCTTCGGTACCTACAACTTTGGTCACGCCAGCGTCCAGATAGCGTTCTACCAGCAGTTCGATACTGGAAGCGTAAGCCAAAGGATTATCCAACAGGCTGGTAACATCGCGGAACAGTATGCCCGGTTTTGGATAGTCAGGGATGGTTTCAATACTGTCTTTAATATACTGAAGCTGTTGTGCTGTATTAGGTGCGGTAGCGGTCATAATTTGTGCCTGATAAAACTGCTGAACATACTAAAACGCGGCCACCCGATGTCGATCAAACACCGCCGGGACAGAACACATCCACCCCTTTTAACGCCCTAAACAGGGACTATGGGGCAATCCGCGCACGAAAACGCTCAAATCTATTCAAACTGATGGAAAAATGCAACCGGAGCCAGATAATCAGCGCTTTTTTTGTTGCGTTAGGTCAATAACCGGCATCCGCAGCATGAAAATCAATAAAACGATAAGCATAATTGCTAACAGCATTCTTACCCACCAGATTTTAACCAGCCACAGGGATATGGAAAAAGTGATAAGCGTCACCAGTACCGCTTTCCACTTGGCTCCCGGTGGCAGCGCCCGATGTTGCTGCCAGTTGCGAATATAGCTGCCAAACCATGAACGATAGAGTAGCCACTGATGAAAACGCGGCGATGAGCGAGCGAAACACCAAGCGGCTAATAGCAAAAATGGTGTGGTGGGTAACAACGGTAATACCACGCCTAAGGTAGCCAAGACCACGGCGGTCCATCCCAGGATGATTAACAACCAACGAGACATAAGCTCCCTTTATTTATTCTCACCATCATTGAAAAAGATACTAACCGGTACTTTATCATTAACCAGATTCACCACCAGTCGATTCATGATTCAATTTACCCAAACCAGTCCTTATTCCTTGTTTCCCGGCGGGTTCAAAGGCAAGCTAGCCCCAAGAATATCAGGAGAGAATTCCATGAGCACAGAAAAATTGTTACAGGTGCTTGAAAGCCAGGTTGAAGCACTGTCGGCTGAAATCGCCCCACAGGCGCACACGCCTACGGCTCAGGCTCGTTTTGATCAGCTTCTTTTCAGTAACCACGGCACGCGTTTGCGGGATTATCTGCTGGAGGTTCGCAAGAATCTGACACAATTGAAGCAAGTCGTCGCCGAACAGCGCTCCGAACAGGTGGCTTTTTTGGCAGAAAAGCTGGTGGCGCAGATTTCAGCTTTACAGCGAGAGCTCGCGACTCAAACCCTACGTAAAAATCAGCCCAAACCACGACAGGTTAGCCAGGATCCGTACCATAAACTGGCAGAGCATCAGGATTATGAAAGACGGATCATCACTATGATTCAAGATCGTGAAAGTCAGTTGGGACAACAAACCCGTCTGGTGGATCAGCAGCGAATCCAGAAGGAACTGGCGGCGCTGGAAGGCCGATTAATGCGTTGTCGTCAGGCTTTGACGCGAATCGAGCGCAGTATCGAGAGAAAAGATAATGGTTTTTGAAGGCGGGTCACATTTGCATAAATGATGATTATTTGGTTTAAATTTATTATCTATAATAATATTCTGATTAGCTAGCATGCATTCAAAGTTGATTCATTACGCATATATTTACGTCTCTGAGGCTGGCCGGCTTCCTCACTATGCCACCGGATTATGCGGGATAATGCAGCTTATCGATTTGTCAGTTCTGCCGGCATTCGCATTGACGGCACGGATATAACTGCACCAGATTGTTTTTGGTGTCACGTTGGATTTTCTTCACTCAAACTGAAACCCTAATGTTGGCTCATATGTCAGTTGAACACGCCCCACCAGAATTGCAGCTAGCGGTAGATTTGATTTACCTGCTGGAATGCAACGAAATTGCGCCAGAAACGGCGCTGGCAGCGCTGGAAATTGTTAAGCGTGACTATCAGCAAAAGCTGAGTCATCACCGTCAGGAATAATTCCCTGCCTGACTACGGCTTACAACGCTGCCCCAAAAAGGGCGAAACCTCTCCGGCTTCGCCCTCAGCATTTATGGGTTTTCCAATTAGTTTTTCCGATCCAAAACCCGTTTCAAACTAAGGCTGCAGTTGTTTCCGCTCGTTATCCGGCATCAAATTAATAGGACGGCTGACTTCCTGCACTTCTGCCCCATCTTCTTTATGCAGATAAACCTCAAGCTGATTGAACGCAATATTGATGTCGTTTTCGCGACAAAGCTTATCAATCGCGCGGTTTAACTCATCCACGGTGTAACTACGATCGCGCAGTTCACGTACATACAACCGCAATTCATGATCGAGTGTACTGGCACCGAAATTGAGGAAAAACACCTGCGGTTCCGGATCGGACATAACTCTCGGATTATCATGAGCGGCTTTCAGAAGAACTTCTTTAACTTTATCTAAATCAGAGCCATAGGCCACGCCAACTTTAATCAGAATACGGGTAATCGTATCCGACAGCGACCAGTTGATTAAGCGCTCGGTAACAAAGGCTTTGTTTGGGATGATCACTTCTTTCCGATCAAAATCGGTGATGGTGGTGGCGCGGATACGAATTTTGCTAACCGTACCGGAGAAAGTGCCGATAGTCACCGTATCACCGATACGCACCGGACGTTCGAACAAGATAATGATACCGGACACAAAGTTAGCGAAGATTTCCTGCAAACCAAATCCCAGACCCACCGTTAGCGCCGCGACCAGAAATTGCAGCTTATCCCACGAAACGCCGAGAGAACTTAAGGCGGTAATAGCCCCGACCGAGGTAATCAGATAAGTGAGCATAGTGGTTATGGCGTAGGACGTGCCCTGACGCAGCTGCAGGCGAGATAATACCAGCACTTCCAGCAATCCTGGCAGGTTGCGGGTCATGACATAAGCCACCACCAGCGCCATAATCCCCACCAGAATATTACCCAGCGTCACCGCCTGCTGCACATTGGCACCGGCAACCGTGCTGTTGTAATGCCACAGAGTGATACTGTCCAGATAGGAGATAACCGTGACTAAATCCGACCATATCCAGTAAAACGCCGTAGCAAAAATCAGGAACAGCACCATCGTGGTCAAACGTAATGACTGCTGGTTAATTTGATCCAACGCCAGCGGCGGCTCCTCTACCGGCTCACTCCCTTCCGCCCCTTCTTTCGCCAAACTCTGGCGACGAGCAATGGCGCGTCGGTAAGCCAAACGGCGGGCGGCAACGCCTAAGCCTCGAATCGCGGTCAGATAAACGATATTCCACAGGAAGAATAGATAGATACTGTCAATCCAACGCCCGGCCAGACGCAGCGTAGTATAGAAATAACCCGCAGCCATCAGGCCAATCAGAATCACCGGCGTCACCGCAATGGCAGTCACTATCACCAATCGCACCGCGTGGCTGTTTTTCTCACGCCAGCTATCACGACAGAATGGGAAAACAAATACCGCTAGCAGCGCTAACGCAATCACCACTACCACCTGACCGATAACATCATCCACCAGCCGTAGAGGACTTTTCTCGCCCAATACCGACCAGAAAATCACCGGCAGCAGCGCTACGCCCAAACGTACCATTTGCCGACGGTAATGCGCGCAGCGCTCAGCGGCAATATTGAAGTGACGTTCGGTAATCCCCCCTGGGGACAACATGCGGTAGGTCAAATCGAATATCAGCCAGAACAAGGCCAATTGCTGGAAGAAGCTCCAGAGGAAATCACTAATCGCCATCTCCGATTGCAGGCACCAATAGCCTACAAGCAGAATCAGCACCACACCCGGCAATACCTTTAATAAAATGAGCAAAATCGCCTTCGGCGTATGCATCTGCGTATCGTGTTTTAGCTGACCAACATCGTTCGCCAGACTATCCAGATGGTTATCTATGATTTTATAGCGCCAGCGAATCACGCCGACCAGCAGCAACCCCGGAATCACAAAAATCAAAGATTTCAGTAATCCCGCCAGAATATCGCTAGGGGAAAATTTGAAATGAAGATTGCTCAACTCACTGTGAATCGCCTCGGGCAAGCTTTTCAACCACGACCAATCCATCGGTTTATTGCTACTCACCCAAAAGATTTGTTGCGTTAAAGTATGTTGCAGTGAGCTGTTGACGCTGAGTAATTGCTGCTGATTTATTTGCAGGTTAATCGCCAATGTCAGTTGGTTACCCAACTGTTTATTCAATTGATCCAACAGCTCACGGCGAATATCGACAATTTGCCCCAGCGCATCTTCCACTTCGCCACTGACTTTTTCTTTACTGTCGCTCATCACCTTTTGAATATAATCATCGCCCTGGAAGAGCTGATCCCGCTGTTGATTAATTTCAAACTGTTCCAAACGCAGGTCAGCAATGCGCGTCCCCATATCGCTAATCAGGCCATCGGTCGGTAAGCTAAGCTGTTGTTGATACAAAATACGTGATAACAGCAGGCTACCGCGCAATACGGTAATTTGTTCTTTTAAATTGCGTTCAGACTGCAATGCACGATCCAGCCAGTTTTTCACACGAATATTTTGCTGAACCAGCGTATTGCCTTCTTTGGTGGCATTGATCAAACGCTGGCTTAAATCGCGATTAATCGCCAGTTCGCGGCTGACCAGCGGATCGTTTTGAATGTCGGTAGAATCATCCGGAACCTGGGCTTCTTTAGCCGTTTTTTCGGAAAGAATCAGCCGCTTACCACTGACAACCTCTTGAAGCGTTTGGATGTTACGTTCCAGTTGGCCAATATGAGCATTGGTATAATCCCGCTGCTTTTGCAGTAAATCCTGCAACGTAGTGTTGGCTTCCAGATTTCTACGTTGTAAGTCCAACTGCGCATTCAACAACACCTGTTCAGTTAACAGCATTTGCTGTTGCGTAGGACGTAAACCATCCTGTCCCGGCGCTAATCCATTGAGTAAATTACGGATTTGCTGTAGCCGCTGGGAAGCGCTATACATGGCGCTTTGTACACGTTCAGGTTGGGTTTGTAGGGAAATCAATTGGCTATTGTAAGTGGAAAGATCTTCCTGAGCCGCCTGTAGGTCATCCAGCGTTTCATTTAGCCGGGATTCCAATTGACGTAAAGAATAGTTCGCTAGTGATTCACGAGTCAGCGAATCGGAGGAGTTGCTTTTCAGCACTTCCAGCGCATCGGTCGCCTGGCGCAGTTTAGCCGGTGCCTGAGCCAATTGCTGCTTAAGCTGGTTGGTTTCCTGCTTAACCCGCTCAATGGCGTCGAGGTATTCCAGCGTTTGCACCAAATCTTGCTGAGCCAGTTTGTCGGCTGGCGTCGGAGTTTTCAGCTTCGCCAGAACATCGAGCTGATTTTGTACTTCACTACGGCTCGGCACGTCGCCATTTAAGTTCGCCGCGTTAGCCGCAGGCAAACACACCAGCGCCAGAATAAGCAGACTAAAAAGCATCCAGACACGAAGCAAGGGTGCGCTGTTGGTATTGCTGTCGGTATTATTGAAAAGCAGAGACGATTGGGTATTGAACCAGCGAATCATGATCTAACTTCATATCAGCGGAGATAATAGAAATCCTACCACGTTCGGCCAACGCCGATCATAAGAAAAATTCTTCATTGCATAAAAAACGGCCTACGGGGCTGAAAACCGCCCTATCAGCCTGAGAATTAGAAGGTTAACACTTTCTCTGCCGCCAGCGTCCACTGCGCCAGTTCGACCAAAGTCCCAATTTCAATGCCTTCAATAAGCGTCAACGCGCTAATTCCGCGCGCATCAGCACAGGTTTTACACAGTTTGATAGGAACCAACTGGGCGCTGAGAATCTCCAGCATCTGCTGAATGTTGTATCCCTCATGTGGCTTTTGTCCGGTCATAGCGGCAGTTACCGCATCGGACATCAGAAATAACCGAAGATCTAAATCGGGCTGCTGATCTTTTAGCGCAATGGATAAGCGTAGTGCGTTAAATAATGACTCATGACCATAGGCAGCACCGTTGGCAATAACGACCAAAGAACTCATATTTACCTCACGTTAATCTTATTTCGCTGAAGCGCCTTCCCCTCGCAGGGTTTGGCACCGTGAAATCATTTCCAGATAGGTATCAATTAATACCGCTGCATCCTGTTGGATATCAAAACATTCTGGGGTAAATAACCAATTTTCCATCAGGCCGGTAATATAGGCGCGCATAATGATCGCCGCACAGCGGGTATTCAAATCGGCAGGTAGCTGTTTTGCTGCGATACAGTCTTGCAAAACGGCTTCAATTCGCTCATAACTTGCCAGATAGAGGACTTTTCTTGCGTCATGGACTGAGGTCATCTCCCCGACAAATTCGCATTTGTGGAACACAATTTCCATCAAAGCACGACGTCGGCAGTCTTCTTTCGTAGCGACCAGAATATAAATCAGGATTTCTCGTAGGATACGCAGTGGATTATCGGGATATTTTGCCTGATACTCTAGTTCGAGTTCATCGATGTCAAATTCCGATAACGACCAGACTTCATTAAACAGATCGACCTTGTTTTTGAAATGCCAATAAATAGCACCACGGGTAACACCCGCAGCGTCAGCAATATCCGCGAGTGAGGTTCCTGAAACACCATGTTCAGAAAATTCTCTCACGGCGGCATCAAGAATTTGTTGCCGGGTCTCAAGGGCCTGCTGTTTGGTTTTTCGTGCCATGGCGTTGTTTTTTCGGGGGGCTGTGATTTACATACATTTGCGAATGTATGTACCATAGCACGCACATATCATTTTCGCAGCAATGGGTTTTAGAGCTTGTGATCCATTGGTTAATTAAAAATCGGACACTTGAGGTTTATCTATGAGCAAAAACAGAGGGGTAATGCCTCTGGCTGCAATTCTGGTACTTTCAGGCAGCTTAGTACTTATAGGATGTAATGATAAAGATGCAGCGCAAGGCGCCCAGGCACAACAAGCCCCTGAAGTTGGTATCGTGACATTGAAAGCTCAACCTCTCAATATTACTACTGAGCTTCCGGGGCGGACGTCTGCTTTCCGTATTGCTGAGGTTCGTCCTCAAGTTAGTGGCATTATTCTTAAACGTAATTATGTTGAAGGCAGTGACGTTACCGCCGGAACATCGCTATATCAAATTGACCCGGCGACCTATCAGGCCGCTTATGACAGCGCCAAAGGCGATTTAGCCAAAGCACAGGCCAGCGCGGAAATTGCGCGTTTGACCGTTAACCGTTACAAACCTCTGTTAGGCACCAACTACATCAGTAAACAAGATTACGATACCGCGACCTCTAACCTGATGCAGGCCAATGCGGCAGTACAAAGCGCAAAAGCTGCGCTGGAAAGCGCACGTATTAATCTGGCTTACACCAAGGTAACTTCGCCAATTTCAGGTCGTACCGGTAAATCTTCGGTAACCGAAGGCGCTCTGGTTAGCAGCGCTCAGGCCACCGCATTAACCACCGTTCAGCAGCTCGATCCAATGTATGTGGACGTGACGCAGTCCAGTGATGAATTCCTGCGCCTGAAGAAAGAACTGGCCAGCGGCGTCATGAAACAGGAAAACGGCAAAGCGAAAGTGCGCCTGTTATTGGAAAACGGCACTGAATATTCTGAAACCGGGACGCTGGAATTCTCCGGCGTAACCGTGGATGAAACCACAGGTTCCATTACGATTCGTGCCATCTTCCCTAACCCGAACGAGTCATTGTTACCGGGAATGTTCGTCCGCGCCCGTCTTGATGAAGGTGTGAGAGCAGATGCGCTGCTGGTTCCTCAGCAGGGTATTACCCGTAACCCGCGTGGTGAAGCCACCGCGATGGTCGTGGGCGAAGGTGACAAAGTAGAACTGCGCACGGTAACTGCGGCTCAGGCAATCGGCGATAAATGGCTGATTACCGACGGCTTGAAACCGGGCGATCGCGTGATTGTAACCGGCTTACAGAAAATCAAACCGGGCGTGCAGGTGAAGGTGCAGGAAGTCTCTGACGCCGCACCGGCAGCAGCACCGGCTGAACAAGCGAAGAAGTCTTAAAAGGAGCCGGTAATTCATGGCTAAGTACTTTATAGATCGCCCCATATTCGCATGGGTTATCGCCATTATCATTATGTTGGCGGGCGCACTTGCGATAATGAAACTGCCCGTAGCGCAATATCCGACCATTGCGCCACCGGCAATTTCGATCTCTGCCAACTATCCAGGCGCCGATGCGACCACGGTTCAGAATACGGTAACTCAGGTTATCGAACAGAACATGAACGGCATCGATGGCTTGCTGTATATGTCTTCCAGCAGCGACTCGTCCGGTAGCGTACAGATCACTCTGACCTTTAACGAAGGTACCGATCCGGATATCGCGCAGGTTCAGGTGCAGAACAAACTGCAACTGGCCATGCCGCTGTTACCGCAAGAAGTACAACAGCAAGGCGTTAGCGTCGAGAAATCCAGCAGCAGCTTCTTAATGGTTGCCGGCTTTATTTCCGAAGATGGCACCATGCAGCAGGAAGATATCGCCGACTACGTAGGTTCGAACATTAAAGATCCTATCAGCCGTACCTCCGGCGTGGGTGACGTTCAGCTGTTCGGTTCCCAATATGCGATGCGTATTTGGATGGATCCACACAAGCTGAACAACTACAAGCTGACGCCGGTTGACGTTATCAATGCGATTAAAGTGCAGAATAATCAGGTGGCAGCAGGCCAGCTTGGTGGTACACCGCCAGTGCCGGGCCAGCAGCTTAACTCGTCTATTATTGCGCAAACCCGTTTGACCTCTGCGGAAGAATTCAGCCAGATCTTGCTGAAAGTGAACACCGACGGCTCTCAGGTTCGCCTGAAAGACGTCGCAATCGTCAAATTGGGAGCGGAAAGCTACAGCGTTATCGCTCGTTTCAACGGTAAACCTGCGGCAGGTATCGGTATCAAACTGGCTACCGGGGCTAACGCCCTGAACACTTCGGCGGCAGTAAAAGCCGAACTGGCCAAGCTGCAACCGTTCTTCCCAGCCGGTCTAAAAGTAGTTTACCCGTACGACACCACGCCATTCGTTAAGATTTCCATCAACGAAGTGGTGAAAACGCTGGTCGAAGCGATCATTCTGGTATTCCTGGTTATGTATCTGTTCCTACAGAACTTCCGGGCTACCCTGATCCCAACCATCGCCGTACCTGTGGTGCTGTTGGGGACGTTCGCCATTCTTTCCGCCTTTGGCTATTCGATAAACACGCTAACGATGTTCGGGATGGTGTTGGCGATAGGGCTATTGGTGGATGACGCCATCGTTGTAGTAGAGAACGTCGAACGTGTGATGCAAGAGGAAGGGCTACCGCCGAAAGAAGCCACCAAGAAATCCATGGAGCAGATCCAGGGCGCATTGGTGGGGATCGCGATGGTGCTTTCTGCGGTATTCATCCCGATGGCCTTCTTCGGTGGTTCTACCGGTGCGATTTACCGTCAGTTCTCTATTACCATCGTTTCTGCCATGGTGCTGTCGGTTCTGGTGGCGTTGATTCTGACACCGGCACTGTGCGCCACTATGTTGAAACCTATTCCTAAAGGTTCACACGGCCCGAAAACCGGTTTCTTCGGTTGGTTTAACCGGATGTTCGAAAAGAGCACCCACCATTACACCGACAGCGTAGCTAATATCCTGCGCAGTACCGGCCGTTATCTGGTGATCTATCTGGCGATTGTTATCGGTATGGGCGTGTTGTTCCTGCGCCTGCCAACATCATTCCTACCGGAAGAAGATCAGGGCGTATTCCTGACCATGGTTCAGCTACCGGCAGGTGCTACGCAAGAGCGTACCCAGAAAGTGCTAGACCACGTGACGGATTACTATCTGGACAAAGAAAAAGACGTAGTTAACTCGGTCTTTACCGTTAACGGCTTCGGTTTCAGCGGACAGGGGCAAAATACCGGTTTGGCGTTCGTCAGCCTGAAAAACTGGGACGAACGTCAGGGCGAGGAGAATAAGGTACCGGCTATCGTTGGCCGCGCATCTCACGCCTTCTCGCAAATCAAAGACGGTTTGGTATTCGCCTTTAACCTACCGGCGATTGTCGAGTTAGGTACTGCGACCGGCTTTGACTTCCAACTGATTGACCAGGGTAACCTGGGGCATGAAAAACTGACTGCGGCACGTAACCAGCTGTTAGGTATGGCGGCTCAGCATTCAGACATGCTGGTAGGCATGCGTCCAAATGGTTTAGAAGATACACCTCAGTTCAAAGTGGAAGTTGATCAGGAAAAAGCACAGGCCCTCGGCGTGGCTATTTCCGACATCAATACCACACTCGGTTCCGCCATGGGGGGGAGCTACGTGAACGACTTTATCGACCGCGGTCGTGTGAAGAAAGTTTACGTACAGGCAGATGCGCCGTTCCGTATGTTACCGAGCGATATCGATAAGTGGTATGTCCGCAACAACGCGGGTGAAATGGTGTCGTTTGCCACCTTCTCTACTGCGAAGTGGGAGTATGGTTCACCGCGTCTGGAACGTTATAACGGTTTGCCATCAATGGAAATTTTGGGTCAGGCTGCACCGGGTAAAAGTACCGGTGAAGCGATGGATCTGATGGAGCAACTGGCGTCTAAATTGCCAAGCGGTATCGGCTATGACTGGACCGGTATGTCCTATCAGGAACGTCTGTCTGGTAACCAGGCTCCGGCGCTGTATGCCATCTCACTGATTGTGGTATTCCTGTGTCTGGCCGCACTATACGAGAGCTGGTCAATTCCGTTCTCCGTTATGCTGGTGGTTCCGCTGGGCGTAGTCGGGGCGTTACTCGCCGCTTCTCTGCGTGGATTAAACAACGACGTTTACTTCCAGGTGGGCCTGTTGACAACCATAGGCTTGTCGGCCAAAAACGCCATCTTGATCGTTGAGTTCGCCAAGGACTTAATGGAGAAAGAAGGTAAAGGGCTGATCGAATCTACGTTGGAAGCGGTTCGTATGCGTCTGCGTCCGATTCTGATGACCTCACTGGCCTTTATCCTCGGGGTAATGCCGCTGGTTATCAGCAGTGGTGCAGGTTCAGGCGCTCAGAACGCGGTAGGTACTGGCGTAATGGGCGGGATGGTAACCGCAACCGTACTGGCGATCTTCTTTGTTCCAGTGTTCTTCGTGGTGGTTCGCCGCCGTTTCAGCAAGAAGAATGAGGATATTGAACATAGTCATTCGGTTGATCATCAGGTTAAGTAATGCTTAACCTGCGATAACACTCTGTAAAAGGCCGCGCAAGCGGCCTTTTTCTTGCCTGGCATTTCACTAAATTTTCATCGATCCCCTTCTTAAGCACAGGTCTGACGATCGCCTCATCCATCATCATTTTTCCATTGTTTGCATTTTTGGCTTGAAACCGCTTATTTCTCGGCGCATAATTATTGTTATATTATAACATTACATAGAGGTTATTATGAGAGCCGGTATTCACCCTACCTATCGCACCGTAGTCTTTCACGACACCAGCGCCAACGTTTACTTCACCGTAGGTTCGACCATAGCCACCGAACGCACGATCGAATTCGAAGGCCAAACCTATCCTTACGTCACTTTGGATATCTCTTCCGCTTCCCATCCTTATTACACAGGGAAACAAAAAGAATTCTCCAAAGAAGGTAGCACCGCGCGCTTCCAGCAGCGTTTTGGCCATTTTTTCAAAAAAAATAACTGATCTGGGAATGCATCATGCAAGTGCTTAGTTCATTACGTTCAGCAAAAAACCGTCATCCAGACTGCAAGATTGTCCGTCGCCACGGACGAGTCTTTGTTATTTGTAAAAGCAATCCGCGCTTCAAAGCGGTTCAGGGAGGAACTAAAAAGAAACGTTAAGTCCGATTTACCAACTTGTATTTTGCTTGTTGCCTGTAGATAAAAAGCCTCGTTGCTGCCCAACGGGGCTTTTTCTTTACCGTAAAACTCACTATGCCGTGCTTTTAGAAGTGTTGTCGCCCCCCTGCCCGTTGCAGACAGGGGAAAATAGTTATTTCATACTGGCGACGATAGTATCGACATTATGTTTGAACGCTTCCGCATAGGTAGCTGCCGGGCCAGTTTTCTGAGATAGCGCTTCAGGAAACAATTCGCCTCCGGCCTCCGCCCCGCTGGCTGCAGCAATCTGCTTCACTAAACGCGGATCGGTTTGATTCTCAATAAAATAGGTTTTTACCTTTTCCTGTTTGATTTGCTTAATCAAATTGGCCACGTCGCTGGCGCTGGCCTCGGCTTCAGTGGAAAAACCAACGGGTGCCAAAAAGGTGACGCCATATTCCTGTCCAAAATAACCAAAAGCATCATGGCTGGTCAGTACTTTGCGTTTTTCAACGGGAATACTGGCAAACTGGGCTTTAGCATAGGCATCCAGTTTTTCCAATTTCTGGATATATTCTGCACCATGTTTACGGTAATAATCCGCGTCCTCAGGATCGGCAACGATTAAAGCATTCATCACATGCGTGGCATATTGAATACCATTTTGCATACTGTTCCAGGCGTGAGGGTCGGTCACTTTTTTCCCCTCCTCCTCCATTTTCCGTGAATGAATACCCTCTGAAAGCGTCACCACCGGCCCTTTATAGCCAGAGGCCGCAATAAGACGATTCAACCAACCTTCCAGACCCAGCCCGCTGACAAATACCACGTCAGCCTGAGAAATCTGTTTGCTATCTTTAGGCGAGGGGGAAAAACTGTGCGGATCGCCGTCCGGCCCCACTAGCGTGGTGACTTTCACATGCTCACCACCGATTTGCTGCACAATATCTCCTAGAATAGAAAAACTGGCGACGGCTTCGATAGTTTTGGCCATAGCCAGCGGGCTGGACAGCAGGGCAGCGACCGCCAACGCGATAGGTAAACGCTTCATTTAATTCTCCTTTAAAGCACACACTTCTAATCCCGCGCCACGGCCCAAATGCCGCCGCGCGAGCCAAACAAAATCGAAATAAAGAAAATAATACTGGCGCTAAGCACAATAGCCGGCCCGGCGGGCAGTGAAGCGTAGTAAGACCAAATCAAGCCTACAACGCTGGAAATCATGCCGATCAGCACCGAAAAAGCTAAAGTATGAGGTAAATCCTTGGCCCAAAAACGCGCACTGGCCGCAGGTAACATCATCAACCCTACCGACATCAAGGTGCCTAAAATCTGGAAACCGGCGACCAGATTGACCACGACCAAAGCAAGAAAAATGCCATGCACCACCATCAGCCAACGCCCCATACTGACGCGCAGAAAGACAGGGTCGAATGATTCAATCACCAGGGCTCGATAAATCAACGCCAGTACTAACAGCGAAAGGGTCGCGATAGCGCCCACCATGGTCATCGCGGCGGAATCAATAGCCAGAATCGAACCGAATAACACATGCAATAAATCCATGCTGGAGCCGCGTAATGAAACCAAAGTGACGCCAAGTGCTAGAGAACCCAAATAAAAACCGGCGAAACTGGCGTCCTCTTTTAACGGTGTTTTACGGCTGACTAGCCCTGATAGCATGGCCACCGCCAGTCCAGCGATAAATCCACCGATGCCCATCGCAACCAGCGATACGCCAGAAATCAGGTAGCCAATAGCCGCACCGGGTAATACCGCGTGGGAAAGCGCATCCCCCACCAGACTCATTCGTCGTAGCAATAGAAAAACGCCAAGCGGCGCGGCGCTCAAAGACAAAGCCAGACAAGCCACCAACGCTCGTCGCATAAAACCGAAATCGACAAAAGGGTCGGCTAATAGATGAAACAAATTCATGGCTGGGCTTCCACAGACAGATTATTTTGATTGGAAAGGTTTCGGCCTGCTTCAGCGCACTCGGCAAACAAGCGTTTAGATTCATCCCAGCGACAATATTCAGCGGTGAGCTGTAATACTCGTGGAAAATGCTGCGCTACCATCGACATATCATGCAAAACGGCAATAATGGTTCGCCCTTCCTGATGGAGCTGCTGGATAACGTTTAATAGCAAGCAGAGAGTCTGATTATCAATGCCGGTAAAAGGCTCATCGAGCAGTAATAAAGGAGCCTGCTGTACCAACAACCGGGCGAAAAGTACCCGCTGCAACTGCCCGCCGGATAACACCCCAACCGGACATCTGGCCATATCCAGCATGCCGACGGTGTCCAAAGCCTGCTTGATGCGTTGTACCGATTGTCGATTCAGGCCACCAAACATCCCACTTTGTGGCCAGCATCCCATTGCTACTACATCGAACACGATAATAGGGAATTGGCGATCCAATTCGGCTTGCTGCGGTAAATAAGCCATTCTGGGAATCTTCTTGTCGCCAAAGACTATTTTGCCGCCTAACGCTGGCTGTAATCCGGCCAATGTCTTAAGTAAGGTGGATTTGCCGGCACCATTTGCGCCAATCACTGCGGTGAGCGAGCCGCGGGCAAAAGAGCCGGTAAGAGGAGCGGTGACCGGCTGCTGCCCATAACCAACCTGTAGCTGTTGCAAAGTGATCATGGCAGTGCATTCGCCCAATAAATGGCTGACCACAATAAGATCAGCACGGTTATCATGCCGAACGCGCGCAGCCATGAAGAAATTGAAAATAGCGTTCGATTCGGTACAGAAAGCGACGCTTTATGGTGATGGGATTGGCACATAGGAAGATATCAGTGAGTCATTATTGATACAATATAACATCACATCAAGTTGTCAGATTCAATACTCAAGATGATATTGATGCATAATTTAGGTAACAAAGAGTGAGATAACGCGGAGAAAGGAGAATCAGGGAGAAGAGTCTAGAGTGGGAGGCCTATGGCAATAGCAGGCAAAAAATTATGGTTTAAACTGTAAATGGCATCTAATTTAATTTAAAATAATTCGTAACAGTAAATTAAATTATCTTTACCAAATGACACCGGGTTAGCCAGCTATACTGTTTCGTATTCGGAAGGGTAATGATAGCAATATCGAATGATCTTTAGTTGCCCATGTGTAAGGCTGCGTCCCTCCATCATGGGCTTCCCTTCACATTAACCGCTCAACAGATGAATTTAGTCTTAAATTTTTCTTCTACTCACAGTGCAATAATCGGGAAATATTAGGAAGCCATGACTCTCACTCGTCAAGATTAAACAATATTAAGTCTCTTCTGACGTATTACACTACATTGCTAAGCTGTTTATTTGATTAATAATATTACTTATTCGAATTATTCAAAAACCACTTAAATCTCATGGACAACAGGCTGTATCAGCAGGTTCACTCCCTGCCCTTGAGTTTTGATACATTAAATAAATTAATTAGCCCATAAGCGAACAATTAATGAACAAGGAAATCCGAGGAGACTTCTCCCGCTGCCTCAGCTCTGTTTCACAACTGAGTGAGGTAATAAAAGATAATATCAGCACGATTGAAGAAAACCTGACGTCTGGGCTAATGTATTATTCCGAAGATGCACGCTACGCTGCAGGCTCATTAGAAATTCTTGAGATTAAAAACATTCAGCTTAACGATTATTCAATGACTTACCGTTATCAATGGTATATTTTTAACGCCTGTCTTGATATCAACACCCAAGATTACATTACTAACGCTGTAACATTTATTGTACATCCTGAAAAAATAATCTTTGATATAATAGATTACGACAAACCCTCTACCGCTGATGAATTGTAAGATTAAGTAATAAAGATAGAGCAGTGACTGAAAAAATGATTTATATTTGTATACGACAGACTTATTTACTTTCTGGCTGTTTACCTGTTCGTATAATGATTATCAGTCTACTCACTATGTGTTATCGCACCGATTAAGCGTTAACGGAGGGGATGATATGGATGAGTACTCACCTAAGCGACATGATATTGCTCAGTTGAAATTCTTATGTGAGAATTTGTATGATGAAGGTATTGCCACATTAGGCGATAGTCACCACGGCTGGGTAAACGATCCGACTTCTGCGATAAATTTACAGTTAAATGATTTGATCGAGCATATAGCTTCATTTGTGATGAGTTTTAAAATAAAATACGCGGAAGAAGCGGACCTCTCCGAGTTAGTGGAGGAATATCTAGACGACACTTATACACTGTTTAGTAGTTACGGAATTAATGACCCGGAATTGCGTCGCTGGCAGAAAACAAAAGACCGATTATTCAGACTATTCTCAGGGGAATACGTCTGTACCCTGATGAAAAATTAAGGGATAGTGCCCTATAATTTCTTTATTCATATTTTATTCATATATTGAGAAGAATTTCCATTATGACCAAAACTGACTATCTGATGCGTTTAAGAAAATGCACAACAATTGACACTTTAGAACGTGTTATTGAAAAAAATACGTATGAACTATCTGATGACGAACTGGAATTATTCTACTCCGCCGCAGATCATCGCCTGGCTGAGCTAACTATGAATAAACTGTATGATAAGATTCCTATGGGTGTTTGGAAGTATGTAAGGTAAATCGCTTAGCGCTGGTTAAGACGAACAACGTTGAGCCGATAACCCTATCGGCTTCAATGGGGTAATGATTTAACGGTTATCATAAACTATGTAAAAACTCTTTTCTGTCTGTACGGTTATTTACGTAACCCGGTACAACACCCCTTTACGCCAATATTTTAATCTAATTTTGTCAAATCCAGTTAAAAATAGCCTTTTATCCAAAACAATAATGGTTAGCTTCAAGGTTTAGGTATTATGGTTAGTGGCTAAAAATTCAATTCTTATAAGAAACACCCCAACGCTTTTTCCCCGTAGTTTTTTAAAAATATCCATTTTTGCCATTGATAAACTATGGGGATGACAAAGAGAGATATCTAAATACAAAATGTATTGAGCATATTGTGCCTTTGTCTCGGTTAAACGATACAGGCTAAAAGGATAACTACGGGGAGAGAGCAAACGTTGGTGAAATCGCTGCAACAGCCTAAAGAAAGCGATTAAATCATCTGGGTAGTGAGGTAGGAGTAGTCAGGTATAAGTCGTTGGGTGTAAATGGCGATATATGAGAAACAGGAGAGATTTAGGCTAGGCCAGAATTGGTGGAGGCCCTGCCAGCTACATCCCGGCACACACCTCGCCTGCTGCGGCTGCTTCCTTCCGGACCTGACCGAGTTCACAAGTTAGTGTTGCGGGAGAACCAACAGAGCCTCCATTGACAGCTCCTGATACTCCGAAGCGGTGGGCATTATTGACCATACCCCGCTAAATAGCAAGACAACCCGCATCAACTGGTGGTTTCTTGCCCAACAAATGGCTAGTGGCCGTCAGAAATATGTTTCTCGCAGCTCCGGGGATATTGCATGATAATAATTCCAGGCACTCGCATTCATTTAAAAAGAGCTCCGCAGAGTATGGAACAGGAAGAAGATAGTTTCCGTCAGCGCGTATTTCATGTGGTATCCGCCATTCCTTATGGTCAGGTGACCACCTATGGCACCATCGCGCGTCTGTGCGGCTCGCCACGGGCAGCCAGACAGGTCGGTGGAGTACTGAAACGCCTGCCGGAAGGCACTAGCCTACCCTGGCATCGTGTCGTCAATCGCCACGGTGAAATCTCACTAAGCGGCGAAGATTATTTGCGTCAGCAAAAAGCCTTACTAGCGGAAGGTGTCACTTTTGAAGTTCAAGGATATATCGACCTTAAACGATTTGCCTGGCGTTGGTAATAGCGGAAAATTAAAACAGAAAGATAAAAGCAGTATGGGAAAATACGCCTTGGCATCTATTCCATCCTGCTTTTATGTCATTCTCAAAGGTGATTAAGGTGTAGTCTGAATTGGCGCGGAGGTTACCGGTACTAATACCAGATCCGCATTTGTCCCCTGACCACGGTTAATCACTTCCTGAATGGTATCAGTGATAAATAATAACTGGCCATTCTGAGTTATCGCCGCGCTAAGGATAATCCGAGCGTTAGGCGTAATTTCCGCAGGATTAAACGGCAGCACGAAAGTAAAAGGTGCCTGCTTGCCGTCGGTTCGCACTGCACGCTGAGCAATCACTTTGGAAGGAGCATCGGCCAAAGAAGCATCAGACAAGGTTACCGTAATGACTGCGTCAGGTGGCAATGCCACACGTTCGCGAATATTTACGGTACCTCTGACTGATGGCTGCGCGATAGCGGCCGAGGTCGCTGCGGCGCTTGCTGCCGTCTGGGTAGGAACTTCTGCGCCGTGATTCGCGCAACCCGCCAAGGTTACCGTTAATGCTGCGCCGCCAACTATCTGCCATAGTTTCATAGGGTCGTCTCCTTCTTATTATCCCAATGCCGGTGACTCATCGAAAATCCGGCGCTTAATAAGTGGCTTCAACCACCTAGACAGGTAATTATAGCATAAAACGCTACCTGGCGTTTCTGACATCCAGCCTAATCATTCAGTTAGCAATTAGTTTCTCTACAAACAATAGTTTGTATAGTGAATTAATAGCAATACATTGACGAGCTACCTAATAATTCAGCACACTATGCTGAAAGAAAACACAGAGGGCCACACCATGGGTCAGGCACTGCAAAAGCTCCTCAACTTGATTAATCTGGAAAAGATCGAAGAAGGTCTTTATCGTGGCCAAAGTGAAGACTTAGGGCTGCGTCAGGTATTTGGCGGACAGGTTGTCGGCCAGGCAATTTATGCTGCGAAACAGACCGCACCAGCCGATCGTTACATTCACTCTTTCCATAGCTATTTTCTTCGCCCCGGCGACAGCAGCAAACCTATCGTTTACGATGTGGAAAACCTGCGAGATGGCACCAGCTTTAGCGCACGCCGCGTCAGCGCTATTCAAAATGGCAAACCGATCTTCTTTATGACCGCGTCATTCCAAACGCCTGAAGAGGGATTTGAGCATCAGAATGACATGCCGGATGTGCCACCGCCGGAAGGTTTGGTATCGGAAGCCGAAATCGCCAAAAATCTGGCGCACCTGATTCCAGAAAAACTGCGGGATAAGTTTATTGGCCACCAGCCGATTGAAATGCGACCGGTTAAATTCCATAACCCGTTGAAAGGTCATAAAGAAGAACCGCTGCGTCACGTATGGTTCCGCGCTAACGGCCAGATGCCGGACGATTTGGATATCCACCAATATTTGCTGGGCTACGCGTCTGATTTTAACTTCTTGCCGACGGCTCTTCAGCCTCATGGCATCGGTTTTCTCGAGCCGGGAGTACAGATTGCTACCATCGATCATTCTATGTGGTTCCACCGCCCATTCCGCCTGGATGAATGGCTGTTGTATACGGTAGAAAGTACTTCAGCATCCGGCGCTCGTGGCTTTGTTCGTGGTCAGATTTACAATCGCCAGGGTGTGCTCGTCGCCTCTACGGTGCAAGAAGGGGTTATTCGTTTACGCGGCTGATGGGTACTTGTGCCGCTGATTCATTCGGTTTTACTTCTTTCTAATCTCTTTAATCAACAAAGGGGCGAAATCAATATCGCCCCTTCGCTAAATATTACTTATTTCGAACTCAAATTCTTACTGGTTATAAGCATTTTCACCGTGGCTGTTAACATCCAAACCTTCGCGTTCCTGCTCTTCTGGCACTCTCAGGCCAACGATAACATCGGCAATTTTGAAAGCGATAAAGGCAACAACGCCAGACCAGACAACACACACGCCAATACTGAAGAGCTGTACGCCGACCTGATGCCCCATGGTGACACCAGCCGCATAACCGGTGCCTCCCAGTGAAGATGCGGTAAACACGCCGGTAAGTATGCAACCTACGATACCGCAGACGCCGTGTACGCCAAATACATCACAAGTATCATCAACACGTAGCCATTTCTTCAGTAATACAACGCCCCACAACCCAGCAACGCCACCGACTAAACCAATAATCAGCGCGCCACCAACGCCCACGGTGCCCGCAGCCGGCGTAATAGCAACCAGACCCGCGATACAGCCGGAACAAGCGCCGAGCAACGATGGTTTCCCACGTAAAATCCACTCGGCAAATACCCAGGATAAAATAGCGCCAGCTGTTGCCACCACGGTATTAATAAAGGCCAATGCGGCAATTTCATTCGCTGAACTGGCAGAACCTGCGTTAAAGCCAAACCAGCCGATATACAGAATAGCGGTACCGGTAAAGACCATAGGCAAGTTGTGAGGTTTAAAGGCTTCTTTCCCAAAGCCTGCTCGTTTACCCAGCATATAGGCACCGACCAAACCGGCTACCGCGGCGTTAATATGCACCACGGTGCCACCGGCAAAGTCCAGCGCGCCATCCTGTGCCAGAAAACCGCCGCCCCACACCATATGCGCCATAGGTAAATAAGAGAAAGTCAGCCAGATCAGAGTGAAAATGAGCACCGCAGAGAAGCGGATACGTTCAGCAAAGGCACCGACAATCAACGCCACGGTAATACAGGCGAATGAAGCCTGAAACGCAACGTGAATCAATTGATAGAAAGTGCCGCTCAGGTTGGTCAAGCCAATGCCTTTCAGCATTGCCATTTCGAAACCACCGAAGAATGCGTTACCTGTGCCGAAAGCCAGACTGTAGCCGTAGATAATCCACAGTACGCAGACCAGAGCGAAAGTGACCATCACCTGTGTCATTAGCGACAGCACGTTTTTCGAACGAATCAAGCCACCGTAAAACAAAGCGATGCCTGGGATAGTCATGAACAACACCAACGCAGTGCAGATCATCATAAAGGCGTTATCGGCTTTATCAGCGACCGCAGGCGCGGCGGCCATAGCCATCGAAGGCAACATGGCTGCTGCGCTCAGGCCCCACACGGATAAACGTTTTTTCATTATCAACCCATCCCTAATCACTAAATTTGAGCCTAGAATCAGAGCGCTGCTTCGTCTGTTTCACCGGTACGAATGCGAATAACCCGTTGCAATTCGGCAACGAAAATTTTGCCATCACCGATCTTGCCGGTGTAGGCCGCTTTGCTGATGACATCAATGACTTCATCCAATTGATCATCGGCAATAGCAATGTCTATTTTGACTTTGGGCAGGAAATTAACGCTATATTCAGCCCCACGATAAAGTTCAGCATGTCCTTTCTGGCGACCAAATCCTTTCACTTCGGTTACGGTCAGCCCCTGAATACCTATGGAGGATAAGGCTTCGCGCACATCCTCAAGTTTGAATGGTTTTATTACCACGGTAACCAGCTTCATATTTGCCCCTTCTCGAATTAAGTCCGAATAACGTCTGCCGCATCAGGGATAAAGCAAAGGATGTGCCATAAATAAACTAGCGAAGAATTTATTGATAAAAAGAGGCTTGAGGATGGATTATCGACTTCAGTATAGGTGTGAATCTCACCGCAGCAGCGAGCAGTACGTTTTTTGTGCACCAAAATAGTGCCACACGCGTCACAAAAGTGCATTTCCACGAACAAGGCGGCGCAAGACGCCAGATTTTAGTGCGGGGAAGAAAATAAGCGGGCATGAATTGAATTTCAGGGGGAAAGCTCCCCCTGACAATCTGAGCTAGCTAATAGCGGCTTCTTCCGGTTCGACGGTCTCCAGTTCTTCGCTAACTAACTGCAATTGATACATTTGATAATAGCGGCCCTGTTGCGCAAGGAGTTCCTGATGCTTGCCTTGCTCCACCGCTTGTCCACGATGCAGAACTAAAATACTGTCGGCATCCACAATGGTCGACAAACGATGAGCAATCACCACCAGCGTGGTATTTTTTCGGATTAAGTGCAAAGCTTTCTGAATAGCCTGTTCCGTGCCGGAGTCAATATTGGCCGTTGCCTCGTCCAGAATCAGAATTTGCGGCGTTTGTACCAATACACGAGCCATAGCCAGTAGCTGTTTTTGTCCAACCGACAGCGTATTGCCCTGCTCCCCCAAACGAGTGTGTAATCCTTCCGGCAAGGCGCGGACCAAAGGTGCCAGTTGAACGGTTTCCAGCGTCTGCCAAACCTGTTCCTCACTGATATCACGCCCCAGTGTAATATTGGCAAAGAAAGAATCAGCCAGCACCACCGGATCTTGCTGCACCATGGAGACACCCTGTCGCAGCACTTGATGAGAGAGTGTGTCAAGCGGGCGCCCATCCAGCAGAATCTCTCCCTGCTGTACCGGGTAATAGCCCATCAGCAAGTTGGCTAGCGTACTTTTCCCACTGCCGGTATGCCCGACCAATGCGACAAAGCCTCGCGACGGCACATCCAGATTGATGTGGTTTAGCACTGTTTTATCCGAACGATAAGAGAAGGAAACGTCTCGCATCCGGATATGACCGCTGGTCAGTGGATTATTATCCTGACCGTAACCTTGCTGAGCGCGATCCATCAGTTCGAATATACGTTCCCCAGCCACCACCGCCTGCTGCATGATTGATTGCTGAGAAGTTAGCTCGATTAAAGGTTCATTCAGGCGACCAAGGTAGTTAATAAACGCGTACAGTACCCCCACACCCACCGAGCCTTCTGGGCTCAACCCAAACAGTAACAACAGCCCGCAAAGTACCAATGCCGAAAACAAGCTGAGTAATGGCCGTAGCAGGAAGCCTTCTAGACGCAGAGTTTGCATTCGCGCCCTATAGTGCGCCCGATTAACGGCAGACATTCGCTCGCCAAAACGAACCTGCTGGCGGAATTGCTGAATGACCCCCATGCCGTTGATAACTTCGTTAAAACCATCGTTAATATCTGCCAGATAGGCGCGTACTCGCCGTACCACCGGCGTGCTGTAGCGTTGATAAAGCGCCATGACCACCAAAACCGCCGGAAAAATACAGATGGCAATCCACGCCATACGCCAATCGAGGCTAAACATCGCCACCAGCATCGCGCCAATTAACGCCGCACTTTTCAGCACGGTAGAAACCACCATCACATATAAATCTTTAATGACTTCGGTATCGTTAGTAACGCGAGAAATTAATTGACCGACCGGCTGAGTATCAAATGCGCTAAGCGGCTGGCGTAGTGCGGCATCCATGACTTCAATACGCAACTGTTGCACCACACCCACGGCAGCCCGGTTAAACAGAATCGTCTGAAAATAATGCAGCGCCGCCGCCAAGAGTTGCAGCAGCAAATAGGCCAGCGCCAAGCCACTCACTACAGCCAAGGGCAAATTGCCTTTTGCGACCATATTATCGATGAAATAGCTGATCAGCAGTGGGCCACTTACCTCCGCCGCTGCCGCAATCCACAGCATGACTATCGCGATAGACAAGGGTCTTTTGTAGGCTGAACCATAAGCCAGCAGACGTTTTAACGTCGGCCAAAGTTGTCGAGCTTTACTCATCGGATACGACCTCCAGCCCTTCATCGCTATCTAAAGCTGCTTCAATTTGCTGATAACGATACATTTCCCGATACCATCCCGACTGATTCAGTAACTGCTCATGATCGCCACGCTGCACCACGCCCCCCTGTTGCATGACCAGAATTTCATTTGCCTCAGTCAATGCAGAGAGACGATGAGCGCTAATAATAACGGTGCGATGTGCTCCCCACTGACGCAGGTTCTTCAGGATTTGATGCTCCGTCTGCCCATCAACCGCCGACAGAGCATCGTCCAGAATCAATATTTCGCTATTAAGCAACAGGGCGCGAGCAATAGAAATACGCTGCTTTTGTCCACCGGAAAGCATCACGCCCCGCTCTCCCACTTCGGTTTCGTATCCCTGTGGTAACCGCAGAATATCTTCGTGAACGCTGGCTAAACGAGCCGCTTGTTCAATTTCCTGCTGCGTGGCGTCAGGCTTACCCAATGCAATATTGCCTGCAACGGTATCCGAGAATAAAAATGGCGTTTGGCTGACCACCGACAGGCGGCTACGCCAATCGTCCAAACGAATAGCCGTCAGAGGTTGCCCCTGATAGCAAATGTCACCTTCGTCTATATCAAACTGTCGTTGAATCAAGGCCAGCAAGGTACTTTTCCCCGAACCGGTTGGGCCGCATAGCCCCAGCATCTCTCCTGGCTCCAGCTTCAGCTTGACGTCTTGTAAAGCGGGCTTATCACTTCCGGGATAATCAAAGCGGCGAATATCAATCGTCAAAGTACTGCGTTCCGCCTGTAATGGCGTTTGTCCATCGACAACAACCGGAGCCTCTTCCAACAAACTACGGATACGGCCGTAAGCGGCACTGCCACGCTCAACGATATTAAACATCCACGCCAGCGCCAGCATTGGCCAAATCATCAACCCTAAATACATAATAAAACTGGTTAATTGCCCTAACGTAATGCTGCCATTCACAACCATCCAGCTACCGCCACCGATGGCCAGTAAATTGGCTACGCCGATAGCGATATAAATCGTAGGATCAAAACAGGCATCAACCTTGGCTACGTGCATATTTTTCGCACCGGCCTCGGTTGCTACACGGGAAAACTGCTCAGACTGATGATTTTCAAGGCCAAATGCCTTAATCATGCGAATGCTGGTCAGGCTCTCTTGCGCCTGATTATTTAACGCCGAGAAAGCCCCTTGCGCAGATTTAAAACGTTGGTGCAATAAATCACCGAAATAATTGATTACAATCGCCATTATCGGCATCGGTAACAACGACAGCAGCGTCAGCTGCCAGCTGATTTGTGTGCTCATCACAATCAGCACCGCACAGCCCATCACCAATGAGTCCACCAGCGTCAATACCCCTTCACCGGCGGCGAAAACCACTCGATCGACATCATTGGTGGCGCGAGCCATCAGATCGCCTGTGCGGTGACGCAAGTAAAAACCAGGATTCTGCCGGCTAAGCTGACGGTAGAAATTAGAGCGTAATTCCACCGCTAATTGATAGGATGCGCCGAAGAGTAATACGCGCCAGACGTAGCGTAGCAGATACACTATTATCGCGGTCACTACCATTACGCCAATCCATGTCCACAACATATTGGCGGACATGGTTTTTTCCGTCATACCATCCACGATGACCCCAACCAGTTTGGGTGGCAACAGCTGTAAAATGGCGATAATGATCAGCAGTACTACCGCACCCAAATAGCGACGCCATTCGCGACGAAAGTACCAGCCTAGTTGAGCAAACAATCTCACGCAGTTTTATTCCATGATATGAAGGGAAATAGTATGGAGGCGAATCGAATAATGTCAGACTCTCTCGCCACGGCTCATGCGGCATAGAATAACATCGATAAAGTTGTTATTTAGTGAATTATTCACTCAGGAACCGGTAGTACCGTTGTGTACTTAATTTTCTCCATTGCGAAGCTGGAAGTTACATCTATCAACCCCGGAACACCATTCACCATACGCTTATAGAAACTATCGTAGCTTTTCATATCCGCAACTTCGACCTGCATCAGATAGTCATATTCTCCGGCCATACGGTAGAAAGCCAGTACCTCCGGCATCTGCTTAGTGAATTGCACAAACTCCTGATACCAGCCGCTATTATGCTGTTGGGTTTTTATCAGTACGAAAGCCGTTAATCCCAGCCCCAGTTTTTCGCTATCCAAGAGCGCCACCCGGCCACGGATATAACCTTCATCCTCCAGACGCTTTAGCCTTTTCCAGCAAGGCGTTGACGTCAGATTGACTGCCTCTGCCAAAACCTGAAGAGAGAGCGTGCAATCCTCCTGCAACATACGCAGTAGTTTTCGGTCTGTTTTATCTAACATATCGCCACTCCAGAGAATAAATTTCTCTCATTAGGAGATAAAGAAGTAAAAATGGCAACAATTTTTTCCCAAAATACCGTTAACCTAGTCATAATTTGATACCCCCGACATCGCAGGCCACTACATGACCAATACTTGGGTAAAAAACGCCATCAGTGAAATAGAGGCGGATTTTCAACGCTCAGCTGATACACACTTAATTCGCTTAAATTTGCCTGAGTTTCCTGGCATTTACCTGTATCTGAAAGACGAAAGCACCCATCCAACCGGAAGTCTGAAACACCGGCTGGCGCGCTCTCTGTTTCTTTACGGCCTGTGTAACGGCTGGATAAAGGAAGGGACAACTATTATTGAGGCCTCTTCCGGCAGCACTGCGGTTTCTGAAGCTTACTTTGCCCGCCTGATTGGGTTGCCGTTTATTGCAGTTATGCCAAGCTGCACCGCGCGCAAAAAAGTCGAACAAATTGCCTTTTACGGTGGTCGCTGCCACTTTGTCGATCATGCGGGGCAAATTTATGCCGCGTCCGAGCAGTTGGCAAAAGAATTAAACGGCCATTATATGGACCAATTCACCTACGCTGAGCGAGCTACCGATTGGCGCGGAAATAATAATATTGCCGATAGTATCTATCGCCAGATGGCCCGCGAACCCTTTACCGTTCCCAATTACATTGTGATGAGCGCTGGTACCGGTGGCACTTCGGCGACGCTGGGCCGTTATATTCGTTATCAGGGGCATAATACTCAATTGATGGTAGTCGATCCGGAAAATTCGGTCTTTTACGATTGCTTCTGCAATCGGGATCGCAGCGTAACCGGCACCTGCGGCAGCCGCATCGAAGGGATTGGCCGCCCGCGCGCCGAACCCTCTTTTATTCCTGAGGTGATCGATAGCATGCTACGCGTTCCCGACGCGGCCAGCGTTGCTACGGCACATTGGTTAGAAGGCGTTTTGGGTCGTAAAGTGGGCGCCTCCACCGGCACTAACGTATGGGGTGCTTTACAGTTAGCCCGACAAATGCGTGAAAAAGGCGAGTCAGGAGCTATTGTCACTCTGCTCTGCGACAGCGGAGAACGCTATCTGGATACTTATTACAACCCTGAATGGGTGAGCGCTAACATTGGGGATTTAACCAGTTTTAAGGCGGAGTTGGAAAACCTGTAATCATCCAGTTCATCGGCCAATTTATTTAAAGTTGGTCGATAATAAGCAAAAAAAAAGCCGGATAAATATCCGGCTGGCTAATAGCAATCACCTCAGAATTCGGGGGAATAGGTGAGGTGTGGTGAACTTAGCCAATGTTGCAAATAGTGAGCTACGGCCTGTTGTTCACAATGGCCAATAACCTGAAGCTGCGGCAATGCTGATTTAAGCTGAGGCAATGCGTTACCCATTACCATTCCGCGCCCAACCTGATCAAGCATTTCTTTATCATTCATTGCATCGCCAAATGCCATGCAATCGACCATTTCAACACCCAATAGTTCTGTCAACGAAGCCAGAGCAGCACCTTTATTACAGTGACGAGGTAAAACTTCCAGACAGTCCCTGGCAGAAAAACACAAATCCACCTCTTGCCCCATCCGCGCAGCTAACCTGTCCTTCAGCGGCAACAGCTCTTCGTGAGGCGCGCAGAAACAGATTTTGTGTGTTCCTGCCAAAGGTAACTGATTAAATTCAGTGAGTTGGTATTTAAACCCGCTCAGTTTATGCGCCGTTAACTGCGCCGGATCGTCACGATTGGTAAACCAGCCTTCATCGCGAAAAATATGCATGCTGGCGTTGGTAGACCAGGTTGTTCCCAGAACGAACTGCACTAATTCCGCGGGTAAATCTGTACCCTGCAATTTATTGCCGTCAATATCATGAATACGGGTTCCATTACCGGTAATCAGATAACCTTTAATTCCTAAACTGGATAAAATCCCTTTCATATCGAGGTAATGACGTCCGGTAGCAAAAGTGACAATTATCTGTCGCTGGTGCAATTGATGCAGCGCTTCCAAAGTCGCCTCACCGATCTGATGGTTACGCATTAATAAAGTTCCATCCATATCGAAAGCGGCTAAGCGGTACATACTTACCTCATAAAATTGTGAGCCTGCTGGCAGTGACAAAAGTATGGCGTAGTATTTAGGGAACTAATAGTGAACAATTAATACAAACCCTTCCGGATTTAACTATGCGCATATTTCACCGATTGGCTCAATATCAGCGTTTATATCAAGAATTTGGCCAGCAGGCTGGTAACACGACGGTTAGTGAATTAGCCAAGCTGTTTTTTTGTAGCGATCGGCATACCAGAACCCTTATCCAAAAATTTGAGGAACAGGGCTGGCTCAGTTGGGATGCGCAAGTTGGCAGAGGCAAACGAGCACGAATTCACTGCCTGAAAACACCGGATGAATTGCGAGCAACCTATCTACGCCAGTTATTACAACAAGGGGATCATCAGGGTGCATTTCAATTAGCCCAGTTGGAACCCCAGCGTCTGCATGCATTACTTAGCCCACATATGGGCGGGCAATGGCAAGCGGATAGCCCGGTACTACGAATTCCTTATTATCGAGAGCTGGAACCGCTAATTCCGCTAGAAACCAACGGGCGCGCGGAACAGCATTTGATATATACGCTACATGCGGGTCTGACCCGCTTTCAGACCGGTGATCCTCTGCCAAAGCCCGATCTGGCCCATCACTGGCACATTAGTGATGATGGCCTAACCTGGCAATTTTTCTTACGCAGCCAGCTTCGCTGGCATAATGGCGATCCCATTAGCGGAGCACAGTTACTGGAAACCTTCCATATACTGCGTCACCATCCTCGCGGTCAGCCGGGGCTGGAAAATGTTAAATCTATAACTCTGCCGCATGCGTTATGCGTCCAGTTTACCCTTGAATATCCCGATTACTGGTTGGCTCACCGTATGGCCGATTTGCCCTATCGTTTGTTTCACCCTGACTCTCCATCGGTAGGCGCCGGGCCGTTTAAAGTAGCCGACTTTGAAAAACACTTGATAAGGCTCGAACAACATGAGTTTTATCATTTGCAGCATCCCTATCTCGACAGTATCGAATACTGGATCTCCCCACAGCCTCCGGATGTTGTGGTTAACGGCAGCAGCCAGCATCCGGTCAGCATCACCATTGGGCAAAGCGAAGATATGCCCTTGGCAAAACCTGTTCAACGCAGTACCAGCCTAGGTTTTTGCTATTTAGCCATGAACCTGAAACGAGGCCAGCTCAATTCCCAGCAAGCCAGAAAAATGATGATGCTGATTCAGGCATCCGGTTTTCTGGCAAATTTATCCATTCAAAGGGGAATTATCATTCCCAGCGAAGAAATGTTGCCCGGCTGGCCTATCCCTCGGTTCCCAGAAGATAAAAGCATCACGCTACCTAAACGGCTAATTTTGCTCTACCAGCAACCAGCAGAGTTGACCATGGTTGCCAGCGAGTTGAAAAAATTACTCGCCGAACACGGCTGCGAGCTTGAAGTTCAATTTTGCGCCAACAAACACTGGCAAAGCGTTAACCAATGTGAACAAGCAGACCTCTTAATGTCAGACCATCTTGTTGGAGAATCCCGCGAAGCCACCATGGAAAGTTGGTTACGCCATGATTTTTTATGGCAGGGTATTCTTCCGGCAGACTTACTGCTTTGGCAACAGCAGTCATTACTGCAAATTCAACAGGTTAAAGCACCAAGTGAACGTTATGCATTATTGCGGGAACACTATCTACAGCTGATGTCCACCGGGTTGGTTCTGCCGCTATTAAATTATCAATATCAGGTTAGTGCGCCACCGAGAATCAAAGGCGTTACGCTCACCGCCTACGGTTGGTTTGATTTTTGTCAGGCCTGGTTGCCCCCTACCCCAGATTCATCGCTGGATAACGCCATATTAGATAATTAAAGCGAACTATCCTTGGATAGCGCTTATTGCAGGTACAGTAATTATCAATGGCTTCACTGATTCAATTCGGCCTGTTATTACCTTTTAGCCAGCTAACTGAGTTAACATAGCCACAGTATTTAATTTCCGGCTCAAGGTTATTGTTATATCGACCTTAAGCCTACGAGGGAGCGATTAATGAAACGCGCAGTCGTAGTATTTAGCGGTGGGCAGGACTCCACCACCTGTCTGATTCAGGCATTGCAGCAATATGATGAAGTTCACTGTGTGACTTTTGATTATGGTCAGCGCCATCGTGAAGAGATCGACGTAGCCCGCGAACTTGTCATTCAATTAGGCGCCAAAGCGCACAAAGTGCTGGATGTCTGCATGCTAAACGAGCTGGCGGTCAGTAGCCTAACTCGCGACAGTATTCCCGTGCCGACTTATGAAGAAAGCAGCGAAAATGCCATTCCCAACACCTTCGTTCCCGGCCGCAATATCCTGTTTCTGACTCTGGCGGCAATCTACGCTTATCAGGTACAAGCAGAAGCGGTCATTACCGGTGTATGCGAAACGGATTTCTCTGGCTACCCAGATTGCCGCGATGAATTTGTTAAAGCCCTCAACCATGCCATTAATCTCGGCATCGCGCGGGATATCGCTTTCATCACTCCGCTAATGTGGCTAGACAAAGCTGAGACCTGGGCATTAGCCGATTATTACCAACAGCTAGACCTTATTCGCCACCACACGCTGACCTGCTATAACGGCATTAAAGGCGATGGCTGCGGCGAATGTGCAGCCTGCCACTTACGGGCTAATGGGCTGAATAATTACCTAACTAATAAGTCTGCTGTCACGACCAGCCTTAAAAAGAAAATCGGTCTACTTTAATTTCAGTTTCCCCAGTTTGGTTCAGCCCTAATCGGTTCAACCTAAACAGGCCTATGCAGTCTGTGATACATAAATTCACAGGCTGCTTGCTATAGAGCTATAGAGCAATGCAAAATATTATTCGAACAAACTGAACCCAAATAGCCGCAACGATTTTCAAAGTAAGCTAATTAAAGCACCATTGCTCATCAGGACGACTACTGCCCTTGCGTCGGCTCTTCTAACGCACTCAATCTTTCCCGAAGCTCGCCGTCTATTGGCACAGCTTTTTGTGTTCTCAGATCAATACAAACAAAAGTCAGTGCGGCATCAGCCACCAGCGAACCATCGGACTCTAAGGTCACAATCTGATTAAGCACCCCGCTTTTACCACTGAGTTTTACCAAATGGCTATCTATGCGTAGCACATCACCTAACACCGCGGGTTTACGGTAACTAATATTGACGTTCACCACGATAAAAGCGATATGGTTGCGGGTCATCCACTGAAATGCTTCCTCCCCATCCAGCCATTCCCAGCGCGCTTGCTCAAGAAACTCAAGATAACGGGCATTATTAACATGCTGATAAACGTCAATATGAAAACCACGAACTGTTATATGGGTGCGCATAGAAAACCTCAGCTACGGGATAAAATCGAATGCAGGTAAGCATCTGCCAGAACTGTAAACCAAACTGGTATGACCTCATCGATAATAGCAGAGCCACCCAAGCACATAGCAGACTCACTATATAACTTAGATTTAGATCACAGTTAGTTAACCAATTATTTACATTTTCGCTCTCTGCGAACAGCCTTACACCAACTCCACTATTGCAGAATAAAATAGCTGAACTGAACGCACCCCATTAGCTCAGCTATAGTAAAAAATATACCAATAAGTTAGTTACCTAATAATTCCAATTTGTGTTTTAACTCCCCTTCCATAGGCAGCGCTTTTTGTATTCCCATATCTATGCAGACAAACGTCATATCAGCGTCTGCGATAACCGCGCCGTCCGATAACCTTTTCATGACCTGCTTGAATTTCCCGCAGCGCCCTTCCAGGGAATACACCAGACTCTCAATTCGTAGCAGATCTCCCTCAACGGCCCCTTTACGATAATTAATATTGATATTTACCATATAGAAACCAATATTCCGTTCTTTCAACCATTCCAGCCGATTCTCTCGATCAAGCCAACGCCAGCGCCCCTCCTCAAAGAACTCCAAATAACGTGAATTATTGACATGTAAATAACCATCAACATGATAGCTTCTAACCAAAACTTCATGATGCATGCTAATCAACGCCCCTTTCATCATTTATGAATTTTTCAAATACATACGCCACAGAACTGGTATGACCTGATGAAAGGTTAGCAGCCAATGTTATAAACCACTAACTAAATGATTAAATATCATTCAACTTACATTTTTATTTTCTGCCGATTGCGCTCAATAAATATCGGCCCAATACCTGAAACCTCTTGCAGTTGCTCTATTTGACTAAAGAAGCCAAATTCCTCTCGATAGCGAACAATGGCCTGGGCTTTTTTCAAACCAATACCGCTCAGCGCAGCAGCCAGCTCTTCTGCCGTGGCTTTATTAACATTTATCAGTCCGTCTTCTGCCTCATTTTTCCCGGCTGAAGGCTTATTGGTGTTTGCTCCGTCAGCTTTCAAGTTATTTTCTTTCGACCTATTCCACGACTTCTCTGAGGTTTGAGCCGATGCTTTTGATGAGTTGGTTTGCACGGATTCTTTCGTTTGATTAGGAGCCGCTAGCGTTACCGGAGCTGATAACCAGGCCAGTAGCAATGCCAGTGCTAAGGATTTTCCATTATTTTTCATGCTGTATCCTCCATGTATTTGACAGCATCTGTACCTTGCCTCAAGCGTTTTTTTTCGGCAAATCACGGATTCCAGATATGCGAAAGGCCGCTAAAGCGGCCTTTCATTGTTACATCGGTTTGCAGAGGTTTGCGATGTTTACTGCGGCTGTTGTTGTTCCGCAGCACCCATTTTAATCGTTGCCTGTTTGTGCAAGTTAGCCATCAGCGCATCCAGAGTCACCCCGCCGATACCCTCTTCCATTTTAGCAATGAAGTTTGCCATTTCACCCTCTGGTAATTTACCCGGCGTCACGGAAAGCAATTCGATCAATACAATATTGTCCTGACGATCCTGAGATAAACCGTAAACCGGTTTGTCCGCCTGCGGATGAGGCAGCGCAAATACGGTTTGAACTAACTGATCGTCATCCGGCGCACGAGCGATGGACTTCTTCTCGCCAAAGCTCAGACCAGCGGCTTTCATCGCTTCTTCGCCTTTATCTTGCTTCAGCGCAGCCAGAATTTTTTCACCGTCAACGCGAGCCTGCTGCTCTGCTTTCTGGCGTTTAACCAGTTCAGCAACCTGATCGCGTACCTGATCAAATGGCTGTACGCCTTCTGGTTTATGACCATCGATACGAATCACGAATGCGCGATCGCCATCAACGGTAATGACATCAGAGTTACTGCCAGGAGCACCATTCTCACCAACCAAAGCGCCATCAAAGATAGCCTGAACTACGGGTTTGAAATTCACTTCGGCAGGTACAGAATCACGAGTAAACCAACCGGTTTGCTTCGCTTTGGCACCAGCAGCTTCTTCAGCTGAAGCCAGAGACTCATTATCACTGGTTGCCGCCTCGCTCACTTTCTGCTGCAACGCATAATAAGCATCAACCGCTTTTTCCTGCTTAACTTTGGCTGCCAGCGAATCATGCACTTCAGACAGCGGCTTAACCTGCTCTGGCTTGACGTCGTTCAAGCGAACGATCAAATAACCCACAGAAGACTTCACCACGCCAGACAGCTGGCCTTTTTCGGTCAGATTCGCTTCTTTCAGCTCATCGGCGGTTGTCTCAGGTTCTAACCAACCCAGTTCACCGCCATTTTTACGAGAAATAATGTCGGTGGATTTTTCTTTCGCCAACGTAGCGAAATCAGCACCTTTTTTCAGTTCATCCAAAGCAGCCTTGGCATCTGCCTCGGTTTTAAATTGAATAACGCTGTAATTTCTGCGCTCCGGCTGAGTAAAACTGGATTTGTGCTGATCGTAATAAGCAGCAATATCTTCTTCAGTCACGGTGATTGTATCTTGCATCGCTGCCGCATCCATGGCGATGAAACTCACTTTCATCTCTTCAGGCGCGATAAAGCTGTTTTTGTTCTGATCGTAATAGGCTTTCAGCTCTTCATCAGTGACTTTCTGCTGAGCCTGTAACGCTTTCAGATCCAAGGTTGCCAGTCGCACTTCACGCTGTTGCAAAATCAGCTCGGACATAGCGGTAGCTTCTGCCGGCAGTGCAAAACCGCTGTCGTTAAAGGCCTGTAGCAATTGCTGATTAATCAACTGCTGACGTTGTACCTGCGCGAACTGATCGAGGCTGTAGCCCATACGGTTTACTAGCTCGAGATATTTGCTGTTATCGAACTGACCGTTAGTCTGGAAATAAGGAATCTGGCGAATAGATTCTTTTACCTGATCGACACTGGCAGTCAGGCCGAGTTGTTTAGCATATTGGTCGAGCAACATGTTGTTGACCAGTTGCCCCAACACCTGCTGACGCAGCTGCTGCATATAACCTTCATTACCAGCCAGCACGGAGAACTGCTCGCCTAGCTGTTGCTGTAAACGACTACGTTCACTTTGCATTGCCTGTTCAAGCTGGGCACGGCTTATCTCTTGGCCATTAACCTTAGCTGCATAGTCGTTGGAGCCACCGATCAGATAGCCGCCCACGCCGGTCAGGATAAAGGACAACATAATCAGGGCCAGGATGATTTTGAGCACGACGTTATTTGCAGCCGCGCGTAAATTGTCCATCATAATGTGACAATACTCCGCTGTAATGTGGATAAAAACTCTTGCTCAGGTATGAAGACCCAGCGTTCCTTGCGTCAGCCCAAAATCGTTGCTGCGCGATAAAACTTCTCACAGTGGCCAACGCCGCCATTGCCTTACGGCTAAGTCAGCATTTTACGCCAGTTCAACTGCCAAGCGAAAAAAAAGCGCATCAGTTACGATGCGCCTTATATCTTACCTTACCAACTCAACTGCGTCAGGTTATTGTTTATCACAAACAATATTTGGCACCGAAGAGATCTGAGGTAGTCATCAGTTAACTGCGTCTTTCAGGCCTTTACCAGCACGGAAGCCTGGTACTTTTGCAGCTGGAATACTGATTTCTTTACCGGTCTGAGGGTTACGGCCAGTACGGGCAGAGCGCTCACGTACTGCAAAAGTACCGAAACCAACCAGAGCTACATCATCCCCTTCTTTCAAGGATTCAGTAACAGAAGCAATAATTGCATCTAACGCGCGCCCAGCGGCCGCTTTAGAAATATCAGCACCTGCGGCAATTTTGTCGATCAGTTGTGACTTATTCACTCTTTCATCCCCTTTAGAATTCTATCGTCGCGCCGAAAATCCCTACGGACAACACGACAGCGCAGCTGTTATATCAATCCTGTCTAGCCTTGGCAAGCAACCTAAAGGCGAATGCTTTCGTCAGACAGCCGATCTAACTTAGCGGCACAAAAAATAGCTGGCAAGTAGGATTTCGCTTACCAGCATTAGTTTTATCAATACTTCTTGCTATCCGTCACTATTTTGACGCAACAGGCTGTGCGCCAAAGGCCGGATTTTGCAACGCAATGGCTAAAACATCATCAATGCGCTTAACCGGATGAATCTCCAGATCGGCGATAACGTTGTCTGGAATCTCTTCCAAATCACGTTTGTTCTCATCTGGGATCAGTACCACTTTGATACCACCACGATGAGCTGCCAGCAGTTTTTCTTTCAATCCACCGATAGGCAATACCAAACCACGCAGCGTAATTTCACCCGTCATGGCGACGTCGGCGCGCACAGGGTTACCCGTCAGGCAGGAGACCAACGCAGTACACATTGCGATACCTGCACTTGGGCCATCTTTCGGCGTAGCGCCTTCAGGTACGTGAACGTGAATATCACGTTTTTCGTAGAAATCAGGGTTAATCCCCAATTTATCCGCACGAGCACGAACGACTGTCAGCGCAGCCTGAATGGATTCCTGCATGACTTCACCCAGAGAGCCGGTATAGGTCAATTTGCCTTTACCCGGAACACAGGCGGTTTCAATAGTCAGCAGATCGCCACCCACTTCGGTCCATGCCAGACCCGTTACCTGACCAACGCGGTTTTCAGTATCGGCGCGACCATAGTCAACCTTCTGAACACCCAAGAAATCCTTCAGGTTATCCCCGTTGATTTCGATGTGTTTAACCGTTTTATCCATTAGCAGATTTTTTACTGCTTTGCGGCACAGTTTGGAAATTTCACGTTCCAGACTACGTACCCCAGCTTCGCGGGTGTAATAACGGATAATGCTAATAATCGCGCTGTCATCAATAGTCAGCTCGCCTTTCTTAATGGCATTACGCTCGAACTGTTTTGGTAGCAGGTGCTGTTTAGCAATGTTGAGTTTTTCATCTTCGGTATAACCAGACAGACGAATCACTTCCATACGATCCAGCAACGGTGCTGGGATATTCATGGAGTTGGAGGTCGCCACAAACATCACATCGGACAAATCGTAGTCCACTTCCAGATAGTGGTCGTTAAACGCCACGTTTTGCTCTGGATCCAGCACCTCCAGCAACGCTGACGCCGGATCGCCGCGCATATCGGACGCCATTTTATCGATCTCATCCAACAGGAAGAGTGGGTTTTTCACACCCACCTTCGCCATTTTCTGGATCAATTTACCTGGCATAGAACCGATATAGGTACGACGGTGGCCACGAATTTCCGCTTCGTCACGCACGCCGCCCAACGCCATACGGACGTACTGACGCCCGGTCGCTTTGGCAATAGATTGCCCCAGAGAGGTTTTACCCACGCCCGGAGGCCCTACCAGGCACAGGATTGGGCCTTTGATTTTGCTGACTCGGCTCTGAACCGCAAGATACTCAAGGATGCGGTCTTTCACGCGCTCCAAACCATAATGGTCGGTATCCAACACTTCCTGCGCCTTGACCAAGTCTTTTTTAACTTTGCTACGGCTGTTCCACGGAACCTGCAACATCCAATCGATATAACCGCGCACTACGGTAGCTTCCGCAGACATCGGCGACATCATTTTCAGTTTTTGCAGCTCAGCTTCGGTTTTTTCACGCGCGTCTTTCGGCATTTTCGCCGCTTCGATTTTGCGTTTCAGCGCTTCGTGTTCATCCGGCGCATCGTCCATTTCACCCAGTTCTTTCTGAATAGCTTTCATTTGCTCATTCAGATAGTACTCACGCTGGCTCTTTTCCATCTGCTTTTTAACGCGGTTACGGATACGCTTCTCAACCTGTAACAGATCGATTTCCGACTCCATCATTGCCATCAGATATTCAAGACGTTCGGTAATGTCGAACATTTCCAACACTGCTTGTTTATCATTCAATTTCAATGGCATATGTGCAGCAATGGTATCCGCCAGACGTGCAGCGTCTTCAATGCTATGCAGGGAGGTCAGGACTTCCGGTGGGATTTTTTTATTCAGTTTGATATAGCCTTCAAACTGATTAATTGCCGTGCGCACCAGTACTTCCTGCTCACGCTCATCGATTGCAGGTGATTCCAGGTATTCGGCCTGGGCAGCGAAATGCTCTCCGCTGTCAGACAGAGTGGTAATGCGCACACGCTGTAACCCTTCGACCAGTACTTTGACTGTGCCATCAGGCAATTTCAGCATTTGCAAAATAGAGGCAACGGTGCCAACAGAAAACAGATCGTTGATACCAGGCTCATCCGTCGACGCTTCTTTCTGTGCAACCAACATGATTTTTTTATCATGTTCCATTGCAGCTTCCAGGCACCGAATCGACTTCTCCCGGCCAACAAACAGTGGGATCACCATATGCGGGTAAACCACTACATCGCGCAGAGGCAATACAGGGATTTCTATGCGTTCGGAACGCTCAGGGTTCATAGAGCTCTCTCTTATGTTTAGCTTCCGCCAGATTTCAGGAAATCTCGTGAAACACGGGAGGTCACGAGTTTCACTAAATAGGTTATTGAGTATATGGGGACGAATGTCTTACATTCAACGATAACAATGCGAGGAAAAAGAAATGGGGGATAAAATCCCCCATTATCTTACTAACTGTCTGGATTATTTGGCTAATTATTCGCCAGAAGCTTGCGCTTCAGGCTGGCCGTAAATCAGCAGCGGTGCAGATTGACCGGCGATAACTGATTCATCAACAACCACTTTATCCACACTTTCCAAAGATGGCAGATCGTACATGGTGTCCAGTAAAGCCGCTTCTACGATAGAACGCAGGCCACGAGCACCGGTTTTACGCGCCATTGCCTTTTTAGCAATCGCCGTCAGAGCTTCATCGCGGAATTCCAGCTCAACGCCTTCCAGATTGAACAACGCCTGATACTGCTTGGTCAGGGCGTTTTTCGGCTCTTTCAGAATCTGAATCAGGGCGTCTTCGCTCAATTCACTCAAGGTAGCAACAACGGGCAAACGACCAATGAATTCAGGAATTAACCCGAACTTGATCAAATCTTCTGGCTCAGCCTGTCTTAGCAATTCGCCTTCGGTTGCTTTCTCGGATTTTCCTTTTACCGTTGCGCCAAAACCAATACCGGTACCGGTATTCAGACGCTGCCCGATAACTTTATCCAGACCAGCAAATGCGCCGCCACAGATAAACAGAATCTTCGAGGTATCAACCTGCAGGAACTCCTGCTGCGGATGTTTGCGTCCACCCTGTGGCGGTACGGCAGCAATAGTACCTTCGATCAGTTTCAGCAAGGCTTGCTGTACGCCTTCACCTGATACGTCACGGGTAATTGACGGGTTGTCCGATTTACGAGAAATTTTATCAATTTCATCGATATAGACAATACCGCGCTGCGCTTTCTGCACATCGTAATCGCATTTCTGCAACAGTTTCTGGATGATGTTTTCGACGTCTTCACCCACGTAACCGGCTTCGGTTAGCGTCGTCGCATCGGCCATGGTGAATGGCACATCCAGGAAACGAGCCAGCGTTTCCGCCAACAGTGTTTTACCGCTACCCGTTGGACCGATTAGCAAAATGTTACTTTTGCCCAGCTCAATGCCGTTGCTGGTATCACCGTTACGCAGACGCTTGTAATGGTTATAAACCGCAACCGCCAACACTTTTTTCGCTGGTTCCTGCCCGATGACATAATCATCCAGATGGCGACGGATTTCATGCGGTGTTGGCAATGAGCTACGCTCCCGATGCGGGGCGACCTCTTTAATCTCTTCGCGAATAATGTCGTTGCACAAATCGACACATTCATCGCAGATATACACTGACGGCCCGGCAATCAGCTTACGCACTTCATGCTGGCTTTTGCCGCAGAAAGAGCAATACAGCAGCTTTCCTGAACCGTCTTTGCGCTTATCTGTCATCAGTAAACCTCTTCTTTAGTATCTGCCGTCACTAACAACAGGACGGCAGGGAGACTATTCTCGTTACTTCTGGACGTCACGTCTTTATCAAACGGACTGCCGGCACCTTAGCGTGCTAAAAGACTAAACTTTTCCAATTATAGTCTATCGGCGCACAGAAATACGCTGTTAGTCACGGCGGTTGAATATCTCATCGACCAATCCATATTCTACAGCCTCGGCCGCAGACAGGAAACGGTCACGCTCCGTGTCTCTCTCTATTTCTTCGAGAGGTTTCCCCGTATGTTTCGCCATCAGTTCGTTCATACGGGATTTCACTTTCAGGATTTCTTTCGCATGAATCTCGATGTCGGTCGCTTGCCCCTGGAATCCGCCCAGCGGCTGGTGAATCATCACCCGCGAGTTTGGCAGACAGAAACGCTTCCCTTTCGCACCAGCGGTCAGCAAGAATGCGCCCATGGAACATGCCTGGCCCATACAAATGGTGCTGACATCCGGTTTGATGAACTGCATGGTGTCATAGATAGACATACCCGCAGTGATCACCCCGCCCGGTGAGTTAATATAAAGGAAGATATCTTTTTCCGGGTTTTCGGCTTCCAAAAACAGCATTTGTGCCGTAATCAGGTTGGCCATGTGATCTTCAACCTGGCCGGTTAGGAAGATAATGCGCTCTTTCAGCAGACGGGAGAAGATATCGTAAGAACGTTCCCCACGTGAAGTCTGCTCAATCACCATCGGCACCAGAGCCATGTTAGGTGCAAATTGATCTCGTTCGCCACTGTATGACATTACCATCTCCTAATAGAATTTACTTTGGCGCCATTAATAACCGATTCTACTTGAGATAAGCAATGATGACCATGATAAGCAGTAGGTCGTCCCAGACATATCCAGCGGTGATAATCAGCCAACGCAAGGAAAGATAGAACATAAAGTCTGTAATAGTAATTGGGGGAAGGATACTGTTTTTCAAGCCCCATACCTTTTATTGTCTCAACGCCCCTTTCTCACCTCACGCGTTTTTTAGACGCTCGCTACGGATTTAATTCAGCACTTTCTTTTATTTTTTTAATATAGCCCAGTTTGACGGGAACCATAGCCGAGAATTTGTTGTTTTTATCGTGTAAATCAAGAAGAAAAAAGCCCGTAGCCAAAGGCGACGGGCTTGAGAAGTCAAAACGCCAAGTCAAAGATACTTAACGTTATGCGCTAAAAAACATTACGCTGCAGTGGTCTGATTCATCAGCTCGCTGAAGGTAGTTGGTTTTTCGGTTACCTTGGCTTTAGCCAGCAGTGTTTCTACCGCTTGTTCTTCCAGAGCAACGTTACGCATGTTGTTCATCAGCTCTTTGTTTTTGCTGTAGAACTCGATAACTTCTTGCGGATCTTCGTAGGCAGAAGCCATTTCTTCGATCAGCGCTTTAACGCGGTCTTCGTCAGCTTTCAGCTCGTGCTGGCTGATCACTTCGCCCAACAGTAGGCCAACAACAACGCGACGTTTAGCTTGTTCTTCGAACAGTTCACGTGGCAGTTCAGCAGCTTGTTTCTCGTTGCCACCGAAACGCTGTGCAGCCTGGCGACGCAGAACGTCGATTTCGCTGTCGATCAAAGCAACTGGAACGTCGATTTCGTTAGCGCTAACTAAACCGTCGATTGCCTGAGTTTTAACACGGTTACGCACTGCGCCTTTCAGCTCGCGTTCCATGTTTTTACGTACTTCAGCGCGCAGACCTTCGATAGAACCATCAGCCACGCCGAAACGTTTGATGAATTCTTCAGTCAGTTCTGGCAGTTCACGTTCTTCAACTTTCTTCAGAACGATAGCGAACTTGGCTGATTTACCTTTCAGGTTTTCAGCGTGGTAATCTTCTGGGAAGTTCACGTCGATAGTGAATTCTTCGCCCGCTTTATGGCCCACAACGCCTTCTTCAAAGCCTGGGATCATGCGGTTCTGGCCCATAGCCAGTACGAAATCAGTTGCTTTGCCGCCTTCAAACTCTTCGCCGTCGATAGAACCGGTGAAGTCCAGAGTCACGCGATCTTCTGCTGTAGCAGCGCCATCGGTGTCTTTCCAGGTAGCTTGTTGCTTACGCAGGGTGTCCAGCATCGCATCAACGTCGGCGTCATTAACTTCAACAACCGGTTTCTCTACTTCGATTTTTTCCAGATCTTTCAGTTCAACTTCTGGATAAACTTCGAATTCAACAGAGAAAGTGAAATCTTCGCCTTCTTTGTATTCGCCCGGTGCGTAGCTTGGTGCGCCAGCCGGGTTGATTTTTTCTTTGATGATCGCGTCAACAAAGTTGCGTTGCATCAGATCGCCCAGTACATCCTGACGAACGGACGCGCCGTAACGCTGTTCAACGATGTTCATCGGCACGTGGCCTTTACGGAAACCGTCAATGCGAACATTTTTAGCCGCTTTCAACAGCTCGCTTTTTACTGCTTTCTCAATGCTATCAGCAGCAACAGTGATAGTTACACGGCGGCCAAGGCCTTGGGTGGTTTCAACAGAAACTTGCATCTTGTTACCTCAAAAAAATCACAGTGCTCGGTCAACTCCAGAAGCCGCTATCAAAACCCTGCCATTGTAGGAATGACACTGGCCCTGAAAACACCCTCTAAGAACCGGGACGGCCGCATTACAGAACCGAGTATCCCAGATGTCAGAAGCGTCCCGAAACCATTCCGGAAAAATAAGACGCGACATTATAGCGGTGCATAGGTTTCGAGTCGAGGAAAGCGAGTGAATGTCAGCGCGCGAAAATTTACGCGGACGTCGATCCCTCGACAAAAACGCTGGCAGCGCTGTGCTAAAAATAGTGTTGTCGCCAGTTAAAAAACAAACGGCCCAAAGGCCGCCTGTGGATTTCTCTATTACTAATACCTTAAATCAGCAGAAAAGTTCCACGGAAATCAGGCAAATACCATATTTATGCCAAGGTTCCGGCACCGCGGCATGATGGAGAGTCAGGCAAGGTGTCTTGCAGACTCTCCCATTCTTTGACCGTGTAGGTATGTAATGCCAGCGCGTGGACTTCACCGGCTAATTCTTCGGACAATACGCCATAAATGGCACGATGGCGGTTTAAAAAGCGCTCACCGGCAAATTTATCGCTAACAATCACAACCTTAAAGTGGCTCTCCGAGCCTGCGGGCACATTGTGTCTGTAGCTTTCGTTTATCACTTCCAGGTGAACAGGTTCAAATGCCGCCCTGAGTTTTTCTTCTATCTTTTCGCGAATCAGAATCATAAAGATCTCCTTACTGCACCGGCAGAGAACTGCACACCTTCTTACAGCAATATTAGTCGGTTTTGGCTGTTTTATAACATTCCTTTGACAATAATTCTCGGTTAAATACGCCTAACGCCGACGAAACGGCCAGAGGTTGAGGATAATCCGATTGTCACGGCAAAAGGTTATTTGTAGGGTTCCAGTATGAAAATCCGTATTTGTGGCGAATTTGTCACCATTGGGATCTTCCCCCTATCTGCGGCAGTGCTATGATGTCGCAATAATATTGCAGCTATCCCGCTCAGTTTATTAAAAATTCCATAACTCTCGAGAAAGTGAACATGCTAAAGAAAATTCTTTTCCCGCTGCTGGCCGCGTTGATGCTGGCGGGTTGCGCCACCAACAGCAATACGCTTGAAGTCACGCCGAAAATCGTATTGCCACCGCAAGATCCCACCTTGATGGGAATTACCATCAGTATCAACGGTGCCGATCAGCGTCAGGATTCCGCGCTGGCCAAAGTCAACCGCGATGGCAAATTGGTGGTATTAACGCCATCTCGCGACCTGCGCTTCCTGTTGCAGGAAGTGCTGGAAAAACAAATGACTGCCCGTGGCTATATGATTGGTACCGGCGGCCCGGTTGATCTGCAAATCGTAGTTAACCAACTGTTCGCCAACGTGCAGGAAGGTAATCTGCGCTACAACATCACGACCAAGGCTGATATCTCCATCACAGCTCAGGCGCAAAATGGTAACAAACAGGTTAAGAACTACCGTTCTACCTATAATGTCCAGGGCGCATTTACCGCAACCAATGCCAAAATAACTGAAGCAGTGAATACCGTGCTCAGTGACGTTATTGCGGATATGGCTCAAGACACCAGCGTTAACAGCTTTATCAAACAAAACGCACGTTAATCTGTTGTTTGCTTAACTTTGCTCTGCCCTGAATCGGGGCAGAGCACGTAGGTTTCTTATGTCCAGTCGCTATTCAAACCTGTTTACACAGCGTAATTCGCTCATTCTTTTATTACTGGGGTTTGCCTCCGGTCTTCCTTTGGCTCTGACGTCCGGCACGCTGCAAGCCTGGATGACGGTGGAGCAAGTTGATCTGAAAACCATCGGTATTTTCTCTCTGGTCGGTCAGGCTTACGTCTTCAAGTTCTTGTGGTCCCCATTGATGGACCGCTACACCCCTTCTTTCCTTGGTCGTCGCCGCGGTTGGTTACTGGTGAGCCAGCTATTATTAATAGTGGCTATCATCGTAATGGGCTTTATGGAGCCGGCGAAGCATTTATGGTGGCTGGCAGCGATTGCGGTATTGGTCGCCTTCTGCTCGGCGTCTCAAGACATTGTTTTTGATGCCTATAAAACCGATTTGCTTAGTGCAGAAGAACGGGGAACCGGCGCCGCAGTTTCGGTTTTGGGTTATCGGCTGGCCATGTTGGTTTCCGGCGGTTTGGCGCTATGGATTGCGGACCGTTATCTCGGCTGGCAGTCAACCTATTGGTTAATGGCTGGTTTGATGGTTATCGGGGTGGTTGCTACTCTGATGGCTCCTGAACCGGATGCCCCCGCCGCCGCACCTAAAACGCTGGAACAGGCAATTGTTGCCCCGCTGCGCGATTTCTTTGGCCGTAATAACGCTTGGCTGATTTTACTGCTGATCGTGCTTTATAAAATGGGCGATGCTTTCGCCGCTAGCCTGAGTACGCCGTTTCTGATTCGTGGGCTAGGTTTCAACGCCGGTGACGTCGGCCTGGTCAATAAAACCCTAGGTCTGTTAGCGACGATTATCGGTGCTTTGTATGGCGGTTTGCTTATGCAACGCCTCAGCTTATTCCGCGCCCTGATGATTTTCGGCATCTTGCAGGCGGTTTCCAATCTGGGCTATTGGATTCTATCGGTGACAGACAAGAATATCTTCACCATGGGGAGCGCCATTTTTCTGGAGAACATCTGTGGCGGCATGGGTACCGCAGCCTTTGTGGCGCTTTTGATGACGCTGTGCAATAAGTCGTTTTCCGCCACTCAGTTTGCCTTATTGTCAGCACTGTCTGCGGTTGGTCGCGTGTATGTCGGCCCGGTTGCAGGCTGGTTTGTAGAAACTAACGGCTGGTCGATATTTTATCTGTTCTCCATCGCCGCCGCCGTTCCGGGCCTGATATTACTCTATATCTGCCGCCATACCCTTGAATTCACGCAAAAAACCGATGAATTCATGCCTCGAACCGAATTTAAAAATGGTTATCGCTGGGCCTTACGCTTTTTAACCATCGGTTGTTTATTATTGGCCGCGTGGCTGGTGCTATTAATCAGCAATGCCTGGGGATGGACCGCAGCGCCAGAAGTGGCCGATGTGCTGCTATTACGAGGGATTCAACTCAGTATTGTTGGAATGATACTGGGTGGAGCGCTGGATTATCTGGCACTGCGTCGCGCCCGCTTGACTTAAGACGACACGTTGCTTCACCAATAGCCGGTATTCTATTACCGGCTTTTTTATACGTAAAAGTTAGTCAACTGGGTATACACCCGACAAAACCACAATCATGATCACATTATTAAGCAACTAATCAGAAATATTATTCTTAAAATGAGATTCAAATCACCCTCAGGTCTTTAACCTTTTGTGCTGTCAGACTATGATGTGCGCACTTTTTATTAAGGACATATGTCCTTTTATTTCCCCTGACACCTTTTAACAATAATTGAGGCTTTTATGCGTAAAATTCTCGTTGGCGCCATCGCGCTAACTGCGGTCACTCTGGCACCTTCTGCGCAAGCTGAATACCAATGGGGTTTCGGCAATATCAGCATGAACTACCTGGATTGGACGAAGAGCACTACGCATAAATCCGGTGGTTCATCTCATAAAGATGACTTTGCCTATATTGAATTAGAGGGCGGCGCAGGTTTTAGCTGGGGTGAAGTTTACGGCTTCTTCGATTTAGAAAACCCGTTCAACTCCAAAACTGCTCAGCCGGGCGATAACCAGCGTTACACCTTTAAAACCACTGGCCGCTACTATTTAGGCGACACCGGTTTTAACCTATACGGCCACGTTTATGGCACCTACTCTCTGCCAGCTGCTGAAGGCAACAACTACAGCAACTTCCACGAAGTGAATACCCTGTACGGTATCGGCTATAACACCACCATTGCTGGCGTATGGATGAAGCCTTTCGTTGCGCTGCACTACGTTGACCAAACTTATTACTCAGGTAATAACGGTTATGTTGTTGGTTGGGTTGCTGGCTACGATTTCACCGCTTTCGATGAGAAATTCAGCATTACTAACTGGAACGAGCTGGAATTTAACCGTGCAGAACGCTATGCGGCAGGTAACGGCGGTCGTAACGGGGTGAACGGTGCTATTGCACTGTGGTGGACACCAATGAAACAATTCACCACTGGTATTCAGTATCGTTATGCTTATAACAAGCTGGGCGAAGACTTTTTACAAGACGGTATCGTTTACTCAATTAAATATAATTTCTAACTAAATGATTCCGGGGAAACCATTTTGGTTACCCCGGAATATATTTTAATTCACTTTTAAGATACATATTATTTACATAAAATCGTAAATAAACTCCTCCCAAATCTGTATTTCCCGACAATAAAATCCTGCTTGGCATTGTTTTTCCTTAATATAGTTAGCTTTTAGTTACGCTTGTTAATTAACTCTTGCGCCAACATATTGTTGCAATTAGAAAATTATCAAAGAGAGCAACATCTGTGACCCCCTTAACATAAAGTGTCAACAAGCCGCTGACACAACCTTAAGCGTGTTTACAGTCCTGCAACCTTCCCGTAAAATGCCCGCACACCTGAAACGACAATAGAGCCCTTTGTAATTGAGGTCGTTAGATGAGACTTAAGAAATACATTAAAAATATTGGGATGTTGTCTTTATTTGCAGCCACGGTAACACTCGCTGGTTGCGATATGGTATTGATGAACCCTAAAGGCACAATCGGACTCGAACAAAAAACGCTGATACTCACCGCTATCGGTTTAATGTTGATCGTAGTAGTTCCGGTTATTTTTATGGCGTTTGCCTTTGCGTGGAAGTTCCGTGCTTCCAACAAAAATGCAACCTATACCCCGAACTGGTCCCACTCCAACAAAATTGAGCTTGTTGTATGGGCTGTACCAATCATTATCATTGCTATTCTGGCAACGATAACCTGGAAAACTTCTCACGAACTTGATCCGTTCAAACCTTTGGTTGTCGAAGGTAAAGAACCGATCACTATTGAAGTGGTTTCTTTGGACTGGAAGTGGCTGTTTATCTATCCAGAACAAGGTATTGCCACCGTCAATGAAATCGCCTTCCCTACTGATGTTCCCGTGAACTTTAAGATCACATCCAACTCAGTGATGAATTCGTTCTTTATTCCTCAGTTAGGCGGACAAATTTACGCGATGGCCGGGATGCAAACCAAACTGCATCTGATTGCCAATGAAGCCGGTAAATACAACGGTATTTCCAGTAGTTTCAGCGGTAAAGGCTTCTCTGGTATGAAATTCACTGCGATCGCTACGCCGACTCAGGGTGATTTCGATCAGTGGGTCGCGCAGGTGAAAAAATCGCCAAACACCCTGAATACCACTGCTGATTTCGATAAATTGGCTGAGCCGAGCGAAAATAACCCGGTTGAGTATTTCTCCAGCGTTAAGCCGGAGCTGTTTAAAGAAACGATTGGCAAATTTATGGGCGATATGAACATGCACAAGAGCGATGACATGCATAAAGGCATGGACATGAGCAAAGGCATGGAAATGGGCGACCACTCTCACGCCGGAGCCGAGGAATAAACGATGTTGGGAAAATTAACACTTGATGCGGTTCCGTTACACGAACCAATCATAATGGTTACCGTTGCTGCAATTATTCTAGGCGGTCTGGCATTAGTTGCCGCCCTGACTTATTTCGGCAAATGGAAATGGTTGTGGAGCGAATGGTTGACCTCCGTTGACCATAAGAAAATCGGTATCATGTACATTCTGGTAGCGATGGTCATGCTGTTGCGTGGCTTTGCCGATGCCATCATGATGCGAAGCCAGCAAGCGCTTGCTTCGGCTGGCGAGGCAGGATTCCTGCCACCTCATCACTATGACCAGATATTTACCGCCCACGGCGTAATCATGATCTTCTTCATGGCGATGCCTTTCGTGGTGGGTCTGATGAACATCGTCGTACCATTGCAAATTGGTGCTCGCGACGTTGCCTTCCCGTTCCTGAACTCCCTAAGTTTCTGGTTCTTCGTCGTCGGGGTGGTGTTGATCAACATCTCTCTGGGAGTCGGTGAATTTGCTCAGACTGGCTGGTTGGCGTATCCGCCGCTGTCAGGCATTGAGTACAATCCGGGCGTTGGCGTCGATTACTGGATATGGAGTCTACAGATTTCAGGTCTGGGTACCTTGTTGACCGGTGTTAACTTCTTCGCGACTATTCTTAAGATGCGTGCTCCTGGCATGTCCATGATGAAGATGCCTGTCTTCACCTGGGCGGCTTTCTGTACCAACATCTTGATTATCGTTTCTTTCCCGATTTTGACCGTAACCGTTGCGTTACTGACTCTTGATCGTTACATGGGCACCCATTTCTTTACCAATGATATGGGCGGCAACATGATGATGTACATTAACCTGATTTGGGCTTGGGGCCATCCGGAAGTGTATATCCTGGTTCTGCCGGTATTCGGTGTGTTCTCCGAAGTCACGGCGACCTTCTCGAAGAAACGTCTGTTCGGTTATACCTCATTAGTATGGGCAACCATTGCCATTACCGTTCTGTCGTTTATCGTTTGGCTGCACCATTTCTTTACCATGGGTTCAGGTGCCAACGTAAACGCCTTCTTCGGTATTGCTACCATGATTATTTCCATCCCGACCGGGGTGAAAATCTTCAACTGGCTGTTCACCATGTATCAAGGCCGTATCCAGTTCAACTCTGCGATGCTGTGGACCGTTGGCTTTATCATCACCTTCTCCATCGGTGGGATGACCGGCGTTCTGTTAGCCGTACCGGGTGCGAACTTCGTACTGCATAACAGTCTGTTCCTGATTGCTCACTTCCATAACGTGATCATCGGCGGCGTAGTATTCGGTTGCTTCGCAGGTCTGACTTACTGGTTCCCTAAATCTTTCGGCTTCACGCTGAATGAAACCTGGGGCAAACGTGCGTTCTGGTTCTGGATTATCGGTTTCTTCGTAGCCTTTATGCCGCTGTACGTTCTGGGCTTTATGGGTATGACCCGTCGTTTAAGCCAGGATATTAACCCTGAATTCCACCCGATGTTGATGGTGGCAGCAGGCGGTGCAGTACTGATTGCCTGCGGTATTCTGTGTCAGGTTATTCAGGTCTTCGTCAGTGTGCGTGACCGTGAACAAAACCGCGATCTGACCGGTGACCCGTGGGATGCACGTACGCTGGAATGGTCTACCTCTTCCCCACCTCCGTTCTATAACTTCGCCGTAGTGCCTGAAGTTGTTGACCGTGATGAATTCTGGGACATGAAAGAGAAAGGCGAAGCTTACAAGCGTCCGGCTAAATATGAAGAGATCCACATGCCGAAGAATACCGGCGCGGGTGTCATCATTGCAGCTTTCAGTCTGATCTTTGGCTTCGCCATGGTCTGGCACATCTGGTGGATGGCTATCGCCGGCTTCGTTGGCATGATCGTCACCTGGATCGTGAAAAGCTTCGACGAAGATGTGGATTACTATGTGCCGGCAGAAGAAGTTGAGCGCATTGAAAATCTTCACCATGAACAAATCAGAAAAGCAGGCGTGAATCATGTCAACTGAAACTCTGACTAACCACAACGTAGCCCATGCAGAGCATGGGCACCACGATGCGGGAGCCACCAAGGTCTTTGGCTTCTGGGTCTACCTGATGAGCGACTGTATTCTGTTTGCGACTTTGTTCGCAACCTATGCAGTATTGGTAAACGGGACCGCTGGCGGCCCTACAGGTAAGGACATTTTTGACCTGAACTTCGTTTTGGTCGAAACCTTCCTGCTCCTGTTTAGTAGTATTACCTATGGCATGGCCATGCTGGGTATGAACAAAGGCAACAAAAATCAGGTAAATCTCTGGTTGGGTATGACCTTCCTGTTCGGCCTGGGCTTCGTGGCGATGGAAATCTATGAATTCCATCACCTGATCGCTGAAGGCTACGGCCCGGATCGCAGTGCGTTCCTGTCTAGCTTCTTTGCGTTGGTTGCCACTCACGGTATTCACGTAACAACTGGTTTGGTTTGGATTATCATTATGATGATTCAGGTAGCGAAACGCGGCCTGAACCCTACCAATCAAACGCGCCTGATGTGCCTGAGTCTGTTCTGGCACTTCCTGGACGTGGTGTGGATCTGCGTATTCACCGTTGTTTATCTGTTAGGAGCCATGTAAATGAGTCATTCAACTACTGGTCACGGTGGAGCAAGCCACGGCAGCCTGAAGTCCTATATAATCGGCTTCGTTCTGTCAGTAATTCTGACAGTCATTCCGTTTGTCATGGTTATGCAGGGCACCGCTTCTCATACCATGATTCTGGCAACGGTTGTGACCCTTGCCGTGGTGCAGATTATCGTACACCTGGTGTACTTCCTGCATATGAATGGTAAGTCAGAAGAGCGCTGGAACCTGGTGGCGTTCCTGTTCACCGTAATGATTATCGCGATCGTTGTTGTGGGCTCGCTGTGGATTATGTACAACCTCAACATCAATATGATGGTTGACTAAAGAGCTGCATGTGATGATTAAGCAATACCTGCAAGTAACTAAACCAGGAATTATTTTCGGCAATTTAATTTCTGTCGTTGGGGGATTCCTCCTCGCCTCTAAAGGCGATATTGATTACCCCCTTTTTCTCGCCACGCTAATCGGTGTTTCGTTAGTTGTTGCCTCCGGGTGTGTATTTAACAACTATATCGACCGTGATATCGACTGCATCATGGAGAGAACGAAGAACCGGGCCTTGGTAAAAGGCCTTATCGAACCGAAGATAACCCTGATTTATGCATCGGTACTGGGTATTGCGGGCATGCTGTTGCTTTATGTGGCGGCCAATGTGTTAGCAATGGCACTGGCCGTCATAGGTTTCATTATCTATGTCGGGGTTTACAGCCTCTACATGAAGCGTAAGTCGGTATACGGCACTTTGATAGGCAGCTTGTCCGGTGCGGCTCCGCCGGTTATCGGCTACTGCGCGGTGACAGGCCAGTTTGATACCGGCGCATTGATCCTGTTATTGATCTTCAGCATCTGGCAGATGCCGCATTCATACGCGATCGCCATATTCCGCTTTAAAGATTACCAAGCGGCGAATATTCCGGTATTGCCAGTTATAAAAGGGATATCGGTCACCAAAAACCATATCACCCTGTATATTCTGGCATTTATGGTAGCAACACTGATGCTGACTCTCAGCGGCTACGCCGGATATAAATATCTGGTAGTCGCAGCGGCAGTCAGCGTCTGGTGGTTGGGAATGGCTCTGCGTGGCTACAAAGCAACGAATGACAGCGTATGGGCGAGAAAACTCTTCGTATTCTCAATCATTGCGATTACTTCATTGAGTGTAATGATGTCTGTAGACTTCAACGTTCCGTCATCTGCTGCATTACTGACTTACGTCGGGTAAGCACACCGAAAGTTCCATGAAGCGGCCTCGCTGGTTTCCAGCCGGTCGCTTCCTCTTTTCTACCCTACCCTGTTTTATTCATACCTGATTTTGCCATCAGACTGTATATTCCTCTCGTTTTGAATACACCTATCAACCGTCTGATAAACTCTATTTTTCCGGAAGATACCCACTCTGGCTGTAATATATTCTAAACATCAATAGATTTACCGGTTGGCACTAAAATCATTACAATAGTGCAATAAGTTTTTTTGAGGTGGTAATGAACGATAACAAAATGACTCCGTTAGAGCTCCGGGCAACCTGGGGGCTGGGAACGGTTTTTTCACTGCGCATGCTCGGGATGTTCATGGTGCTGCCGGTGATCACCACCTATGGCATGGCTTTGGCCGGAGCCAGTGAAGCACTGATCGGTATTGCTATCGGTATCTACGGTCTGGCTCAGGCAATATTCCAGATTCCTTTCGGATTAATATCCGACCGTATTGGCCGTAAGCCTTTGATCGTTGGCGGGTTACTGATTTTTGCGCTGGGTAGCGTGATTGCTGCCATGAGCGATTCTATTTGGGGCATTATCCTCGGCAGGGCATTACAAGGTTCTGGTGCTATTGCCGCCGCAGTGATGGCTTTGCTTTCGGATCTGACTCGCGAACAAAATCGTACTAAAGCCATGGCATTTATTGGCGTTAGCTTCGGTATTACTTTCGCTATTGCGATGGTCCTGGGTCCAATCGTCACTCACGCCTATGGCCTGAATGCACTATTTTGGGGCATAGCGGTACTGGCGTTACTGGGCATCGTTATCACGTTGGCAGTGGTGCCTTCTGCGGATACCCATGTATTAAATCGCGAATCCAGCATAGTAAAAGGCAGCGTCAGTAAAGTATTGAAAAACAGCCGGTTGCTAAAACTTAATTTCGGCATTATGTGCCTGCATATTCTGTTGATGTCGAGCTTTGTCGCCCTGCCTCAGGCCATGGCCAAAGCGGGCTTACTGCCCGAACAGCATTGGAAGGTTTATCTGGTGACAATGCTGGTTTCCTTCGCGGCGGTAGTACCATTTATTATTTATGCCGAAGTCAAACGCCGGATGAAACAGGTGTTTATGGGCTGTGTGGCCGTATTGCTGATCGCCGAAGTAGTGATGTGGGCATCCGGTGAACACCTGTGGGGCATTATCGCTGGTGTGCAACTCTTCTTTATTGCCTTCAATGTGATGGAGGCAATTTTGCCTTCGTTGATTAGCAAGGAGTCTCCCGCTGGCTATAAAGGTACGGCGATGGGAATTTACTCTACCAGCCAGTTTATCGGCGTAGCCATTGGCGGCAGTTTGGGCGGTTGGTTATTCGGGCTCGACGGTGCGGGAGTGGTGTTTATCGCCGGTTCGGTCATTGCTTTGGTGTGGTTTGCCGTTAGCGCAACGATGCAGGAACCGCCTTATGTCAGTAGCTTACGCATCACGCTGTCCGAATTAGCGGCTAAAGATTCGGCCTTGGAACATAAAATTAAAGCGCAGCCAGGCGTGACCGAAGCGATAGTCGTAGCGGTAGAACGCAGCGCTTATGTGAAAGTAGATATCAAGAAAACGAACCGATATCAGTTAGAACAACTGGTTAACGCTGTGTAAGAAGCATCGATGATGAGATGAGGAACAAAAGCTGTAAATGGGCATTTGTTCCTCTTTATCAATCAGCAGCCTTTATTACTGTTATCAGCAATCAGACTTTGAGCTTAGTCGCGGAAGTTATTGAACTGGAACGGTTGCCCCAAATCTGCACCGCGAACCAGTGCCATTACGCTTTGCAGATCGTCACGCGCTTTACCGGTTACGCGAACCTGTTCACCCTGAATCTGCGCCTGCACTTTCAGCTTGCTGTCTTTGATCAACTTAACCAGCTTCTTGGCCTGCGCGCTTTCAATGCCCTGCTTCAGCTTGGCATCCACGCTGTAGGTTTTGCCGCTGCGATCCATTTCTTCCGGAATCTCCAGCGCCGCACCTTCGATGCCACGTTTGCTCAGTTGCGCCCGTAGAATATCGAGCAACTGCTCCACCTGAAAATCAGATTCGCTGGCAACTTTAATACTTTCGTTTTTCTCATTTAATTCAAAACTAGCTGGGACGTTACGAAAATCCCAACGGTTTGCCAGATCGCGGGTGGCGTTTTCTACTGCGTTACGCACTTCCTGCATATCAATTTCAGAAACGATGTCGAAAGATGGCATATTCCCTCCTCCATATAAGATGAATGGCAAGCATAATAACCGCTTTATCGTCGTAGACAAAATCAAGCCGCTGGCTGTTCGCATTTTCGCCACAGAACGTAGCTAACTCAGCGTTTAATGAAGAAAAAGTCTATAATCCAAGCATAACACTTATAAATATTTAGCGCGTTTTCCGTTTACACCAGGGAGAGAGTTATGAAGATTACGGTTCTTGGTTGCGGTGCGCTCGGGCAGCTTTGGTTATCGGCTCTGTACCAACAAGGCCATGATGTTCAGGGTTGGTTGCGAGTGCCTCAACCCTACTGTTCGGTGAATGTCATCACCCTTGAAGGTGACGAATTCAATCAAAATCTGCCCACCAACGATCCGCAGCATTTAGCAGAAAGCGAGTTACTGCTGGTATGTTTGAAAGCTTGGCAAGTTTCCAGCGCGGTAACCACCCTACTGCCTAAACTCAATCCGGATTGCACGGTTTTGCTCTTGCATAACGGAATGGGTACGCAGGAAGAGTTACCGGACGCGGTAAATACTTTCCTGCACGGCGTAACGACTCATGCAGCGCGACCTGACGGCAATACCATTATCCACGTTGCCGGCGGCATATCTCATATTGGCCCCGCGATTGCCCCCGGCAAAGATGTCAGTTATCTGGCGGATATACTGCACCACGCCCTGCCGGACGTCGCATGGCACAATGATATTTCCTCCGCCTGCTGGCATAAGCTGGCGGTCAACTGCGTTATCAATCCTCTTACCGGCCTGTATGAGTGCCGAAACGGTGACCTACAGCGTTATCCTGAGCTGGTAACGCGATTATGCGCAGAAATTGCCGATGTAATGGAAATGGAAGGTTTCCATACCTCCACCGAAAGCCTGCTTTATTATGTGCAGGAAGTGATTCAAAGTACGGCTGATAACGTCTCCTCCATGCTTCAGGATTTACGTGCGCAGAGACATACAGAGATCGACTATATCACCGGCTATTTACTACGTCGGGCGCGCAGTCACGGCATGACGCTGCCGGAAAATTCACGCCTGTACGATTCGATTAAACGAAAGGAAAATGTGTATGAGCGTATCGGCACTGGTTTGCCTGGCACCTGGGAGTGAAGAAACCGAAGCGGTCACCACCATTGATGTGCTGGTACGTGGCGGCTTTGAAGTGACGACCGCAAGCGTAGCCGGTGATGGAGAGTTAGTAATTACTTGCTCTCGCGGTGTAAAACTGGTGGCAGATACGCGTCTGGTCGATGTGGCCGATCAACAATTTGACGTAGTGGTATTACCCGGCGGAATAAAAGGGGCAGAATGTTTCCGTGATAGCCCGCTGCTGGTCGAAAAAGTGCGGCAAACTCATAATGAAGGCCATCTGGTCGCAGCCATTTGCGCGGCACCGGCTTTGGTGTTAGAACACCATAACCTATTCCCCATCGGGAATATGACCGGTTATCCCGGCTTGAAAGATAAAATTTCACCGAATAAATGGATGGATCAGCGAGTGGTCTACGATCGTAGAGTCAATCTGGTTACGAGCCAAGGGCCGGCAACCTCTATCGACTTTGCATTAAAAATCATCTTTTTATTATTGGGAAGGGAAAAAGCTGAGGAAGTCGCCCGTCAGCTTATTCTGCCGCCGGGCATCTTTAATTACCGTAACTGATTCATATCGCAGCCGTTCGACGCTGAACGGCTGTTTTAACCCTAAGATTAAGCTAATGCTTCTTTATCTAAACGTACCTGCTGATCTTTGCGTTCCCGCTCCAGTTCCAGCACGCCGCGATGGGACAGATAGCAGAAGATAATGCAGCAAATAATCCCCCCCATCAGCAAGTAGAACCCGCCGTGCCAACCCACTCTATCGACCATTACGCCAAACAGGCTGGTACCCAAACTGGCTCCAAGGATATAGCTCATAAAGCCGCGTAAGCCCACCGCTGACCCTACGGCGAAGCTCGGTACGATTTCCATGGTCTGCACTGAAGCCAGGAACTGAGGCACATAAATCAGACAACCGACGATAGCCGCAAAGAAAGTCACCATCAGTAGGGAATCACACTGCCAGTAACCGATCAGGCAGATAAAGATCATCACCATACAAATCATCGCCAACGGCATTCTACGGCCGCGGAAGAATTTATCCGATAACCAACCGGCCAATAACGTAGAAGGGATTGCCGCCCATTCAAAGAACAGGAAAGCCACGCTCATTTCGCCCTTGGTGAAGTGTTTTTCAGTCAACAGATAAATCGGTAGCCAACTGATCATACCGAAACGCACCATATAAACGAAAACATCTACGAAAGACACGTACCAGGCATGCTTGTTTTTCAGTACATAAGTACAGAAAATCTGGAATGCAGACATATTTTCCGGTGCTTTCTGCCCGGCTTTAACTGGCTCAATCACCAAGGCTTCCGGCATGATTTCCTGTAACGGAGGTAAGCCTTCACTAACCGGAGAACCTTTGCCCAACAGCAATACCATTGACCCCAAAATCACCGCAATAATGGCAGGCACGATATAGCTAGCGGTTTGCCAGTGCTCACTGCCTAAAATTGCGAATGCGCCGCCGACGATAGGTGCGACCACGCCGCCGCCTACATTATGGGAAATATTCCAGATAGCCCCCACCCGGCCACGCTCACGACGCGGGAACCAGTTGGCGATAGTAATAAAGGAAGGCCCGACTCCCATTCCCTGGAAGAAACCGTTAAAGATGACTAATACGGCAAACAGCCAGAATGCGCCGCTAAACCCCAATCCTACATTGACCAAGGCGCACAGTAGCAAACCCATTGCCATATAAACTTTGGGATTGGCCTTATCCGCCAAACTACTCATGATGCCTTTACTAATACCGTAGGCAATTAACATACAGCTACTTAGCATGCCAATTTCCGTGGCGCTTAAGTGCAATTGTTCTTTTAAATAAGGTGTAGAAAGCGTGAAGTTATTCCGCACAATATAGTAGGAAAGGTAACCAATAAATATACTGAACAACGCCTGAACCCGATAACGATTATATGTAGCTATTACTTTATCGTCGGGAACTTTATGGGTTGCTATCTTGGGTTTCATAAATGAGAGCATAGTTCACCTTAAAGATTTATTATTAAATTGTTATTTAGAAAAATGGATTTCCCTGGCGTTGAAGCCAATAAGTCTGTTATCGCAGACATTGTCTGAATAAAATAAAGTGTCTGATACTACAAAGCAGTTGATAATCCCAGCGCCACTGCGTCATTATGTTTCGCAGTCAGCATGCAGCGACTGACGAATTGGTGCAACCTAAGGGATATGTTTCAAAATTGACACAACAACCCAAAATTTATGAGTCAAAATTAACTCATTTTTGTCTTTCTTTATTTTTACGCGTTAAAAAAGACAAAAATGGGACAAATTGGAACAATCCGGCCATCGCTATAAATATATTTATTTGTTATTTATTTGATATTAATCACACATTAACCGGGGCGAATAAATAGATGCAAAGTTTACGCAACATTCTCTTGAACCTAATTATTGCCCTGAGTTTAGCTCCCGCGAGTTACGCTAATGAATTGGTTATTGCCACCACCTTCTCCCCCGAAGCTACCGCGCATATCATTGCGCAATGGCATAAACAGCCGCAGGCAGTTTCTATTCGAACGCTAAATCGCACTAGCTCTTCCCTAGAGCGTTTACTGGATACGCCAATGGGGGAAAATATCGATTTGGTGCTGACCTCATCCCCGATGTTGATGCAGCATTTGCAGGATCATCAGCGTTTGGCTACCTTGCCTACGCTGGCAGTACATAATCAGCAACGCGTTCCAGAATCCATCCGCAGCTCCACGGCGGCGGTAGCCATTTCCGGCTATGGCATTCTGGCCAATAGCGCACGCTTAAAAGAAAAGCATTTACCCACGCCGGTCACCTGGGACGGATTAAAAGACGCCCGCTATCAAGGGATGATTTTAATGAGCAGCCCTTCTCGCTCCGACACTAACCATTTGATGATAGAAACATTGCTACAGCAACGGGGCTGGCAGCAAGGCTGGGAAACCCTGCTGGAAATTTCCGGTAATCTGGCCACAATTTCTTCCCGCAGTTTTGGCGTTTCCAATAAAATCAAAACCGGACTCGGCCTTGCCGGCCCCATTATCGATAATTACGCCACTCTGTTGCTAAAAGACCCGCAGCTCAGTTTCAGTTACTTTCCTGAAAGCGGCGCTTCACCGACTTTTATCGCCATGACGAAAGGCAGCTCGCGCCAAACCGACGCCGCCCGTTTCATCAATTTTCTACTGAGTGACAGCGGGCAAAAAGCACTTTCAGATACCGATACCGGCAAGTATCCAGTTTCCCCGTTACCCGTTGAAGATCCGCGCGCCAAACAGCAACAGCGCTTATTACAGCAAACGCCGCTGGATTATCGCCAGATCCTGCAACGGCAGAAACTCGTGCAGCAATTGTTTGATACCGCGATCACTTTCCGCCTGCACCAGCTACAGGATGCGTGGAAAGCTTTGCACAGCGCCGAAGCTCGTCTAAAACGCCCTCTGCCGGAAATCCGGGCATTGCTGACCGCCGTACCCGTCACTCCGCAACAGGCTGTGGATATGGATTATCTGCAACGCTTTAACCAGGGGCCGGATAACGCAATGGAGTCAGAGCTAATGATTTGGCAACAGTTCTTCCAAAAACAGCAGCATTTGGCGATCCAACAGTTGGAATCGCTGAAATGAACCCGCTTTTCTATCGCATCACTATCAGCTCTATTTTGCGCTGGGCATTTGCCTTTGGTGCAATACTGACTCTGTTTGTCAGCGCCGTCAGTTTGTATTCATGGCACGCCCAAAGTAGCCAGATTCGCTATGCGCTGGATGATTACTTTCCTAAAATTCAGGCGTCCTTTCAGCTGGAAGAAAATCTGAATGCACTCATTCAGGAATTGAATGAATTCCAGCATGCCCCCAACACAACGGCGCGTATTCAAATGCGCGATCAGATTGCTCATCGGCTGGATACCATCGAAATGGCCAGCCGACGTCTGACACCGGACAGCCAGCGCCAGTTGGCAACGACGTTGACCCGAAGTCGGGAACTGCTTTCTCGATTGGATAGTGCGCTATACAGTAATTTCCTCGCCAGAGAAAAGATCACCGAGCTCGCAGCACGGATTAACTGGCTTCACGATGATTTCAATACCGAGCTAACGTCGCTTTCTCAGGATATTAGCTGGCAGCAAGGCTCGCTCATCGATCAATTAACGCAGAAAACCAGTCTGGAAAAAAATCACCAGTTGCAAAGTACGCTGCGCAATGTTCAGGATGAATTACAGCTGGTTTACGCCCTTGCGCACATTGAAACTCAGGTGGTTGACGATCTGCGCGAACAGCTGGCCAATCCGAATATTGATAGCCTGAATAATCACATTCGTTACCTGAGCTACCTAAAGCAAACTGCGGAATCCAACATGCAATCGTTGGCAAAACATCCCAGCACCATCACTCTGCGCCAGACTATCGATGAATTGCTCAATTTAGGCACCGCAGAGCTAAAAATGCCGGCTATTTTGCAAGAACGGGCAACGGCGCTGGCATTGCTGGAGGAAACCGTGAATGCGAAAGAGCAAACCCTCACTCGCTTTCGCAGTCAGATTGAAAACCAGTTGGGCAACAGCCACCAGCAGTTACAAACCTTCAATCAACGCCTCGGCGATATTATGGGCATCAGCGGCCTGCTGATTATTGTCGCAACCCTCCTGGCTCTGCTGTTTGCCTTTACGCTCAATCATTTCTATATTCGCTCACGCTTGATCAAACGCTTTACCCTGTTAAATCAATCGGTAGCGCGTTTAGGCTGCGGCGAACTGGATACAACTATTCCGGTCTACGGAGGGGACGAACTGGGGCGAATTGCTGGATTACTGCGCCGCACCATCGGCCAGATTAATCAGCAAAAAAATCAGCTTAAACAAGAGATTGATGAAAGACGGCTCATTGAGAAGGATTTACGTACTGCGCAAGATGAACTGATTCAGGCGGCTAAACTGGCGGTAGTCGGGCAGACGATGACCACCCTTGCTCATGAGGTAAATCAGCCTCTCAATGCCCTGTCGCTGTATTTATTCAGCAGTGAAAAAGCGCTTAAAAACGGCGATAACGCCATGCTGGAGGCCAATCTGGATAAAATGCGCGGTTTGATTCTGCGTATTGTGAATATTATTAAGCAGCTACGACAATTCTCCCGTCGCAGCGATGCACATCAACAGTTACACCCCATCGATCTACGAGCCAATCTGGATGCGGCCTGGGATCTTTTATCCTTGCGTCATCGTCCACTCAAGGCGCGGTTCATCCAGCCAGAAAGTTTCCCTTTGGTATACGGCGACGATATTCGTATTCAGCAAGTGTTGGTCAACTTATTGACCAACGCGCTAGAAGCCAGCGCTCAACATCCGCCAATCATTGAGGTTTCTTTCGAACAACAGGCAGAAAATCTATTGCTGACTCTGCGAGATAATGGTCAGGGCTGGCCGCTAGCGCTGGCGGATCGATTGCTTAAACCTTTTACGACCAGCAAAGAAGTGGGACTGGGTATCGGTCTATCGATTAGCCAGTCCATTATGGAGCAGTGCGCAGGAGAGCTGCGGTTGGCGTCAACATTAGACCACCACGGAATGGTGATATTGCAATTCAGGAGTCTGAGCCATGTTAACTGATGAACAGCAAATTTTACTGATTGATGACGATATTGATGTGCTGGACGCCTATTGCCAGATCCTGACGCAAGAAGGTTATCAGGTAGCGGCATACAGCTCACCGCAGGCGGCAGCAGAACTTATTACCACCGATTGGCAGGGTATGGTCATCAGCGATGTCTGTATGCCAAACCTTTCCGGCATGGCTCTGCTGGAAATTTTGCTCGCCAAAGATCGTCATCTGCCGATATTGCTGATCTCCGGCCACGGCGATGTTCCCATGGCGGTGGAGGCGGTGAAAAAAGGTGCCTATAACTTTCTGGAAAAACCAGTCAATCCGGAAAAATTACTGCAATGCGTTCAGCTGGCGCTGGCAGATAGACAGGCTCTGATTGCTCGTCGTCACTGGCAGCGGGAGCAGCTTAGCGAACATCTGTTGGGCAACAGCGGTTGGGTTCGGCAACTAAGAGAACGCCTGCAGATGCTGGCCGATATTGATGTGCCGGTATTTTTTTACGGTGAGCTGGGAACCGGCCGCTCTCTGGCGGCACGCTATCTGCACCAACTGAGCCAACGCCGCAATAATCCGTTGATCATCATCGATCCTACCAGCGATGAGAATATCGACCTCAATAGTTACATCAATCAGGTACAGAACGGTACATTGGTAGTAAAAAACATTGAACGGCTCGCCAGCCAGCAACAGCGTGCTTTGGCGCAACTGCAAAACCCTGAAGAATGTCATTTCCGTTTAATTGCTTTGAGCAACTCCTTACCTGCACAGTTGGCCGCTCAGCAATTGCTGGTTCCCGAACTCTACTATCGATTTTCTCTTAGCCATATTGAGTGTTTACCCTTGGCAAAGCGCCCTGGCGATATTGAGGTACTATTCCGCCATTATCTGGAAAATGCCTGTAAACGTCTGGATCGCCAGCAGCCACAGCTGAGTGAGGCTTTCGTAAAAAGGTTGTGTCGCCGTCCGTGGCCGGGAAATATTCGAGAGTTATTAAACGCGGCAGAATTATTTGCCGTTGGCGTGATGCCATTGACCGAAACCAGCATGGAATGGGTGACTGAAACTGACTGTGGCCCGTTGGATGAACGAATTGAACAGTATGAGCTGAAGATAATTAATGAGGCGCTAAATATCCATCAGGGAAGAATTAACGACGTAGCAGAGTATTTGCAAGTACCGCGCAAAAAGCTCTATCTACGGATGAAGAAATACGGCATCGATAAAAAAGACTATCGCTATTAGCTTTCGGAAATAACAAAGGGCGCATTAGCGCCCTTTCAGAATCAGATACCGTCTCAGTTATGGACGATAAACTTTTACGTTCTTGTAGCCCTGCTCACGCAGATATAGCGCCTGCAAACGGCTCATCACGCCACGCTCACAGTACAGCAAATAGGTTTTGCTCTGATCCAGATCGCCAAACTGAGTGCTTAACTTATAGAAAGGCAAGGTCCGTACTTCTACCGGAGCCAAAACCAACGGCTTCTCTTCCTGCTCATCCGGCGCGCGAATATCCAGCACCACATCGGTATCAGCCAGTTCTGCTACGGTTTCTACTTCAGCCACCTGTTCGCGGCTTTGCTCGGCGATAGTGCGGATATCCACGTTTTTCGCTTCGCTCACTACACGATCGAGAATTGAGAAATCAAAGTGCGACTCTTCTTCCTCTATTTTAGCTTTCACCGCTTTAACCGTTGGGCTTTTAGAAATCACACCACAGTATTCCGGCATGGTTTTGGCAAAGTCTTCGGTACCGATCTCGCGCGCCAAATTGATAATGTGTTCTTTATCATGGGAAATCAGCGGGCGCAGAATCAGCGTGTCAGATGCGTTATCGATCAACCGCAGGTTGGTCAACGTCTGGCTGGAAACCTGCCCCAGCGCCTCACCGGTTACCAACGCCTGCACGCCATAGCGCTCCGCGACCTGAGAAGCCGCTCGCACCATCATGCGCTTCAGCACTACGCCCATCTGACCGTCTTCGACTTTCTCCAGGATTTCCCCAACCACAGGTTCAAAATCGATCGCCACAAAACGAACTTTGTGAGAGCTACCGAAGCGGTTCCACAGATAATGAGCCACCTGTTTTACGCCAATTTCATGAGCTGAACCGCCAAGATTGAAGAAGCAGTAATGTACCCGACAGCCGCGGCGCATCAACATATAGCTGGACACGCCGGAATCAAAACCGCCAGAAATCAGTGATAAAACATCTTCCTGCGTACCAATAGGGAAACCGCCCAAACCTTCGTGACGAGCTTTGATCAGCACCAGTTTATCTTGATCGATTTCCAGATTGACCGTGACCTGAGGCGCAGTCAGTTTCACTTTAGCCGTCTCAATATGCTGGTTCAGACCGCCGCCGACGTAGCGCTCTGCTTCGCCGGAACTGAACTCGTGCTTACCACGGCGTTTTACCCGCACGCAGAAGGTCTTGCCCACCAGCGTGTCACGATAAGCTTCCAGCGTTTGCTCGAAAATATCGTGTAGATCGGTGTAACTACGGTCTTCCACTTCCAAAATATGGTGAATACCGGGAATTCGGGTTAGAGCGTCACAGATCGCGGGGCCAAGATTTTCATCTTTGGTACGCACTTCAATATGATCCCAGTGACGAACCACCGCCAGCGAGTCATCAAGGTGTTTCAACACGTTGCGAATATTGGTAGTAAGAATCTTAATGAAGCGCAAACGCACAGTTTGACTCTTGATGGTGATTTCTGGGAACAATTTAATGATAAACTTCATGGCGGTCTTTAGTTGTCTAGTATGATGAGTGAATTAGGTTGCTATCGAAAGAACAATACTGTTGAGTCAAAATGACCGGACGACGCAGCGGTAAATAGCGAGTCACTGAGTAAATGGACGATGTTATCGTTAAGGCTAACTCCGGGCTGTCTGCCTTACCAATAATATTCAAGGCGCGGAGTATATCACCATATAGTGGATATCTGCTTAATAAAACCCGAAGCAAACGCCACGATTTGCTCGGCATAATTCGTTACAATAGCCCAAAACCGAGAGTGGCCCACCGGCCCCATGACGCCAACTTAACGTTGAAAATAAAATATGCCTAGAAAAGCTGCATCACCAGAAGCTACGGATAAGCCAGAGGCTACCGTAAAAAGTAGCGCCAGTTTTGAGACTTCACTCAGCGAGCTGGAGCAAATTGTGACCCGCCTGGAGTCAGGTGAACTGCCGTTGGAAGATGCGCTTAACGAATTCGAACGCGGCATACAGTTGGCTCGTCAAGGCCAGCAAACGCTGTTGCAGGCAGAACAACGGGTTCAGATATTGCTCAGTGATGACGCCGATGCGCCGCTGACGCCTTTTACGCCGGATACCGAATAAACATGTCCCATCAGAACGAAATGAACCAACCCGTTGTTTTTACAGAGCAGTTGGCGATATATCAACAACGAGCTAATGATGCATTACTGAGTTTTATTGCACCGCTGCCGTTTAACGACAGCGAGCTAGTGCAAGCAATGCGTTATGGCGCGTTGTTGGGCGGTAAACGACTGCGCCCTTATCTGGTGTACGCCACCGGCCAAATGTTCGGTTTGTCGCTCTCGACGCTGGATGCGCCAGCGGCAGCGGTAGAATGTATACACGCCTATTCTTTGATACATGACGATTTGCCGGCGATGGACAATGACGATCTGCGCCGTGGTCAGCCAACTTGTCATATCAAATTTGGCGAAGCCTGCGCGATTTTAGCCGGCGATGCCCTGCAAACGCTGGCATTTAGCATTTTAGCCGATGCGCCAATGCCGGACGTCGCCATGCAGGATCGCGTCAGCATGCTGTCCGAACTGGCAAAATCCAGCGGCGTAGCCGGAATGTGTGGCGGACAGGCCTTGGATCTGGCAGCAGAAGAGCGCCATATTTCACTGACGGAGCTGGAGCAAATTCATCGTCATAAAACCGGCGCGCTGATCCGTACCGCGGTGCGCATGGGCTCATTGGCTGCGGGAAAACCCGGCCATCGGGCTTTGGAACAGTTAGATCGCTACGCCGATGCCATTGGCCTCGCCTTCCAGGTTCAGGATGATATTTTAGACGTTATCGGTGATACCGCTACAATAGGCAAACGCCAGGGTTCAGACCAACAGTTAGGCAAAAGCACCTATCCGGCCCTACTGGGTCTGGAAGCAGCCCAAACCAAAGCCAGAGATCTTTATCTCGAAGCTCTGGCGGCGCTGGATGCTTTGGCTGAAATGTCGTATGACACCGCCTCACTGCGGGCGCTAGCGAGTTTTATAATTGAACGCGATAATTAGAAACAATTAATCCAGTAGGCGTTACTCGTGCAGAATAATATTCTGCCGCCAGCGCACCGGTGTTCAGACGATTTCTGATCCCGGCACTGCCCTGCCGGGAATGGTAATGCAGCAGCCTACGTAAACACCTCTGATATGAGCATCGAATGAGTCTTGATATAGCCAAATACCCGACACTGGCACTTGCGGAGAACCCCGAGGAACTGCGTTTACTGCCAAAAGAAAGCCTGCCCAAGCTATGCGATGAGCTGCGACAGTATTTACTCGACTCTGTTAGCCGTTCTAGCGGCCACTTTGCGTCAGGGTTGGGAACGGTTGAGCTGACCGTGGCCTTGCACTATGTCTATAACACGCCGTTCGACCATCTGGTGTGGGATGTCGGTCATCAGGCGTATCCTCATAAGATTCTAACCGGTCGACGCGATCGTATTGCCACCATTCGTCAAAAAGAGGGTTTACATCCTTTCCCTTGGCGTGATGAAAGCGAATATGACGTGTTATCCGTCGGGCATTCATCCACGTCTATCAGTGCCGGCTTAGGTATGGCCGTGGCCGCCGAACGTGAGGGTAAAGGCCGCCGTACCGTCTGTGTGATTGGCGATGGCGCGATTACCGCAGGTATGGCGTTTGAAGCCATGAACCACGCCGGTGATATCAATCCGGATATGCTGGTCGTGCTCAACGACAATGAGATGTCGATCTCTGAAAACGTCGGCGCGCTGAATAATCATTTGGCCCAATTATTATCCGGAAAACTGTATTCCACGCTGCGCGAAGGAGGAAAAAGAGCCTTCTCCGGCCTGCCGCCGATTAAAGAACTACTCAAACGTACTGAAGAACATCTGAAAGGTATGGTGGTTCCGGGTACGCTGTTTGAAGAGCTCGGCTTTAATTATATCGGCCCGGTTGATGGCCACGACGTACAAGCTTTAACCCAAACGCTGAAAAATATGCGTAGCCTCAAAGGGCCGCAACTTCTGCATATTATGACCAAAAAGGGCAAAGGCTACGCACCAGCGGAGAAAGATCCTATCGGCTGGCATGCGGTACCTAAGTTCGATCCTGCGCTAGGTACTTTGCCAAAAAGCAAAAGCGATTTACCCACCTATTCCAAAATATTCGGCGATTGGCTGTGTGAAACGGCTGAAAAAGACAGCCAACTGATGGCCGTTACCCCTGCTATGCGCGAAGGCTCTGGTATGGTGCGGTTCTCCCGTGAATTCCCGCAGCAGTACTTCGATGTGGCCATAGCAGAACAACACGCGGTGACCTTCGCTGCCGGTCTGGCGATTGGTGGCTATAAACCGGTTGTAGCGATCTACTCGACTTTCTTGCAGCGAGCTTACGATCAGCTGATTCACGATGTGGCCATTCCTAATCTACCGGTACTCTTCGCTATCGATCGCGGCGGTATCGTCGGCGCTGATGGACAAACCCATCAGGGCGCTTTCGATCTATCATTTATGCGCTGCATTCCTAATATGGTCATCATGGCGCCAAGCAATGAAAATGAATGCCGTCAGATGTTATTTACCGGCTACCACTACGACGGTCCAGCGGCGGTACGCTACCCTCGCGGGAATGGTACTGGCGCAGTTTTAGAGCCATTACAGGCTCTTCCTATCGGCAAAGGTATTGTGCGTCGTCAGGGTGAAAAAGTCGCAATTCTGAGCTTCGGTACATTGCTTTCTGAAGCGCAGCAGGTGGCAGAAAATCTGAATGCTACATTAGTGGATATGCGCTTTATCAAGCCGTTAGATGAAGAGCTGGTATTAGAAATGGCAGCCCGTCACGATTTACTGGTTACGCTGGAAGAGAATGCAATCATGGGTGGCGCTGGCAGTGGTATTAACGAGCTGTTAATGGCAAAACGCCAGCAAGTTCCGGTACTCAATATCGGTTTACCCGATCGCTTTATTCCGCAAGGTGAGCAGGATGAAATGCGCGCCGAATTTGGTTTAAGCGCAGCGGGTATTCAGAAGACAATTGAAGACTGGCTAGCTTAATCGGCCATTACCCATAATTGGGGCTGATATCACGCAAAAGGGCACAGCTTAAACGCTATGCCCTTTTCTATTTAGCATATTCTCATCAGATAAACCTAACCCACACCACGGAAAGAAAGCTAAATTTTTTAGTGACTTGCCATGCTATGAGTTGTTCTGGTATTAGCCAAAAAGCGCTAAAGGCCATTGGTGCCCGATAAAATAAATCACTGCCGCCGCCCCCACGCCAGCAATGATATCGTCGACCATAATACCCATACCGCCATGAAGATTTCGGTCAAACCAACGGATTGGCCAAGGTTTCCAGATATCCAGAATACGGAAAACGACAAACCCCGCCAGCACCCACTGCCAGTCATTCACCGGTAATGCCATCAACGTGATCCACATTCCGACAAACTCATCCCAGACGATACTGCCGTGATCGTGAACTTTCATATCTTTAGCGGTTCGATGACAAACATAAACGCCAATGCAAATGCTAAACATCACGACCAGAGAGTAAAGTTGCCAAGGCAATTGGATCAACAGCAACCAAAATGGAATGGCGGCAATCGACCCCATAGTGCCCGGTGCCCACGGCGATAAACCGCTACCAAAACCAGTCGCCAGCAGATGCCAGGGATTGGTTAATCGCAGACGTTTCTTCGCCTCATCCATGGTTAGCCTTGGCTGGTAAAGTGATCGAAACCGCGCAAACCGACGTCAACAGGTTTGCCATCGCTAAAGAACTTCACCCCTTCGGATAAAGGAGCTATCTGACCAATACAAGTATAGCCCGCTCCGGCGTGGCTGAGCGCCACATCTAACGCCCCACGATTGATTTCAGGGACGGTGAAGCACAGTTCGTAATCTTCACCGCCGCTGAGTGCCCAAATCAGCGCTTGCTCAGGATCAACCTGATTTTTCATCGCATCTGAATAAGGTAGGGCGTCCAGCTCGATACGTGCACCGCAGTTGCTGGCTTTCAAAATATGCTGTAGATCGGAAACCAACCCATCGGAAATATCGATGGCTGAATTAGCCAAATCCCGCAATGCCTGCCCTTGCAGAACCCGTGGCTGTGGCCGCAGATGACGATTGATCAGTTCAGCCCGATCCTTCGCATCTTCAACCCGCAGCTGATTTTGCAGAATGGCTAAGCCAGCCGCGCTATCACCCAAGGTGCCACTGACATAAATCCAGTCGCCAATTCTGGCGCCGGATCGGGTCAACGCCCTGCCCGCAGGAATAAGCCCTTGAATAGTCAGCGTCATACTTAACGGCCCACTGGTGGTATCACCGCCGATAAGCTGCATGCCATAGTAATTGAGTTGGTCAAACAGACTGTCACTGAATGCCTGTAGCCAGGATTCGTTCACATCAGGGAGGGTAAGTGCTAAAGAAAGCCAGGCAGGGTCCGCGCCCATCGCTGCCAAATCACTGAGGTTTACCGCTAAAGCCTTGTAGCCCAAGTCTGCCGGGTCAATATCCGGTAAGAAATGGACGCCTGACACTAAGGTGTCTGTGCTGACCGCTAACAGTTGTCGTTCACCGACTGTTAGTAGCGCACAGTCATCGCCAATGCCCAACTCCACGTCCCGGCGGTTACTCCTGAACCGGTCAAAGTAGCGAGCAATGAGGTCAAATTCGCCACATGCCATAATACAATTCCAGAAAGGTTAGCCGATATATAAATTAAGGCCGGAAACCGGCCTTAATTTATATCGTTGATGTAATGCGATTATTTTCGTTTACGCACGACTGGAGCAACTTTGTCCAGCACGCCGTTAACGAATTTATGGCTATCTTCAGCGCCGAAAATTTTGGCCAGTTCGATCGCTTCATTGATTGCCACTTTATAAGGGACATCATCACGTTTGCTCAGTTCAAAAATCGCAAGACGCAGAATCGCTTTTTCAACCTGACCTAATTCTTCGAGTTGGCGTGACAGATACGGCGCCATTGCAGCATCCAGCGCGGTTACATTCACCGCAACGCCGGACAGCAACTCGCGAAAATAGGAGATGTCTACATCTTTGACATCCTGCTCCGACAGGAACTGTAATTCAACATCAGCGATGTCGTTTTTAGACAACTGCCATGAGTAGATCGCTTGAACAGCGCACTCACGAGCGCGGCGACGAGCAGCAGGTTTCACAGAATTCCCCTTAACTTAACTAAATTCAGCCTTTAATAGCTTTGATTACATTAATCATTTCAAGTGCGGTCAGGGCAGCTTCTGCACCTTTATTACCCGCTTTAGTACCAGCGCGCTCAATAGCCTGCTCAATGCTTTCAGTGGTTAAAACACCGAAAGCCACAGGGATATCGCTGTTCATGGCAACGCTTGCCAAGCCAGAACTTGCTTCACCAGCAACAAACTCAAAGTGCGCAGTGCCCCCACGGATCACAGTACCCAGAGCGATAACCGCGTCATAACGATTGGTTTTTGCCAACACATTAACAGCCAACGGCAACTCATAGGCACCCGGCACCCAAACAACGGTAATGTTGTCGTCGGAGACCTGACCAATGCGCTTCAGGGCATCAATTGCGCCTTCCAGCAGACTGTCATTGATAAAGTTGTTAAAACGCGCAATCGCAATCGCCACGCGGGCAGTAGGAGTAGCAACAACACCTTCGATAACGTTCATAGCTTTCCTCAATATCGGTTCATACCCCGCAGGGGGGCGGATTCTATCATATTCTTTCGCTGCCTGCGCCTGCGCATTTGTAAAACGCCCGACAAGACGGCCACCGGTAGGAAAATCTCCTACCATAAATTGGGGTTAATACCTCGGTTTTAGGCGTAATCGTAAATCAGGGCCTATCTGCCGCACTTCACTAAAGCTGAACTCGGGGGCCTGGGAAAGTTGCTCCATTCCGGGCAAATGGCATAAACCACGGGCGCTATCACCGAGTAATTTGGGCGCGACATAGAGGATAAGTTCGTCGACCAAGCCAGCCTGCAATAATGCGCCGGCCAGCTGTGGCCCGGCTTCCACCCAGACCGAGTTAATTTGGCGTTTGCCAAGTAGCATCATCAGCAAGACCAAATCGATGCCGTTACCGTGATGTGGGAGCAATACCTGCTCGACGCTATCCGGCCACGGCTGCTGATCGGCCTTGACTCTTGCCAGCCAGCAGTTTCCCTCCTGCTGCACCACCTGATGAGTTGGAGCAACGCGATTCTGGCTATCCAGAATAATACGAGTTGGCTGTCGTAGCGCCGATTGCGGGTAAATTCGTTGGGTTTCTGCATCCAGTTCCGACCAACGTACGGTCAGCGAAGGATCGTCAGCCAGCACCGTTGCGCTGGTGCTAAGAATCGCCGAACTTTGGGCTCGAAAACGCTGAACGTCTTGTCTGGCCTGCGGAGAAGTAATCCACTGACTTTCCCCGGATGCCATGGCGGTTTTACCGTCCAGCGACGCCCCCATTTTCAATTGAACATAAGGAAATCCGGTACGCATACGCTTCAGGAAACCAAGGTTAACCGCCTCGGCTTCGGCCAGCATCACCCCATCCACGACTTCGATACCCGCCTGTTTGAGCCTATACATTCCGCGCCCTGCGACCTGAGGATTCGGATCTTGCATCGCGGTAACAACCCGCCGAATCCCCGCAGCGACAAGCGCATCCGCGCAGGGAGGCGTGCGCCCGTGATGGCTGCAAGGTTCTAGCGTAACATAAGCGGTCGCACCTTTAGCGGCGTCTCCTGCCATGCGTAACGCATGTACTTCCGCATGAGGTTCACCGGCACGAAAATGGTAACCTTCTCCGACGATCTGACCATCCCGAACGATCACACAGCCAACGTTAGGGTTTGGCGAAGTCGTAAATCGCCCTAAACGCGCCAGTTCAAAAGCTCGGGCCATATAAATCTGGTCGGAATGCATGCTAATCCTTAAATTCTACGGAAAGAACCCACTCTGAAAGAATCAGTCCTGCAATCTGGCAATTTCTTCGCCAAACTCACGAATATCTTCAAAGCTACGATAAACCGATGCGAAGCGGATATAGGCGACTTTATCCAGTTTTTTCAACGCTTCCATCACCAGATTACCCACCATTTTGGTTGGCACTTCACGTTCGCCGGTGGCCCGCAGTTGGGATTTAATATGGCTAATGGCCATTTCAACGTCGTCCGAGCTAACGGGGCGTTTTTCCAACGCTTTCAACATCCCGCGTCGCAGCTTATCCTCGTTGAAAGGTTCGCGAACATCATCACTTTTGATCACGCGAGGCAACACCAACTCGGCGACCTCAAAAGTGGTAAAGCGCTCATTACAGTCCAGACACTGGCGGCGACGGCGAACCTGTGAGCCATCACCCACCAGACGGGAGTCAATCACTTTGGTATCAACGGCGGCACAAAATGGGCAATGCATAGCAGTTCCTGATAATTGTTCCCAAATTTGCCTACAGTTTACCGCGAAGTGCCACGACAACAAAGGCTCAAGCCCATTTGTTGCGTAGCGTTGCGCAGTTATTGGTGAAATTATGTGTAAGACCTCGACCTGGCAATGACTTTCCCATTTATCGGGGCTAAGCTAGATGATAGATATACTGAAAAGGAAATCATTATGATGACAACCAGTTATCCTCGAATTTGTTTATTGGCCGCAGTGATAGTACTGGCCGGTTGTGCGCAGGATCCAGAGATTCCCGCGCTGAAAAATCAGGTTGGCCAGCTAAGCCAAAAACTGCAAACCCTGACCAATCAAGCATTAGCCGTAGAGCAGCAAAACACGCTGAACCGCCGCTCGCTTAACGGCGTTTACCTGTTGCCGGCTGCCAATACGCCTGCGGTGTTGAACAGCAGCGTCGGCAAACTTGGGGTTTCACTGACCGATATCTCCAGTGAAGCGAATGGATCTCAGGCATTGCTGCATATCCGTAGCCTGACAGACCAACCGCTCCCAGCCATGAGCGCCAACGTTGAGTGGGGACAATTGGATCCAACGACAGGCCAGCCATTAACTGCGGACGTTTTGTCACAGCCCGTCGCTATTAGCGCTTCTCTTTTGCCAAAAACCGAACACACCATTGAGTTGCGACTGAGCGGTCTCACACCGGAACAGCTAGGTTATATTCGTTTTCATCAGGTGGTTAACGCCGCTGATGCCGAAAGAGACGCGGTAAGCGAGTCTTTACTTCCTGCTCAATAAAGGTTTCTAGCCACTAAAACGCCAGTGCTCAGACCAGCCCCCGCTCAGCCTCAACTTGGCCAGCTTCACGAGTTCCAGATGTCAGGAACCAGTGCTACCGTCTTTCACTGTGGTTTAAAAGCAAAAAGCCCCGAAATTTTGGACTACAGTCCACGATTCTCGGGGCTTTTTATTACGCCGGAGTTAACCCAAAGATTAACTCTAACGCCTTTGGTTAAGGAAGAATAGAAGGCTGGTCAGCCCCTTCTTTCTCAACTTTCTGCTGTAGCATATGCTCGCGTTTCATACCCAATTTCAGCGCCAATGCAGAGGCGACATAAATGGATGAGACAGTACCGATAGATACACCGATCAACATGGTCAGTGAGAAGCCTTGCAGCATCGCACCACCGAAGATGAACAGCATCAGTACCACCATCAGGGTAGTTGCCGAGGTCATAATAGTACGGCTCAACGTCTGGGTCAGTGACACGTTCATGATTTCGTAAGGCGTTCCGCGACGAATCTTACGGAAGTTCTCACGAATACGGTCCGATACCACGATGCTATCGTTCAGTGAGTAACCAATAACCGACATTAATGAAGCAATGATGGTCAGGTCAATCTCTATCTGGAACAACGACAGAATTCCCATAGTGATGACCACATCATGGGCCAGAGCGATAACCGCCCCCAGCGCCAGTCGCCATTCAAAACGGAAGCCGACGTAAACCAGGATAGACAGCAAAGCCACCAGAAGCGCCATCCCGCCAGCCTGAGCCAAATCACTGCCCACGCTTGGTCCGACGAATTCGATGCGTTTTACCGTTGCATTCTTATCAACAGATTCATTGATAACCGAAATAACACGGTTACCTAATTCCTGACCCGCAGTACCAGTCGCAGGCGGCATACGTACCATCACATCACGGGTACTACCGAAGTTCTGCAGAATTGGCGACTCAAAGCCCGCTTTTTCCAAAGTGTCACGCATTTGATCAAGATCTGCTGGTTTTTCCAGGTTGATTTCAATCACCGTACCACCGGTGAAATCCAATCCCCAGTTAAACCCCTTTACAGAAATAACCGCAATGGATGCCACTAACAGCAACAACGAAATGCCAAAGGCCACGTTGTCCCAGCGCATAAAGTCATAGACTTTACGGCCATAGTTCAGTTGCTCAACAGTATAATCCTGTGCCACAACGTACTCCTTAAATAGACAGCTTGTTAACGCGCTTGCCGCCGTAAAGCAGGTTGACGATGGCACGAGTACCCACTATTGCGGTGAACATTGACGTAATAACGCCGATTGCTGTCGTAATAGCAAAGCCTTTAATCGAACCGGTACCCACAGCATACAGAATAATCGCTGTGATCAACGTCGTGACGTTCGCATCGATGATACTGGAGAAAGCACCTTTGTACCCTTCGTGTATCGCCTGCTGAATCGACCGCCCGTTTTTAAACTCTTCTTTAATACGCTCGTTAATCAGTACGTTAGCATCAACCGCAACCGCAAGGGTTAACACGATCCCGGCAATACCCGGCATGGTTAATGTCGCCCCCGGTAGCAGAGACATCACGCCGACGATTAACACCAGGTTGGCGAGCAGCGCGGTACTAGCAATCACACCAAATTTACGGTAGTAAACCACCATGAACAGGATAGATACCGCCAGACCCCACAGGCAGGCTTCCAGACCCTGGGCAATATTTTGTGAACCCAAAGTTGGGCCGATAGTTCGCTCTTCCACAATCTGGATTGGCGCAATCAAGGCACCGGCACGCAGCAACAGAGACAGTTGGCGAGCTTCGTTCGGGTTATCAATACCGGTAATACGGAAGCTGTTACCAAGGCGAGACTGAATGGTCGCGACGTTGATAACTTCTTCTTGTTTAACCAGAATGGCGCGACCGTTGGCATCTTTCTTACCGCTGTCTTTATATTCCACAAACAAAGTTGCCATCGGCTTGCCGATGTTGTCTTTGGTGAAATTGGACATGGTAGAGCCACCGGCGCTATCAAGTGAAATATTCACCTGAGCCTGATTGTATTCGTCGGTACTGGAAGTAGAGTCAGTGATATGGTCGCCGGTCAGGATAACGCGCTTGTACAATACAACCGGGCGTCCTTCACGGGTATTTTTCACTTCTGAATCGCCCGGCACACGGCCAGAGGCGGCAACAGAACCATCAACGTTGGTATTAACCAAACGGAATTCCAGCGTTGCCGTGGCACCAAGAATCTCTTTGGCACGGGCTGTATCCTGAATCCCCGGCAATTCAACCACAATACGATCGGCACCCTGACGCTGAACCAATGGCTCAGCCACACCTAATTGGTTAACACGGTTACGCAGAATCGTAATGTTTTGCTGAACAGCATATTCCCGAGCTTCACGCAGGCGATCGTCACTCATCACGGCTTTTAATGTATTGCTGCCGTTAGAGTTGATGACTAAATCACGGTGACGGGAAGAAAGATAGCTAATGGCTTCATCGCGGGCTTTGTCATCGCGAAAACGCACTTCAACGCCGTAATTATCGAGTTTACGCACCGCAGCGTAAGGAATACCTTTTTCACGCAAATCGCTGCGCAGGGTATCCATTGTCTGCTCTTGCAGCTTGCCTAACGCCGTGTCCATATCCACTTCCATCAGGAAGTGCACACCGCCACGCAGGTCAAGGCCCAGCTTCATCGGCTCAGCGCCCAGTCTGGCCAGCCAGCTCGGTGTTGCCGGTGCCAGGTTCAGCGCAATCACGTATTTGTCGCCCAGCGCTGTCATTAATGCCTCACGGGCACGCAGCTGAACATCAGGATCTTTAAAGCGAGCCAGAATTGCACCGTTTTCCAGGGCAATAGACTTGCTCGCTATGTTGTCTTTTTCCAAGACAGTACGGACTTGGTCCAGCGTTGTTTCACTGGCGGCGATACCTCGCGCGCCAGTGATTTGAACAGCCGGATCCTCACCATAAAGGTTGGGAAGCGCATACAACAGACCGACGAGAATCACGACGATCAGCATGACGTACTTCCACAAAGGATAACGGTTCAACACGGTAGTTCCCTTAGGGAAAATCGAAAATTACAGAGCCTTCATTGTACCTTTCGGCAAAACGGCAGCCACGAAGTCACGCTTGATCATTACTTCAGTGGTGTCATTCAGTGCGATAACGATATAGCCAGTTTCCGCAACTTTAGTAACACGACCGATCAAACCGCCAGTGGTCAAAACTTCGTCACCCTTACCGATAGAGTCCATCAGCTTTTTATGTTCTTTAGAACGTTTTTGCTGTGGGCGCAGGATCATGAAGTAGAAGATCAGACCAAAGACCACCAGCATAATTACCAGGGAGTACGGGCTTCCTTGAGCCGGAGCCCCTGCAGATGCGACAGCATCAGAAATGAAAAGACTCATTAAAATTCCCTCATTGTTATCAATATCAGTAGTGTGACATCAGTGTGTTAAAATTAGTAACCGCAAAATCCTAACCGTTCAATCTATAATTACAAGTTAATAATTTCTAAATCAAACGTTTAATGGTGGAACAGGTTTCCCGATCCGACCATAGAAATCTTCAACGAAGCTCTCTAATTTACCGTCTTCAATAGCCTGACGTAAACCCGCCATCAAGCGTTGATAATAACGCAGATTATGAATGGTATTGAGTCTGGCACCCAGTATTTCGTTGCAACGATCCAGATGATGCAAGTAGGCGCGACTATAATTGCGACAAGTGTAGCAATCACATTCAGCATCCAGGGTCGACGTATCATCTTTATGCTTGGCGTTACGGATTTTCACCACGCCATCGGTAACAAACAGATGTCCGTTACGGGCATTTCGCGTTGGCATCACGCAGTCAAACATATCAATACCGCGGCGTACACCTTCAACCAAATCTTCCGGCTTGCCGACGCCCATTAAATAGCGTGGTTTATCCGCTGGAATCTGTGGGCAAACGTGCTCAAGAATCCGGTGCATATCTTCTTTTGGCTCACCTACCGCCAGGCCGCCCACAGCGTAACCATCAAAGCCGATATCTACCAGTCCTTTTACCGATACATCACGTAAATCTTCGTAAACGCCGCCCTGAATAATACCAAATAAGGCATTTTTATTATTCAGCTCATCAAAGCGTTGACGACTGCGGGCTGCCCAACGCAATGACATTTCCATTGAACGCTTGGCATAATCCCAATCGGCTGGATAAGGCGTACATTCGTCAAAAATCATGACGATGTCTGAACCTAAATCGTATTGAATTTCCATCGATTTTTCTGGGCTAAGGAACACGGAATCGCCGTTGATCGGGTTTTTGAAATGCACCCCCTCCTCTTTGATTTTCCGCATTGCGCCCAGGCTGAATACCTGGAAACCGCCGGAGTCGGTCAGAATCGGCCCGTGCCATTGCATAAAATCATGCAAATCGCCGTGCAGCTTCATGATTTCCTGCCCAGGACGCAGCCACAGGTGGAAAGTATTGCCCAGCAGGATTTGCGCGCCGGTTTCTTTCACTTCTTCCGGCGTCATGCCTTTAACGGTGCCGTAGGTGCCCACGGGCATAAAAGCCGGGGTTTCCACTACGCCGCGCTCAAAGACCAAACGGCCACGACGAGCACGCCCATCGGTTTTTTGTAATTCGTACTTCACAGAACCTCCAGCATCAGATAAACAGTCTGATGTTGCTATTGCCTGACCACACAAAGTATGTGGCCTGTAAATTACTGGTTAACCGTCTCTTGCGGTGCCAGTGGGTTACGGCTGATAAACATCGCATCGCCGTAACTAAAGAATCGATATTGCTCCGCCACGGCCTGCTGATAGGCATTCATGGTGTTTTTATATCCTGCAAATGCAGAAACCAGCATGATGAGCGTGGACTCAGGTAAATGGAAGTTAGTAACCAACGCATCCACAACCTGATACTGATATCCTGGATAAATAAAGATACGCGTATCACCGAAGAAAGGAGCAATTAAGCCATTCTCACAGGCTTTGGCTGCACTTTCCAGAGAACGAACCGAAGTCGTTCCCACCGCGACCACTCTTTTACCCCGTGCTTTACATGCCAATACCGCGTCCACAACCTCTGGCGGTACTTCGGCATATTCGGAATGCATAATATGTTCTTCGATGCTTTCTACTCGCACTGGCTGGAAGGTCCCCGCGCCAACGTGCAGAGTGACGAAGGCCATTTCGATGCCTTTTTCTCGTAGCGCAGCCAGCAGAGGCTCGTCAAAATGCAGCCCTGCTGTCGGCGCAGCCACCGCGCCCGGACGCTCACTGTATACGGTTTGATACAGTTCGCGATCGGCATCTTCATCAGGGCGATCTATATAAGGAGGCAATGGCATATGGCCAATCGCATTCAAAATACTGAAAACGTCCTGTTCTTCATCAAAACGCAACTCGAACAGCGTATCGTGGCGCGCCAGCATGGTGGCGCGGATACTTTCATTGTCGCCCAGAAGCAGCTCAGCGCCCGGTTTCGGCGCTTTTGACGCCCTAACGTGCGCCAGTACCCGATGATCGTCCAACACTCGCTCGACCAACACTTCCAGCTTGCCGCCGCTGGCCTTACGACCAAAAAGGCGTGCCGGTATCACGCGGGTATTGTTGAAAACCAGCAGGTCGCCCGCTTCCAGCTTATCCAGCAAATCGGTAAAAATGCCGTGGGTTAACTCCCCACTCGGGCCATCCAACGATAGCAAACGACAGCCACTACGCTGGGGCTGTGGATAATGAGCAATCAGTGACTCTGGCAGCTCAAAAGAAAAATCGGCAACACGCATGGTTTTCCACTTTAGACGACAAAAACAGGCCGCCTAGTCTAGAGCCGCCAAGGGTTGGCTGCAAGAATTAAGCAAGATAACCTGCTATTTGGATTATACTCTGCGGATGAATTTTCTAGCTCACCTTCATTTAGCCAGTTTGTCCGATAGCTCGCTACTGGGCAATCTGATGGCCGACTTCGTTCGCGGCAATCCGCAGCATGATTATAGCCAAGAGGTTGTGGCTGGCATCATGATGCATCGCCGTGTCGATGTGATGACTGACACGCTACCGCAGGTTAAGCAAGCGCGGCTCTACTTTAGCACTGATTTTCGCCGGGTTGCGCCAATCACGCTGGATGTCCTGTGGGATCATTTTCTGGCACGTCACTGGGATGAATTGGTGCCAGACATCGCTCTGCCAGCGTTTATTTTGCAGGCTCAGCAGCAAATCATTCCGCAGCTCCCGCATACGCCTGAACGTTTCCAGAATCTGAATGCTTATCTGTGGCCCGAACGTTGGCTGGAACGCTATGCCGAGCTGCCTTTTATCGCGAATGTGTTACAAGGCATGGCGAATCGTCGTCCTAAACTGTCTGCACTGGCTGGCTCGTTTTACGATATTGAGCAACATTATCAACCGCTGGAGCAGGTATTCTGGCAGTTCTACCCACAAATGATGCACAAAGCGCAGCATAAACAGATTTAGCCTATCGGTAAGTCTGGTATGGCTTATTTGATTTAAGTCACTTGCTCTTTATGTCAAAGTGGGTATCTTAACAAGACAAAAGATACAAAATTAAGTTATTGATAGATAGAAACTATCACAGCAATTGGTATATAGACCTTTATTGATTGTGGCTAACTCCCTATGCTGTGACGAAAGTTTTATCCCAACTCGTTAATCCATCCCTATTAACAGGAGTAATTTATGGTTCTGGTAACTCGTCAAGCCCCTGACTTTACTGCGGCTGCTGTACTTGGTAACGGCGAAATCGTTGAAAACTTCAACCTGAAAAAGCACCTGAACGGCAAACCAGCCGTCCTGTTCTTCTGGCCAATGGACTTTACTTTCGTTTGCCCTTCAGAGCTGATTGCTTTCGATCACCGTTACGAAGAATTCCAGAAACGCGGCGTTGAAGTTGTTGGTGTTTCTTTTGACTCAGAATTTGTTCACAACGCATGGCGTAAAACCCCAATCGAAAACGGCGGCATCGGCGAAGTTAAATACGCGATGGTTGCTGATATCAAACGTGAAATCCAACAAGCCTACGGTATCGAGCATCCAGATGCTGGCGTAGCGCTGCGCGGTTCATTCCTGATCGACAAAAACGGTGTTGTTCGTCACCAGGTAGTTAACGACCTGCCACTGGGCCGTAACATCGACGAAATGATCCGTATGGTTGACGCGCTGCAATTCCACGAAGAACACGGTGATGTTTGCCCTGCACAGTGGGAAAAAGGCCAGGAAGGTATGGGCGCTTCTCCAGACGGCGTAGCAAAATACCTGTCTAAAAACGCTTCAAAGCTGTAATCAAGCCGAAGTGAAATTGGGTTAAATCCTGATTTAATCGAATAATATCAACCAGTCGGTTCACGCTGACTGGTTTTTTTATGCCCATACCTTTCCCAGCACCATCGCCTCTCTCCTTTTCTTGTTACTGCCCCTTATTAGTGCAACGTGATCCCACCGACATTTTTCTACGTCACTTTTAATTGTCCTGCTCTCCGCGCTGCAAAACGGCTCGCACCGAGCTAATCTGTAACCGGTTAGTTAATAAACAAATCATTTGTTATTAAATAAATAATTGGCGTGATGTTTGCACCAAAAGGTGTTGTGAATACTCGGCAACACCAGGGACTTAACCCGTAGATATGTCAGAGATTTATGAAAAATAACTCATTACAGGAGTCAGTATGCTTTTAAAAAAATGGACGATGCCTTTGACTGTCGTAGCCTTGTTAGTTAGCGGTAACTTACATGCAGCCTCTATGCCAGCAGTGGAAGCTAAAAATGGCATGGTTGTTTCCTCTCAGCATCTCGCTTCTCAGGTTGGCGTTGATATTCTGAAAATGGGCGGTAATGCAGTCGATGCGGCAGTGGCCGTGGGCTATGCTCAGGCGGTCGTTAATCCTTGTTGCGGGAATATCGGCGGCGGCGGCTTTATGACCATTCATTTAGCCGATGGTACAGACACCTTTATCAATTTCCGTGAAACGGCTCCAGCCGCCGCCAGCGCCGATATGTATCTGGATAAAGACGGTAAAGTGACTAAAGATGCCAGTCTGTACGGCTATCTGGCCTCCGGCGTTCCGGGAACCGTATTGGGCATGGACAGCGCACAGAAGAAATACGGTAAATTAACACGTAAGCAAGTGATGGAACCGGCGATTCGTCTGGCGCGGGAAGGTTTTATCCTAACGCGTGCTGATACAGACATTCTCGATACCACCACCAAGCGTTTTCGTGAAGATCCTGAATCTGCTCGTATTTTCCTGCGTAAAGACGGTTCGCCCTTTGAACCGGGAGATAGACTGGTACAGACCGATTTAGCCAATACGCTAGAAGCTATCGCAGAAAAAGGGCCTGACGCTTTCTATCAGGGGAAAATTCCACAGGCAGTGGAAGATGCATCGAAAAAAGGCGGTGGCATTCTGACCGCGGCAGATTTTGCCAACTATAGAATTACCGAAACCGCACCTGTTACCTGTAGCTATCGTGGCTATAAATTTGTTTCAGCCCCGCCTCCTAGCTCTGGCGGCGTAACCCTGTGCGAAACGCTGAATATTCTCGAAGGTTACGATGTGAAAAGCATGGGCTTTAACTCAGCGGCCTATATTCATACACTGACCGAAGCCATGCGCCACGCCTATATGGACCGCAACACCTTCCTCGGCGATCCTGAATTTGTTAAAAATCCTATCGATCGCCTGCTCAGTAAAAGCTACGCCGATGAGATTCGTAAACAAATCGTGCCGGGCAAAGCCACGCCATCAGAAAATGTTCAGCCCGGTAGGCAACCTCATGAAAAACCGGAAACGACTCACTATTCGATTGTCGATCATGAAGGTAACGCCGTTTCAACCACTTATACCGTGAACGGCCGCTTTGGTGCAGTCGTCATCGCACCAGGTACCGGTTTCTTCCTCAATGATGAAATGGATGATTTTACCGTCAAAGTCGGCGAACAGAACCTGTATGGATTGGTTCAGGGAGCGACTAACGCCATTGCCCCCGGTAAGCGCCCACTATCGTCTATGAGCCCGACGTTAGTGACCAAAGATGGTCAGATCTATATGGTTCTGGGTTCACCAGGCGGTTCGCGTATCATCACTATCACACTACAAACTGCGCTGAATATTATCGATCACGGTATGGCTCCGCAGGAAGCGGTTGATGCGCCACGCATTCATCACCAATGGTTACCGGATGAGGTGTATTACGAGCAACGCGGTGTGTCTGCTGACAGCCTGAAAATCCTGAAGGAAATGGGCTATAAAATGGTTGAACAAAGCCCGTGGGGAGCCGCCGAGTTAATTCTGGTGGGCTTGCCGAACGTGGCGGGCGTGTCGCCGGCTAATTCAGGCAATGACTCTGCGGTTTCAGGCAAAGTTCGGGAAGGTTATCTCTACGGTGCCAACGATGTTCGGCGCCCGGCAGGTTCAGCCATAGGTTATTGATAAATTAGATTTATTTATATCTTTCGATTTAGATAATGAAATAAAGTCCCACATCTGAACGACTGTTCGATAAAACACCCCATCCGTTATGGATGGGGTTTATGGTTACCAAGGCAATGCGCGCCCCTGATAATCGATAAAAGCATGGCCGCCCTTACCTGCTAACTTCTCAACCTGATCCACCACGCCACGCACGCTAGTGCTAATGGTTAAAGGTGCAGCATCACCGCCCATATCGGTTTTTACCCAGCCCGGATGGAAGGACAATACCGTTAATGAATTATCCGCCGTTTCTGCCACTAAATGACGTGTCATCATATTGAGCGCAGCTTTACTGGCTGAATACAAAGGCTTATGCCCGCTCTCATTGCTAGTAATACTACCAAGCTGCGAGGACATAAACGCCAATACGCTGTTATGTGGCTTGCGATAAGGCAATAAATGCTCGGCAATACGGATAGGAGAAACGGTATTAGTTTGGAATAAGGCCAGAATTTCTTCCGGTGTCGCCTTGAGAGCAGATTCATGCTCTGGGCCTGCTACACCCGCGTTCACAAAAATCAGATCAAATTGCTGCCCTGCAATCTGTGGCAAAAATGCCTCAATGCTGGCCGGCTGATTAATATCCAATACCAGCCAGCGAGAGTGATTGGCACCGGTTTCTTTGGCGTGCTGACGAGTCGTGGCTGTCACCGACCAGCCGCGCTGGTTAAGTTCATCCACTAGACCTAAGCCCAGCCCACGAGATGCCCCGATAATTAATGCCGTTTTCTTAGTTGCGCTCATTGTTTATCCTTTTCCACTCGTATTGCCGCATTGACGCTTAATGATTAGCAGCGGGAATATTCACCATAGGACAAAAACGGCAAGGAAAAAAGTGGAGAAATCAGTCGCTGTAATTCAATTATTTTGAATCCACGGCATTTTTCGCTGTGGATTATGGGCTTTAGTTTCATGTCAGACTCATAGAGTCAGTACTTACCCACTCCGCGCCACAGGCTGAAGCTTTCTCCAGCCAATTGCAGATTTACATTCTGCGCATTCAACATGAGCTGGCTATCACCTTCCTCACGCCGCCAGTTTTCTACATTAAGCAGCGGCGACTCCGGTAAACTAATTTCAGCGCCCTGACCGCGCTGCAACGCGATCAATACTCGCTCCTGTCGGTAAGTGCGCACAAACACCAGTGAATCACCACTGGCGAACACCACCTGACAGCCACCGCGCCGTAGCGCTATACTTTCTCGCCGCAGGGCAATCATGCGCTGACTCAACTCAAGCAGTTGTCGATCCCACTGATTTTCATCCCACGGGAAGGTTTTACGGCAGAACGGATCGTTTTCACCGTCTAATCCCACTTCATCGCCGTAATACAGGCAAGGCACGCCGATCCAGCTAAACAACCAGCCTAAGGCCATTTTCATGCGGGATTGATCGCCTTTCAGCAAACTCATAAAACGAGCGGTATCATGGCTATCCAACTGATTAAATAAGCGTAGCTGGCAGTTATGGGATAAACCGGTGCGGTAGCCGTCCATCCATTGAACGCACTCAGCCGCATCCAGCGTTATCGGGTGAGCAGCAACGTCAACTCCGGCCAAAAATGCCCGAACCGGTAACGCAAACCCCATATAATTCATCGCCGAATCTTCAACGCCTGCCTGTAGCCAGTTACGCGCATCACCAAAATGCTCACCCAAAATATAAGCTTGGGGATTTTCTTGTTTAGCCGCCTGATAAATTCCCGCTAAATGGCGCAGATTCCCCTTGGCCCCCCCCTGCTCTCCAAGCATATGAACCACATCCAACCGCCAGCCATCGATACTGTACGGCGGGCGTAGCCAATGGCGCACTACGCTATCATCAGCCTGGTAAATCTGATTCACCACGCCATCAGCGGCAAAATTCAGCTTCGGCAAGCTACGGTTGCCTTTCCAGTCCAACGCCTGCCCGTCGGGATAGAAGTTAAACCAGTCGCGATAAACCGATTCGACATCGTGGCAGGCGCCACCGGTTCCCTGTTGATGCCGGTCAAACCAGATATGGGAATCACCGGTGTGATTAAAGACGCCGTCCAGTACCAGCTTGATGCCTGCGCTATGGGTTTTTTCCCGTAGTTGCAGAAAAGCCTCATTACCACCTAAATAGGGATCGACCTGATAATAATCTTGCGTGTCGTATTTATGTACGCTGGGGGCGGTAAAAATTGGGTTCAGATACAGCGCCGTCACCCCTAAATTTTGCAGATAAGGCAACTTTTGGCAGATACCGGCTAAATCCCCGCCGTAAAATGTGGAAGACGCATGAATGTCTTCCAGCGGCTCATCCCACTCTCGCCGCGCCACCGGACAATCGGCCGCATAGTGGAAATAGCTACCGTTTTGCACGCAGTGACTGCCCTGACTACTGGCGAAACGATCGGGAAATATTTGATAAAAAATCTGATCGGCAACCCAATCCGGCCCCGAGTCAGGTACATCAACGGCAAACTGCGCCAGCTGAGCCGGAGGCACCACCGAAAAACCCAGCGGACTAAACCATTGCTGGCGATCGGCCCAGAGCAATTTAAAACAATAGCGGCGAGTCGGCTGCCCTTCACGCAGTGGCAAAGTCCCGCGATAACGGCGAAAACCATCGTGATCGCGACCTTTCATCGTCAGCAGCCACTCTTCATTATCCGGCTCACAGCGCAAAAAAACCTGCTCCGGTAAGTCATCACCCTGTAACCATAGACTGATGTGTAATGTGTCATCACGTAAATGTATGTAAGGGGGAACCGGTAAATGCCAACCACTAAGCATATAACTCTCCACTATTCAGCATAATTATCGCGCGATCTGACCCAAGAGCGCCTATAGCATCGATAAAGTGACCCAATATCTCAATATGCCAACGATGCCATGTTGCTGGTGCAATCCCCTCATCTGTCAGCATAAATATCAGGGAGGAGCCGGGGGGAGGAGGAAGCAGAAACAAGCTTTACCTCAGGTATACTGCCCGCTGATGACAAAATAAATAACAGGGAGAATGCCATGGGCGTAGCGGATTATCTGGATAAGATTATTGACTGGGCCAATAAGCGCTCAGATATTACCGCACTGATTCTGACCGGTTCGCTGGCGCGTCAGGATCGGATGATCGACGAACTTTCGGATATCGATATTGAAATCATTGCCGAACGACCGCAGGATCTCCTGAAAAACAGCGACTGGATCGGCGAGATCGGAGACATACTGACCTATCTCCCGCTCGATCCCGATGAAAATCAGGCGTGGGCAACCCGGCTGGTGTTCTACCGCGATGGAACCAAGGTGGATTTTACCCTCGCAGATAGTACGCGGCTGCAAACCATGATCGATGCCGCAACGCTGGACTCGCTGTACCAGCGGGGCTATCGGGCGTTACTGGATAAAAATGGCGTTGCTTCTCAGTTACCTGCCGCCAGCGGAATAAGCCAGCAACCCCCATTGCCCACTCAAAAACAGTTTCAGGCCAGCGTCGAGGAATTCTGGTTTGAAGCCGCTCATATTCCTAAGTATCTGTACCGTGGGGAGTTATGGACGGTCAAACTACGAGACTGGACCATGAAGGAGCTATTACTACAGATGATGGAATGGCAAGCACTGGCAAAATCAACATCGGACGTAGATACCTGGCATCAAGGTAGCCATATGCCGCAGTGGCTGGCACCACACATATGGCAAGAGCTGCACCAAACCTTTGGTCAATTTGATGCGGACAGCGCCCGCCAAGCCTTTTACGCCAGTATTCAGCTTTATAGCCAGCTGGCGCGTAAAGTGGCTGAATCACTCAGCTTAAAGTATCCGCAGCAGGTCGAAGATGGGGTTTTGTCTCTTTGTAAAAAAATCGAAAAACTGCCTAAAACTAACCGAACGCATTAAAACGTCACCCATAAAAAAACCGGGTTATTAGCCCGGTTTTCTGGATGTATTCAATCGGCAAATATTATTTAGATAATGCTACCGACGCAGCCTGTTTTTTCTGAAAACGCACTTTCAGGTAGTAGCCCGCCAACAGCAAGGCCACCCATATCAGGCCGACATACAGCGAAATGCGCGTCGTTGGGAAATAACCAATCAGGCCGATAATAAATAGCAGGAAAATAATCCCAGCAACCGAGGTAAACACCCCGCCGCGCAGAGGGAAATCCAATGCTTTAACCTGATCTTTGGTCAATGAACGGCGGAAAGCGATTTGGGAACACAGAATCATGATCCACACCCAAACGGTCGCGAAGGTCGCAAGTGATGCAATCACCAAAAAGACATTTTCCGGCATGATGTAGTTAAGATAAACGGCAATCAGCATTGCCCCCATCATCACCAACACCGTCACCCAAGGCACACCGCGCTTAGAAATCGCACCGAAGACTTTGGGCGCGTGGCCTTGTTCAGCCATACCGTTCAGCATACGGCCCACGCCGAATACATCGCTGTTAATCGCCGATAAAGACGCGGTAATAACCACAAAATTCAGGATACCTGCAGCAATAGTAATACCCAAATGCTGGAACGTCAGTACAAATGGGCTACCGTGAGTGCCGACCTGATTCCACGGATAAATCGACATAATCACAAACAGGGTGCCCACATAAAACACCAGAATTCGCCACGGCACTGAGTTAATCGCTTTAGGAATCGATTTTTTCGGATCTTCTGCTTCACCGGCGGTAATACCGATGATTTCAATACCGCCGTAGGCAAACATGACCAGCTGCAGCGACAGCATCATGCCGACAAAACCGTTACTGAAGAAGCCGCCGTTCGTCCACAGGTTATGAATTCCCGTCGGTTGCCCGCCGTTGCCTATCCCCCAGACAATAATGCCGATACCGGCCAAAATCATGATGATGATGGTGGCAACTTTGAAGAAGGAGAACCAGAACTCCAGTTCGCCAAAGACCTTCACGCTCATCATATTGATCGCACCGATAATCAATACCACGCTCAGCACCCATATCCAATGAGGCACGTCAGGGAACCAGACGCCCATATAGATACCAAAGGCGGTCACATCGGCGATAGCGACAATCAAAATCTCAAAGCAGTATGTCCAACCGGTGATATAGCCGGCCATCGGCCCCAGATAATCCTGCGCATAACGGGAAAAGGAGCTGGCCTGTGGGTTATTCACCGACATCTCACCCAGTGCGCGCATGATGATAAAGGCGACGATGCCGCCAATCAGATAAGCCAGCAACACGCTTGGACCCGCCATTTTGATGGCGTCCGCCGAGCCGTAAAACAGGCCGGTACCAATTGCTGAACCCAAGGCCATAAAACGGATATGGCGAGTAGTCAGCCCGCGTTTTAGCTTATTTTTGACTGGTAATTCCATAACAATATCCCGTCTTCTTTCAGCAAAAAGCCACGAGCAAAGGCGCGTGGCTAAAGATACTCTCTTCTGCGGCAATTACTGTTTGGCAGTAACTCGTTGACGTCCACAAATGCGATCGTAGACCGCTACCACCACCAGAATCAACAAGGAAGGTGGCAACCAAGACAGGCCTTGGCCCGCCAACGGTAACTGTTCAGTCCAAGCAGGCAGGAAATGCGCAAAGGTCGATGTCTTGATTCCACCCAAAATACCGAACAACAGGCTGACCAACATAGTTGGAGCCACGATACGGCTGGCATTACGCCACCAACGCAGAGTGAAGCTCAGAATCACCAGCACAATACACGGAGGATAAATCGCCGTCATTACTGGAATGGAAATTTGAATCAAATGGCTCAGCCCCAAATTGGATACCAACATGGAGAAAATGCCCAGAATGAATACCAGCGCTCGGTAAGACAACGGCAGATATTGGCTAAAGAATTCGGCTAAAGCACAGGTCAGGCCAACCGCAGTGACCATACAGGCGATGAAGATGAGCGCCGCCAGGAACATACTGCCCAAACCGCCGAAGGTATGCTGTACGTAAGCATGCAGAATCACTGCGCCGTTTTGCGCATCAGGTACCAACGTACCGCTGCTGCCACCCAGTTTGAACAGGCTCAGGTAAACCAGCGTCAGACCCACACCAGCGATTAAGCCAGCCCAAATGGTGTAGCGAGTCAGCAAGCCGGAAGAAACTACACCGCGAGAACGCGCAGCATTCACGATAACAATACCGAATACCATTGCTCCCAGCGTATCCATGGTCAGATAACCATTAACGAAACCGGAAGAGAAAGGCACTTGCTGATAGATTTCGGTTGCAGGAATCTGCGGGCCAGCAGGCCACAGAACCGCAGCAACGCCCAAAATAGCCAGTGCAGCAATTTTCAGCGGAGCCAGAATATGCCCGACGGTGTCCAGTAGACGGCCTGGGTAAAGCGAAATACCAATAACCAGCGCGAAATAGATCAGGCTATAAATAAACAACGGCAATGGGCCATCGCCAGTCAACGGAGCAATACCAATTTCGAAAGAAACGGTCGCAGTACGCGGAGTAGCAAACAGTGGGCCGACGGCCAGATAACAGACGGTCGCCAAAACCAGGCCCGCAGTACGACCAATTGGCGAACTCAGCGCATCAATACCGCCACCAACGCGCGCCAATGCAATAACGGTGATGACCGGCAGACCCACGGCAGTGATCAGGAAGCCAAGTGCGGCTATCCAAACGTGCTCGCCAGACTGAAGGCCAACCATAGGCGGGAAAATGATGTTGCCCGCGCCGACGAATAAGGCAAAGGTCATAAAACCTAATGCCAGTATGTCTTTAGATGATAAACGATGACTCATAGTGGTTGTCGTGTTGCCTAGTTAAAAGGACCAAAAAGGAAAACCCTGGGTTGTTGTCTTTCCGGCTCGATCGAAAACGCTATAACGCTTCACAGAGAGCGCTAATTTCCGACTAATCGGTTTCGATGATTTGCAGTGTTTTTGAAGTTATATGCAGATGGAATAAACCAACAACGGGGGCTAAGTAGAACGTTTATAGCGGAGAAAGGCAAGTCTGGATCGGAAAAGCAGAGTCATCAACCAGATAATTCTTCAATACTAGTTAAACATGTCGGTTATTGAGAAATACACGCCATATGATTTGTATCATTTTTAATCAATTATTAGCATTGGGCGGCCTTCACCGCCCAAAAACTCACCAAATGTCGTTAGCAATATCGACTACCAGCCTGAGTTTTTTCCACTGATCCTGCTCCGTCAGGCTATTCCCTTCTTCCGTCGAAGCGAAGCCACACTGTGGGCTAAGGCAGAGTTGTTCAATATCGACAAATTTGGCCGCCTCGGCGATACGTTCTTTCACCGCCTGCGGTTGTTCCAAGGTGCCATTTTTCGAGGTAATCAGCCCCAAAACCACCTGTTGCTGCCCCGGTTTGATAAAGCGCAGAGGTTCGAAACCACCGGCACGTTCCGTGTCATATTCAAGGAAAAAAGCGTCGACGTTAACTGTGCCAAACAATATTTTCGCTACTGGCTCATAACCGCCCTCTGAAATCCAGGTCGAGCGGAAATTACCGCGGCACACATGTAAACCAATAGTCAAATCCGCCGGCTTGCCTGCCAGTGCCTTATTGAGCACCTGAGCATAGATCTGCGCCAACTGCTCTGGATCTTCACCACGCTCTCTGATCTGACGCTGCTGATCGTCCGAACACAGATAAGCCCACACAGTATCGTCCAACTGTAAATAACGGCAGCCCGCATCATAAAAGGCCTGAATAGCATCACGATAGGTCTGGGCTAAATCGTCAAAATACGCGGTCAGATCGGGATAAACCTGCTTATCTATAGCGTTACGGCCTCCGCGAAAATGAAGCACGCTCGGGCTGGGGATAGTCATTTTAGCCACGGAGTTTCCGGCAATACTTTGTAAAAAACGAAAATCCTCCAGCATTGGATGGGATTTAAAGCCCAGTTTGCCAACCACTTTGATACTGCGAGCGCGCGTCTGAACGCCGTTAAACTGAATGCCCTGCTCGACATCGTAACCTTCAACTCCTTCCAAACCTTCGAAGAAATCGAAATGCCACCAGGCCCGACGAAATTCGCCATCGGTCACCAATTGCAGCCCCGCCTCCTGCTGCTTTGCCACTATGTACCTGATTTCGTTATCTTCAATTTCGCGTAACTGGCTAGCGCTGATATCACCGTTCAGGCGCTGCTGGCGCGCCTGTTTCAACGCCGCAGGACGCAGCAAACTGCCGACAACATCGGCGCGAAAAGCAGGGGTCGTTCTTTGCATAACAGGCTCCAGATCCTATACCGCCGACTAAAGCCGCCACGGCACAAATAATTTACCGAATGGATAGTTTCTTTGAGTTACAAATAGACATCCAGACGTCCAAATAAATTGACTGGAGAGTGTCATCTCATCTATTTTGATTCAATAGAGGAATTTTCACTGCATATGAAATAAATTCATATCCAACTAAATTAGTGGGTAAATCCCAGCGCTGAACGGGCCTTTTTCAAGCTTTCTTGCGATAAGGGGAGATAGCCGTCACGACTCACCAGTTCTTGCCCTTCTGGAGATAGAATTCGCTGCAAGAACGCCGCCGTTAGCGGTTCTAGAGGTTTATCAGGCGCTTTATTGACGTAGATATAAAGATAGCGGGACAAGGGGTAACGGCCATTTCGAACATTTTCGGCGGTTGGCATGACGTAATCCTGCCCTGATACCGACAAAGGTAATAATCTGACGCCGCTGGCGCGAAAACCAATGCTGGCATAACCGATACTGTTCAGCGAGGTTGCTACAGCCTGAACCACCGAGGCTGAACCAGGTAATTCATTGACCTGGCTGCGAAAATCGCCGCCGCACAAAGCACGCTGTTTGAAATAACCGTAGGTGCCGGAAGCTGAGTTCCGACTATAACGCTGGAGAGAACGCCCAGCCCACGGGCCTTTCAGCCCAAGATCAGCCCATAAGTTTACTGGCTTATTATCACCACATAATTGATTTTGCGAATAAATGGCGTCCAGCTGTGACAAACTCAGCCCCACCAGCGGATTATCCTGATGCACCAGAACCACCAACGCATCCACCGCCACTGGCACGGCTAAAGGAGGATAGCCATAGCGTTGAACAAAAGCGGCAATCTCGGCGGCTTTCATCGGACGACTCATCGGGCCAAGTTGAGCTGCACCTGCGGCCAGAGCCGTCGGTGCGGTTGACGAACCGGCGGCCTGAATTTGCAGATTAATACTCGGATACTGATGATTGAAATCTTCCGCCCACAGAGACATCAGATTCGCCAGCGTATCAGAGCCTACGCTGGAAAGATTACCGGAAAGCATCCCAACCGGTGCCTGAGCAAAAACCGGAGTGCTGACCCATAACATTGCACTCAGTAACGCCGTTTGGCTCCATTTCATCATCAGAATATCGTCCGTAAAGCCTAGGTTTTGACCGCATTCTCAGCTAAAACCGTGGGAACAATCAATCGCTTCGGTAAGGTGAAGACAAAACGCGTCCCCAAACCAATTTCACTCATGACCTCTAAACGCGCATCGTGGTGACTCAGCGCATGTTTAACAATCGCCAGCCCAAGCCCACTTCCGCCGGTTTGCCGCGAACGAGCTTTATCTACCCGATAGAAGCGCTCGGTAAGACGAGGAACGTGCTCCGGCCCAATGCCCGGCCCGTTATCACTGACCTGAAACTGAGCGCCCTGCGGCGTCAATTGCCAGCACACTTCGATTTTTGTACCAGTTGGCGTGTGATTTACCGCGTTATACACCAGATTGGATACGGCACTGCGCAACTGGTCTTCATTACCAAACACTTTAAGCTGTTCATTCACGCGGAAAGTAATCTCATGGCGACCGCTGCTTAACGCCTGAACCTCATGCTGTAGTAGCTTCAGCATCAGTGGAATATCCACTCGCTCATTCATATCCACATTTGGTGCTGCTTCGATTTTTGATAACGTCAATAATTGCTTCACCAAACCGTCCATCCGTTTGGTCTGCTCTTGCATGGTATTCAAGGCTTTACCGCGCAATGCCGCGTCCAGTTCCTGATCGTGCATCATTTCCAGATAGCCTTGCAGTACAGTTAACGGCGTCCGTAATTCATGGCTAACGTTGGCAAAGAAATTTCGCCGCGCGCCTTCCAGTTGACGCATTTGCGTGACATCTCGCGCCACCATCAGTAATTGCCCTTCTGAATAAGGCATAACGCGAAACTCAACGTAATGGCCATTATTAAGCTGCACGGTCAATGGGCGGCTGAATTCCTGCTGTTGCAGATAATGGGTAAATTCCGGGTAACGCAGCAGGTTAAGAATGTGCTGGCCGTTATCTTCCGGCCAACGAAAGCCCAGTAAATTCTGCGCTAATCCATTACACCAAAAGATATTTCCCTCTACGGTCGTCATAACCACCGCATCGGGCAAGGATTCAGCGCCGCTGCGGAAACGTTTTATCAACAGCGCCAGCTCACGCCGCCGCCGCCGATTACGCAGTTGCATCTGATAAAGACCATAAAACAGCGGCTCCCAGCTCCAGCGTCCGGCCGGCGGCGTCATGCTTCGGTCTAACCATAGCCAATGAGAAAGTTTTAGCTGGTTATAAAAATTCCAGATCAGCGCTGCCAATACTGAAACCAGTAATAGCCAAGGGAGATAACCAATGAAAAGCCCGAGCAATAGCGCGGGCAGACAAAAAAGTGCCAGCTCAATAGCCAGCCTTTTCCATGATAAGCGTTCTAGCACGACACATTCTCCGGCACTACATACTTAATAGCGCGTTGAGAAACGGTATCCGGTGCCCCGGACGGTTTGCACCATTTTGTCATGCCCTTCGGATTCAAGCGCCTTGCGTAAACGGCGGATATGGACATCAACAGTGCGGTCTTCCACATAAACGTTAGTGCCCCAAACATAATTTAGCAACTGCTCGCGGCTGTAAACCCGCTCCGGGTGAGTCATAAAGAAATGCAGTAATTTAAACTCGGTTGGCCCCATGTCTAACGCTTTCTCGTTAGCCATGACCCGATGAGAAGAAGGATCGAGACTTAACCCTTGCATTTCAATCACCTCTTCCACGGCCATCGGTGAAATTCGGCGCATCACCGCTTTGATTCTGGCAACAAGCTCTTTGGGAGAAAAAGGCTTGGTAATGTAATCGTCGGCTCCCACTTCCAGCCCGCGCACCCGATCCTCTTCTTCACCGCGGGCGGTCAGCATCATCACCGGAATATCCCGGGTCATGGCTTCACGTTTCATATGCTTGATAAACTGAATCCCAGAGCCGCCTGGCAACATCCAGTCTAGCAGTACCAAATCAGGGAAAGGCTCGGACAAGCGCGTAACCGCGCTGTCATAATCTTCGGCTTCTAACGGTTGGTAGCCGTTTTGCTCCAGCACAAAACACACCATCTCGCGAATCGGCGCTTCGTCTTCCACCACCAGTATGCGTCTTGCCATCGTCAATCCTGCCAATATGTTAGCGGTTGCTATTTGATTTCCGCGCCATTATGCGTCAGTTTTATGACAGTTTTATGAAAAAACCATCCCTTTGCAGCCAATAAGCATAGCGGCTAACCGAAAGGGTGTTGCAAGGTTATTTCAGCAACTTTGCGAAGCCGTTCTGGGATTTCAACCAATCCTCCTTTTTAACCGCGACATCCCCTTCTCAACGTTTATAATCAGCGCCATTGATAACCTGCCCTAGCGGGAGTTTTATGCGCATTATACATACCTCAGACTGGCACTTAGGCCAGTATTTCTTCACCAAAAGCCGGGCGGCGGAGCATCAGGCTTTTTTACGCTGGCTAATCCAAAAAGTTGAAGAACATCAGGTTGATGCGTTAATTGTTGCCGGCGATATCTTCGACACAGGTTCGCCACCGAGCTACGCCCGCGAGTTATATAACCGGTTTGTGGTCGATCTTCAGCCGACGGGCTGTCAGTTAGTGGTTCTTGGCGGTAACCATGATTCTGTCGCAACCTTAAATGAGTCACGCGAACTGTTGGCCTATCTCAATACCAAGGTGATTGCCCACGCCAGCAACGATCTGGAACAACAGGTTTTCATTCTACACGATCGTGAAGATCAGCCCGGAGCCATTCTGTGTGCGATCCCTTTTCTACGCCCAAGAGATCTGATCGCCAGTCAGGCGGGAGAATCCGGATCGCAAAAACAATTAGCACTACAAGAAGCCATCGCGGCACATTATCAGCAGCTTTATCAAACGGCGGTCAACCTGCGCAAGCGGCTAGCATTACCCTTGCCCATTATCGCCACGGGTCACTTAACGACCGTAGGCGTCAGCACCTCCGACTCAGTTCGAGACATTTATATCGGCACGCTTGACGCCTTCCCTGCTCAGGCTTTCCCCCCCGCTGATTATATCGCTCTGGGCCATATCCACCGCGCTCAGCAGGTAGCAAAGTCGGAGCATATTCGCTATAGCGGCTCCCCGATTCCTCTCAGTTTTGATGAACTGAATAAAGAGAAGAGCGTATTTTTGGTGGAGTTCTCAGGGCAAAGCCTTGCCGGGGTGGAGACTCTGACTGTCCCGCAGTGGCAACCGATGCAATTAATCAAAGGGGATTTACGGCAGATAGAGCAGCAGCTCGCTGCCTTTAGCCAACTTTCCGGCCCACCGGTATGGCTGGATATTGAAGTCGCCACCCAAGACTATCTCAGCGATATTCAGCGACGCATTCAGGCATTGACGGAGAATCTCCCGGTTGAAGTGGTACTCCTGCGCCGCAGTAAAGAGCAGCGCCAAAACAGTATTCATCAGCAAGAGAAAGAAACGTTGAATGAGCTAAGCGTCAGCGACGTATTCGAACGTCGCCTCGCGTTAGAAACGGAGCTGACCGAACAACGGCAGCAGAAAATGCGGGAAATGTTTCAACAAGTTGTCGATGAAGTCACGCTGAATGCCGATGCAAGAGAAGAATAAGTATGAAAATTTTAAGCCTGCGCCTAAAAAACATTAACTCATTACAAGGCGAGTGGAAGATTGATTTTACCGCCGAGCCTTTTGCCAGTAACGGTCTTTTCGCCATTACTGGCTCAACCGGTGCCGGAAAAACAACGTTATTAGACGCGATCTGCTTGGCGCTGTATCACCAAACGCCACGGATAAAAGTCTCACCCAGCCAAAATGAGCTCATGACACGCCACACCGCTGAGTCACTGGCGGAAGTGGAATTTGAGGTAAAAGGCGTCAGCTATCGCGCATTCTGGAGCCAACGACGAGCAAAAAACTCTCCTGAAGGCAATCTGCAAGCTCCTAAAGTCGAGTTAGCCCTATGCGCGGACGGTAAAATACTGGCGGATAAAGTCGGTGATAAATTGTCACTTATCGCCTCGATTACCGGGTTGGATTTTGGCCGTTTCACTAAATCCATGATGCTATCTCAAGGGCAGTTTGCCGCCTTTTTGAACGCCGATGCTAACGATCGCGCCGAGCTGCTGGAGGAATTAACCGGCACAGAAATTTACGGTCGCTTATCCGAGCAGGTCTTTGAAAAGCATAAACAGGCTAAAGCCGAGCTAGATGCCTTATATTTACGAGCCAATGGCATTGAGCTGATGAATGAAGAACAGCGGCAGGATTTACAACAACAGTTAGACGCGCTGCATCAGCAGGAACAACAGTTCAGCGTCGAATTGCTCAATCTGCAAAATCAGGTCGCCTGGATTACGGTTTTGCGCCAGTTGCAACATAATGTGCAGCAATACGCTCAACAACATCTGCAGGTGGAAGAAGAGTATCAACGGGTTCAGCCCGATCTCCAGCGTTTGGCGCGCAGTGAACCCGCAGAAAAACTGCGTCCATTGCAACAAGAACGGGATCGCTGCCTGCAAGATTGGCAGCAAGCGCAGCAACATATCGCAACCTTAAAACAGCTGCAACAGCAACAACAGCTACAGCTCTCGCCGCTGACGCTAGCCTTGGAGCAGGCCACCAGCGCCCAGTTACAGCACGCTGAACGACAGCGCGAGAAGGAAACACTGATTGAACAGCATATAATTCCGTTAGACAACCATATTGCCGCTCAACGGAAAACCTTGTCGCAACTCGATGAGGATAAACTTCAACAGCAGAATAAAACGCAGAAAAGCCAGCAACAGCTTGAACAAGATGAACGCCTGCTAATGGAAACTCATCAGGGGCTGCAACAGTTAGCTGACTACATTCAGCAAAATACTCATCATCAACATTGGGAAAAGCATCTGCCGCTCTGGAAAGAACAGTTCCGTCAACAGCACAGCCAACGCCAACAACTCGCTGATAATCAGCAAATTTTGCAACAACAAGCGGCGCAGATTGTTGAGCTGCAACAGAAATTCGCCGTACTAAGCGCTCAAGGCGTACAGCAGCAGGCTGCATTGGCGCAAGCCACAATGCAGGCTGACGCCAGCAAACAACAGCTGGAGGCGCTAGAAAAACAGCAACCTCAGGCACAATTGCGTCAACGGCTTGCTGAACTTGGCGAGCAAAGAAATACCCGTCAACGGCTCGCAGCCTTATCGCCGCTGGCTCTACAGCTACAGGCCCAACATCAGAAAAACCAACAATATCTGCTCGATCAAAACCAGAAACTGGTACAACTCGAGCAGCAGCTGATAGAAAAAAGACAGCAATACGCCCAACAAAAACAGCACCTTGCTGATTTGGAAACGCTATGGGATCGCGAAAAACAGATTGTGACGTTGGCGGCAGAAAGAGCCAAATTGCAGTCAGGAAAAGCCTGCCCACTGTGCGGATCCCTAGAACACCCGGCTATAGCCGAATATCAAGCGGTAAAACCGTCTGAAACTGCGCTGCGCGTGGAGGCACTACGTGCGCAGGTTGATGAGCTGTCTAAGACGGGCAGCGGATTAAAAGCCGAAAAAGAAAATCTGCAGCAGCAGAAATCACGTCTGGAACAAGAATTACGACAAAGTGGTCTGCAGTTAGCTGAACATCAGCAAAACTGGCTGGCGCTGACCGCGCGGCTAGCTCTGAATTTCACTCTGGATGAACCGGCTCAGTTAACTGCGTGGCTAGAGCAACAGGAGCAGGAAGAGCAAGAATATCAGCAGAAACTGTCCGAATTTGAGCGACTCAACCAACAATATCAGCGAGCTAAAGACGCATTGGTTCAAGCCGAGCAGAATCAGCAGAAGAACCTGAGTGAAGTCGGCCTGCAACAACAACGCCTGCAAAACATTCAGCAATCTCAGCAGCAGTTACAGCAGACCGACCAGCGTCAGCAGGACGAATATCGACTGCAGCAACAGGATTTCCTCAATACATTAATCAATCTCGATCTACAGCAGCCGGAGCCAGAGCAGCAAACTGAGTGGCTAGATCTGCGGGAATATGAATGGCTGCGCTGGAAGCAGAATCAGCAGAATCAGCAACAGCTGGTATTACAACAAAAAACGCTGGAAACGCGGATAGAAAGCGAACGCCAGCGCCAAAAAGAATACCGCGACCAATTATTGAATATTGAGCAAAAGCTCAGCCAGGCAAACCGTGCGTTGCAGCAATATATTCATCAACGTCAAGAGCTGTTTGGCGATAAGGTTGTTGCCGACGAACGACAAAAACTGCGAACAGAGCAACAGCAAATCGAGCTAGCGCAAAAGGCCGCCAACGAAGCACTGCAACAGTTGCAGTCTCAGTTGAGCCGATTGGGCGGTGAATTAGCTCAACTGGAACAGCAGTTGCAGCAATATCAGCAGAAGGCCACCCAAACTCAGGCCGAATTCCAACAGGCTCTTGCCGCCAGCGAGTTTGATACTGAAGTCGCTTTTGCAGCAGCTTTATTAGATGAAGGCCAACGCCACTCTTTACTTCAACTGCAACAGCAGTTGAATGAACGCTTGCAAGAAGCAGTAATCCGCTTGCAGCAAGCGAATGACAGCCTCAACCAACACCTGAAACATTGTCCGTCAGGTATCTCCCCACACAGCGATTTATCCGAACGGCAAGGAATTGCAGAGCAGATGGCTCTGCAGCTAAAAGCTAACACCCTGCGTCAGGGGGAACTGCGTAATCAGTTAGAGAGCGATACACATCGACGTGCCAGCCAATCAGCCCTGTTCGAGCAGATAGAACATAACCAGCAGCAATACGATGACTGGAGCTACCTCAATCAACTTATTGGTTCAAAGGAAGGGGATAAATTCCGTAAGTTTGCTCAGGGCTTGACTCTCGATCATCTGGTTTATCTGGCTAATAACCAGCTTAACCGACTGCATGGCCGCTATTTACTCCAACGGAAAACCAATGATGCACTGGAGTTACTGGTCGTAGACACCTGGCAGGCCGATGCCATTCGGGATACCCGCACGCTTTCAGGAGGTGAAAGCTTCCTGGTCAGCCTGTCTCTGGCATTAGCACTTTCCGATCTGGTCAGCCATAAAACCAGTATCGACTCGTTGTTCCTTGATGAAGGCTTCGGTACTTTGGATGCCGAAACGCTGGATACCGCGCTGGATGCTCTCGACAGCCTGAATGCGACGGGCAAAACCATCGGTGTGATCAGCCACGTCGAGGCAATGAAAGAACGCATACCGGTGCAAATCAAAGTTAAGAAAATTAATGGATTAGGCATTAGCAGGCTTGATAATGCTTTTGCAGTTAATTAAGCGCAGAGTTATGGAAAGATGAAGCAAGAAGCAGCCAAAATCCAAGCTCAGACCGTAAGATTACTTCATATCAACTCGTGAATGCCTAGTGAACGTTGAATCTAGAGTTTGTGGCATTAGGTAAATTAGCACCCTTTGCTATTAATCTAATGCCGCTTTCGCCAACCAATAGCCGCTTATTACAGGTTGAGAAAAGCGGCTATTCATATTCTCTAATACATAATGAAATTAAGCGTCACATAGAGATCTAGCATGTATTGGGTATTGGGTATTGGGTATTGGGTATTGGGTATTGGGTATTGGGTATTGGGTATTGGGTATTGGGTATTGGGTATTGGGTATTGGGTATTGGGTATTGGGTATTGGGTATTGCGCATAAATATAGCCATTGATGGACAAAGGCAACGGACGAGGCTATTAGCCGCCAAACTGCCCTGATAAGATTCCTGATATGCCTGTAGCCGCCCGAAGGAGCGACAGTCAGGCAATCACACTATTGCTGTGGCCACAGCCATGCAGCACCACGCACGCCGCTGGAGTCACCGTGTATCGCCTTGTGAATCGGCGTTTCACACTCCCCGCCGAATACCCACGGACGTATCAAATCAGGCAATGTACGATACAAACGATCGACATTACTCATACCGCCGCCCAATACAATCACATCCGGATCGAACAGGTTAATCACGTGAGCCAGTGATTTCGCGAATCGTTGCTCATAGCGTTGCATCGCCTGCTCGGCAATAACATCGCCTTGTTCCACCAGAGTAATGATTTCATGTCCTTTCAAGAGATTGCCGCTTAAACGAAAATAATCCATAGCAAAGCCCGTACCTGACACAAAGGTTTCGATACAGCCCTTCTTACCGCAATAGCAGGGAACCTCTAATTGATAACGTTGTTCATCCTCATCCTGCCACGGCAACGGATTATGCCCCCATTCACCGGCGATACCGTTTCCACCAGAATGAACACGCCCGCCAATAGCGATACCCGACCCACAGCCAGTACCAATAATTGCCGCAAAGACCAAATGTTTCCCTGCTCCGGCACCGTCTGTCGCTTCGGAAACAGCCAGACAGTTAGCATCATTAGCCAGTCTGACCGGACGGGCAAGCAAGTCAGATAAATCGCGATCCAACGTCTGCCCATTCAACCATACCGAATTGGCATTTTTTACTTTCCCACTAAAGGGGGACAAAGTGCCCGGAATACCTACGCCAACGCTTCCTTTTTCGCCAGTAGCTACCTCCGCATCCGTAACCAAACCGGCAATAGCCGATAACGTTTGATGATAGTCATGACGAGGCGTTTCAATCCGCTTACGAAAAAGCTCTCGCCCATCATTCGCCAGTGCAATGACTTCTATCTTAGTACCACCCAAATCTATACCAATGCGCATTGCGCCTCACCTCATTGAGCTGATGACTTTATTTTCAGCGAAATTTTTTAACGGAGTCACGCATCATTCCGCAAATTCAGACGTGCCGATTATTAGCTATTGCATACTAGTTTGGACAATCATTAGGTATCTCACAATCTTTGCATTTATCTATTTGACGCTACCGACAATTTAAATAATTCATCACCCTCAGCGAGCCATGCGTTGTAGTACTTTTTCACGCAATATTTCGATTCAGCCCCCAATTCATCACGCTATTTTGCTAGGGACTGCGGCTTCAATTCGTTATCATGCCGCCCTGCGTTTGATTAACACGCGTGCTTTAAGCGCGCCCGAGCTTGGGATAACACTATGCTGTGGTTTAAAAATTTAATGGTTTACCGTTTGAGCCGGGAAGTTTCACTGTCTGCGGACGAAATGGAAAAACAGTTAAGCGCCCTTTCTTTCACCCCTTGCGGTAGCCAGGATATGGCCAAGACCGGTTGGGTGCCTCCGATGGGCTCTCACAGCGATGCTTTAACCCATACAGTTAATGGGCAAATCATTATTTGTGCGCGTAAAGAAGAAAAAATCCTGCCTTCACCGGTGATTAAGCAAGAGCTACAGGCCAAAATCGAGCGTTTGGAAGGTGAACAGCACCGCAAACTAAAGAAAACGGAAAAAGACTCGTTAAAAGACGAAGTTCTGCATAGCCTGTTACCGCGCGCTTTCAGCCGTTTTAACCAAACATTCCTATGGATTGATACGGTTAACGATTTGATTATGGTCGATGCGGCCAGTGCCAAACGCGCCGAAGACACGCTGGCGTTGCTGCGTAAAAGCCTGGGTTCGCTGCCTGTCGTACCTTTAACTTTAGAAAACCCTATCGAACTAACATTGACCGAATGGGTTCGCTCCGGTGAATTACCTGCCGGTTTCGCGTTGATGGACGAAGCAGAGCTGAAGGCTATTCTGGAAGAAGGCGGCATTATCCGCTGCAAGAAGCAGGCTTTAGTCAGCGATGAAATTGCGGTACATATCGAAGCGGGTAAATTAGTCACCAAATTGGCACTTGACTGGCAAGAACGCGTGCAATTGGTGCTGTCTGACGACGGTTCGCTCAAGCGCCTGAAATTCTCAGATACACTGCGCGAACAAAATGATGATATCGATCGGGATGATTTCGCCCAGCGTTTCGACGCCGATTTTATTCTGATGACCAGCGAACTGGCAGCATTGATCAAAAACCTGATTGAAGCTCTGGGTGGCGAAGCGCAACGCTAAGTTTGCCGCGCATTTGAAGACGTTGCCCCCTCTGGCATGGAGAGGGCAATATTTTGATTAGCTTAGGTATTTACACAGATAAGCAGAGGCTTCTGCAACTTGCAGGTTAAATTCACTCTGTCCAGGAATGTAAAAAGTTTCTCCCGGCATAAACACCTGCCAGTCAGGAGAGCCTGGGATCAAGACTTTCAATGCCCCAGTAATTACCGTCATTTCCTCGGGTTGGGCGGTACTAAAAGTGTATTCCCCTTCTTCCATTACCCCAACGCTCGCGCGCCCAATGCTGCTACTGTCATAACCGATGGACTTCACTTTCCCGGTAAAATATTCATTAAATTTCAGCATAGTTTGGCACCCGCATCCTAATCATTGATGAGATTTCATATTAGGGTCACAGCATTGATTCTGTCACTGATTATTACGACAAAATGCGATCGCAAGCCGATTCACTGGGGTGGTTGCTGATAAAGCGTACAATAGAGGCAAAAAAACCGGGGCAATCGACCCCGGTGATGATAACAACAGAAGAATTATCTAATCACAGCGTTACATAATCAGTTCAGCAGCCAGCTTCGCCACCAGCACGTTCGATAACAAAACCGGTATTTCGAGCCGACGCTGTAAAAAATCGCGATGTTTTTGGTGATAGCCAATGCAATCCAACACAACAACCTGTGCCCCCTGTTGCAGCAGCGTTTGCGCAGCTTGCTCAAGTGCCTGCTCATCGGCCAAATAAGGGCTGGCGATGGCAAAACAGGGAGGTGACGCCAGCATTTCCCACTTGGCGGCCTGCTGTTCGATTTGCTCTGAGAGTGGCACTACGATCCCGACCTGATGATCGCTGACAATCGCCGCGATCAAAGGCGGAATGATGCGATCCGGCTCCAGCAGCAGTGCCTCTCGGGTTTTCAAATGATGAAACTGCCCGGTGCATAGCAGTAAAATAATGCGACATCCCTGCGCTTCAAGTTGCTCAATTTTCTGCTGTAAACCGCGTTCCACTTTGCTTGCAGCCAAAGAAACCTGAGTGCCATCGCTCAAACGCGAAACCAGCACATGGTCGCCGCGCTCAATTGGCTGATATTGTTCCTCTACCTGTTTCCAATCCAGCCCATCCAGCAGGCCAATATGCATAACCTCATCCGACGGTAGGTATTGGGATAACAGCGGCATAATATCGCTGCGCGGTGCCTGACCTAGGGTTAATGTTGCCAATGACGCATTCATAGCGCGGCTTCGCCATGTTCGGGATGGCGTTGTTGTAGATGTATCAAAGAGCCATAAAGTGCAATAAGCCGTGCATATTCGGATTCGTCATAAAACTGACAGGTTCCACGGCCAAACTCTTTCGCTACTTCTACGGCAAATTTTACCGCGAGCGCGATATCTGTCTCATGGCTGGCACCGGTTCCACAGCCGGGTACTACCGACTGAGTACAAATGGCGACGCCAACCACCGGCGCTGAAGTGGCCGTTGAGGGCTGCATAATACTGTTTAGGTGATGCACACCGTTACCATAAGGAGTGATATCTGGAATAGTAATAGGGAATGTAACGGCATGGCTTCCGCTGGTCATCTCCATAATACGTAGCAAATCTTCGGCAACGCGCAGGATATAACCTTGCTTAACTGTAGGGGATAACGCATAGCCTTTATAATTGATGATGCGATTACCTTTAGTGGTATCAATCGATAAAATCGCATCGGCTTCCAGCATCACCTCGTTATCATTCATGGTGATGTCATCAATAGGGGAATCCATAAAATCGACGGGATCGTGTGGCCGAGTTGGCGCATTGGGGCAAATGTGAGTGGTTATCACCACATCACCGGCCAAAATATCGCCTTTACTACGCATTTCCGCCAGTTTAAGCGCGCTGGCAATGGCTGCAATGGCACCGTCAGCATCAGAAACCACACCAATGCGTTCAGGCCGCGCACCAATACCGCCCAAACGGCCGATAATGCCCAGCGTTGGCGCCGTGCCACCCAGTGTTTTACCCGCACTTCCCGCAATCTCTATTCGTACAAAATCCGTGCTGCCTTTTGGCCCAGTGGCGCGGACCGTGCTGGCCTTAACTCCTGAATAATCAACAAACAGTTCCACGATATCCTGACCAGAAACATGGGCACTATCAATCATTTCAAAAACGCGTAATGTTTGTTGCAAGCTCATCAGGACTATCCTTCATCATTAGGTCTCAGCAGGCAGCGGCATAGCTATTTGCCCTTACTGGATAAAATGGAGCTAAAGAAGTTGTACAATGCGTCGCCGGCAATAAAACCTGCCGCCATAATTTGCATTGGTGTACGCCCCTTTTCACCCCAACATTTAGTAATCAAAATGCGCAAAGCAATTCCTAGCACCACAGCCCAACCGGCTAGCGCGTTATTGATCAGTAATCCCGTCGCCAGCAGTATCCCAAGTTGACGTTTTGGGCCGCCAATCAACTGAATAATTGCGCCTGGAATAGCCCAAATCATCAGGCTAAACGCAATGCCTGGCTGCGCACCGGCCTCAATGGTTTTGGCATAAACGCGCGCCATCGGCGGCACTAAATCCTGTGCGAAATACCCCATATGAGTGAACCACACCACCGGAATGGCGATAACAAAAGCAATCAGCGCCGCAAATAACTGGATTTTCCGCCCTATCAGCTCCTGCTTCAGATCTTTACCGTATCCTCGCAGAATAAATCCGGCTTTCAGATCAAAGCCCATATCAGCAAAAGCAGGCCCAGTTGCAGCTGTAAAACCGGTTAAGATGCATAATGCCAACGGCGGAAAGCCGATCAAAATACCGACGATCAGTGTGATCAAAGCAACGGCAAAAGCTGGGAACCAACCGGAGTGCATAGCTGCAATGCCAACGATCAGTTCGTGAATAAAAGCGGCAAAAGCGGCATAAAAAATAAAACCGATCAACATGCCGGTAGACATATCGCTGTAAAGCCCACCAGCCAGCGCCAGCAAGGCCGCAATCACGACATAACCCACGGCACCTATACCGAGCGCTTTACGAACCTCCGTTGCCGGTTGGGTATAGTTCTTTTTATCCGATACTTTCTTGCTACGAATCACCTGGATGACCTGAATCAGAGCCACAAATCCTGCTCCGACCATCACTCCGTGGGGAATATAATTGGCATTAATATCAAATCCGATAAGCGGTTCAATATAGGCACGAATCAATAATCCCACGCCAAACATGCTTAATGCCCAAATATTACCGATAAAGGCGGTGCCAAAAGCGGCCATCGGAATTTTGAATATGGCCCCGACGACGCCAATTCCCACGCCGACGACCAACAGCCAGGCATGACGGCCCCCTTTGTCACCGGCTTTAATCGCTTCTGCTGCTGCAACGCCCGGCGGCCAGGCATTCTCTGCTGGAAAAATTTTGGTATCGAATAATCGATAGAGTAAATAGGCATCCAGTAACATCGCGGCGGCGACGCCACAAAACATCGGTAAAATTAGCTCTGGCTGCCCCATAACATAAGGAACAGCAATAGGCATCAACAGACTATTTGCAGCACCAAAGGTTGCCGACGAAATAACAGTTTGTGCCAGGTTTTGTGTATGAATGGATCGATAGCGTTGAAAAAACTTTAGAGGGATACGAGCCAATAACATGGCAAATAATGCACCAATGATTGAAGTATTGGGTGTCACCCCTAAAGTTGTAATCAATTGGACGCCAATAATTGCGCCAATACTAGAAAGAAATATCATCACTACCAGCGTGCCGATATCCCTTAGTTGATTCCCTGATGTTTGCTCCATTTTTATCTCCCTGAGTTCCGCTGGTGTTAGCGCTAGCTATCAAATAACACGATAATATTAGTTCCCTGGTGAGGCGCTAATTAGGTTATTATTAATGGCCAAACTCCTATCAATGGAGTTTATTTGGCTCACAGGTCTTCCCATGGAGAAATAAAGCAAATAAAAAATATTTTTTAAATAAAGTTAAAATTTGCAAATCTTAGCTAGCTATAAATTATTATTTTTCAACCAGTAATCATCATTTAATTTCTCAGCTAATAATCTGGTTGTAGAAATTAATGCTTCAACATATTCACTGGGGTAAAACGGGGGTTCATCCGAACTCGGAAAAGACAAACATAGCCCAATCGTTTCACTGCGATGCTTATTGCTGATATTAGTCGCTATTGAGCTAACGCCTTGTAAAGTCTCATTACGAGCAAAAGTCCAGCCGACCTGGCGCGCCGTTGCCAACTTATCTAATAATGCTGCCAGATTCTGCGGAGCATTGGCAGAGCGTGGTTTATAAGAGCCAAAATGTTCACGAACCTCATCGTCACTCTGGCGAGCCAAAATAGCCCGACCCACTGAGGTTTCCGCGGCAGGAGAACGGGTACCAACCGGCGTAACCACCGGTAAAAATTGTTGCCCCTGAAACATTCGCAAAACCATAATTTCCTGCCCATCCAACGCAGAAATATAACCGGTGCAGCGCGTTATTTGACTCAATTTAATCATCATTGAAGCCGCCATATCGACTAAAGGCGTAGAGAGATATTGGCTGGATATTGATAATAATAAACGACCAATATGATACAACCGCGTATCCGGATCTCGCTCTAATAAACCTTCCGATTCCATCGTCATTAATAAACGTGACGTCGTACTTTTTGCCAATCCTAATTGGTTAATAACATCGCTAAAGGAAATACCCGGATGAGCATGCATGACGTTTTGTTTGGAAAATAACTTTAGTACTGCCGAAGCATTTTCTAATGTGCTCATTTTAAATGAGTTCCAATATATGAAACTAAGTTCCCGATTGAATGAAATAAAACTAGAATCCTTCTGTCATATCGTCAAGTTTTTTATTTAATTTAAAATACAATAATTAGCTAACACACATACTTTATAATGAAAAATTGAAATTTTTATCGAAGTAAAACGAAAAAATACAAGTTTAATTCTCATTAATTAATTAGTGGCAGGATAAAGCTCTGATAACTACAAAGATGTAATTACTCAAAATTATGAAAATAATGCTCTGATATTTAATTACCTGTAGAAACTAAATAACGCCTCTCTTACAGAGTCTTTGCTGAAAATATGGGCTTTGCTGAAAATATTGACTGAAACCCTGTTCACATTTTCAGTACAACCGAAAGTCAGGCGGATAAGTTAGAGATTACGTAAGATATAAACGGCCAGTGAAGCTTCAAATACAATGATGGAGATCGACCAGAAAGCCGGCATGAAGTTACGGTGTTGACGGAGATAAAGCTTGATATGTCTCATCAGCCTCGCCTTAATTGGCATCCGATGCAGGTAAACAGAGGATTTACACTGAAATTATTACGTGGGATATAATTGTACTCTTGCTATACAATTCAGACAATAATGACGAGAAAAGTCACGACAAAAACATGCCACTCCCCTGACTGACGACTCTAGTGAGGAAACACCGTTGATAGAAATGAAAAACGGCGATAAATCGCCGTTTTAACTCAGATTTTCACCTGTAGTAAATTATTTCACCGTGGCATCAGCCAATAATTCCAGAATTTGTTGTACCACTGACTGTGGGGCCTGACTGGCATTAAGAACATAATGGGCAACCTCTTGATACATCGCCTCCCGAACAGCCAGCACATCCTGTATTTCTTCAGCAATAGGTTTACCAGTCAAACTCGGCCGCTGCGCGTCTTCAGGCTCCTCGGCTAATCTTTCGGCCAGAATATCCGCCGGCGCACGCAGGTAAATCACTATCCCCTGACGACGCATAAATGCCCGATTCTCTGCCGCGAGTACCGCGCCGCCTCCGGTAGCCACCACGGTTTTAGGTACGGTAACTTCCTGTAATACCAAACTTTCCCGCAGCCTGAACCCTTTCCAACCCTCTTTGGCTACCACTTCTGCCACCGTGAGCTGGCTGCTTTGCTGCATAAATAAATCTGTGTCGATAAATTGATATCCCAACGCCTGCGCCAACGCTTTCCCTATCGTTGTTTTACCCGCACCGCGTGCACCTACCATAAAGATAGTTCGAGTCATTGCCTGATCGTCCTTTTGCATCAAATTCTCTGGATAAGGTTTATGCATTAAAAAACCGGTCACCACCATGGACCGGTTCCACAGAAAGTAAACATTTGCTGGCTTATCGACAGCCAAAGCGAATCATACCTGTAATTAGGAGTAGTGCAAACTTTACGAAACCGTAAATTATACGATACACCCTATTTCCAATTACCCCTCAATAACCTGAGGGGCATTTTGTATCAAAAATCTACGCTGGCTCTCAACACAAACTGCCGAGGCTCGCCTATCGCCACGCGATAACGGTTACCGCTGGAAGGATAGTAGGTTGTATCGAACAGATTTTTCACATTAAGTTGCCATTTCACTCGGTAATCCTGAATTGGCAAGGTGTAAGCGATAAAGGCATCGGCTACGGTATAGTCGTCCAGAGTAAAGCTGTTTGCTGCATCTCCCGCCCGCTTTCCGACATAACGCACACCTGCGCCAACCCGTAAGTCGTCCCCACCATACAGTCCGGTCGAACCCATTTCTTTGGTCAGGAACAAGGAAGCGCTGTTGCGTGCCACGTTCGCCATCTGATTGCCTTTATTTTTCGGATCTTCCGTCACCCGCGCATCGGTGTAGGCGTAGGTAGCAACGGCGCTGACGCTATCGGTCAATTGCCCCGCCACGTCCAGCTCTACGCCCTGCGAGCGAACGCGACCTGCGGTTCGGGTCACAGTTTCAGTGCCGATAAGCTCATTCACCATGACATTACGTTTGGCAATATCAAACAGTGCCAGAGTTCCGGTCACTCCGTTGGCCATTTCGACCTTGCTACCCACTTCCCAGGATTGTCCTTGCTCCGGCGGCAATTCACCGATCTGGGTCGCAATGGATGAGTTGGGTTTGAAGGATTCGCTGTAACTACCGTACAAAGACACTTCTGGCGTCAGCTTGTACACCACGCCAGTGCGTGGAATCAATTTGCTATCCGAACTCTGTGTATTGATGATAAACGGACGCCCTTTGCCAGCAAAAACGTCAAAGCTGTCATAACGCAGCCCGGCTAACAAAATCCATTTATCACCCAATTCAATAGAATCCTGCGCAAACCAGCCATAACTTTTAAGATTTTCACGCTGATCGCTGTCTTTAGCACTCACCTGCGTAGAAGGCTGCATCAAGCCGTAAATCGGATCGTAAATATTAAAATCGGAGTTTTTCTTACCGCGAATCATATCGCCGCGATAGGTACGGTTATCTTCATAATCAAACCCGACCAATACTTGATGACTCACGCTTCCCCAAATCAAATCTCCGTTCAAAGTTGCCTGCACCGCTTGTGCACGGCTTACTGCGCTGGCGGTGGCGTCAGCCTGACGGGTTAGTACGCCGGTATTTTCATTCAGAGACAGTGCCCGAGCCTGATTATCGCTATAGCGATTGCGGTTATAAGCATAGGTCAGGGAGCCTTTCCAGCTATCATTCAACACCTGATCTATCTGTAGCGTAATATTGTCCTGATCGCCGCGCGTAGCGTTAAAAGGCTCGTCGAAACGGCGTTTACGTGTCGTATCGACCGGTTTGCCTGTGCGTGAGTCAATAATTGTGCCGCGATCGAAAGGCGTGAGGTATTCCATATGTTCGTAGGCCAAACGCACGGTTGTCGTTTCGCCATACCACATCAGTGACGGGGCGATAACCGTTTGACGATTACGGCCAAAGTTACGCCAATAATCGGTTTCATCGTGATCGACAATCATACGGTAAGCAAAACCGGATTGCCCCAGCGGGCCGGTCACATCTAACTGACCGCCACCACCGTTAAAACTGCTGCCCCAACCTTCTACATGAGTACGCTGCGCCAGCTGCGGTTTCTTGGTGATAACGTTGATGACGCCACCCGGCTCTCCCATGCCATACAACATTGAGGCGGGCCCTTTCAACACTTCTACCCGCTCGGTAGTCGGAGTGAAATTACGAGCCTGCGCCGACCGTACGCCATCCCGTAAAATCGATCCGTCGCGGTTATCGCCAAAGCCGCGTTTCATCAGCGCATCCTGCGTACCGCCCAACGTATTGGACTGAGTGATACCACTGACGTTATATAACGCTTCATCAATATTTCTCACCGCCTGATCGCGCAATACCTGCGGAGCGACCACATTGACAGCCTGCGGAACATTCAACAAGTTGGTTGAGGTTCGCGTTCCGGTCGTTGATGTGGTGGGCTGATAGCTGTCGGAATCTTCTTCGCTAAGCTGGCCAATCACCACCATTTTGGTTTTTTCACTGTGCGGCGCAGTTTCAGCTTGAGCGGCTGGCATCGCCACCAGCAAAGGCAGACCGAGCCAAGGCAAGCGACGAATATCACTGATTTTCATTGTTGAGGTTACTCCAATAAGTCCCTGAAAAAGTTAACGGCAAAAATTGTTCATATAATTGTTGGAATGTTTTTTGTGGGTCGATATCGGCAAAAAGATCGGGGTAAAACGCTTTGGCAAACATCTCCACCGCCACAACGTGGTAAGGGCTGAGATAAAAGTTGTGCCACATGCTGTAGGCACGGTGCTGCTGAACGGCATTCAAGTGAGAAATGATGGGCTGCCCGGCCATTAATTGCTGAAAACTGTGTTGAGCCTGACTGGCGCTCACCATCGGCCCTAATTGCAGGCTGGAAAGACGCTTACCCGTTGGGCCAGCCATACCGGTTGCAATATAAACGTCTGGGTTGGCCATCAGAATGGTTTCAGGATTCAGCTCGCCATAGACAGTTTTAATTCGCGAGCGAGCAATATTGTCCCCACCAGCGAAATCAATTAAATCGCCCAAGCTACCGCGGGAAGCGGTGGTACAGCAGCTTTCTCTACGCCCCAGATGCAACTGAAGCATCACCGTGGGCTTCGGACCCTGATGTTGTGCCAGCCGTTGTTGGATAACCTGCATATGTTGCTGATAAAAAGTGATGAACTGCTCGGCTCTAGCCTGACGGTTCAGTAACTCCCCCAATAATCGGATGCTGGGAACCGTGTTATTCAGCATATCGACGCGTAAATCGACGTACACCACCGGAATACCGGCTTTCGATAATCCGCTAAGCATGACTTCTTCATCGGCATCATTTTTGGCATAGCGCGGCAACACCACCACGTCGGGATGAAGCTCTATGATTTTCTCGACATTTATCTGACGGATATTCCCCTGCGCGATAATTGGGACTTTTTCAATATCAGGGAATTTCTCAACGTACTGCTGCCAACTTTGAGCATCGTAATAGGCTAAATCCCCCGGCCAGCCGATAATTCGCTGAGCCGGATTGCCCTCTTCAAGTAACGCTAAGGTATAGAGCATTCGGCTCTCGCCTAAGATGATGCGCTGGGGATTCTCAGGTACTACAACCTGACGCCCCATAATATCCTTGAGTTTTTTTGCCTGAGCGTTAAATGACATTAATAACAGGCAGGTTATTAATATTCTTGAAATTATTCCCATGATGTTTCACTAAAAACAAACAATCGCGCATGATAATAGTTCTCACTTGCATTTTCAAATTATTTGAAATTAATAAAACGCAAAAAGAGGAATGCACGGTGAAGCATTCCTCTAAACTATTTTATATTTCTGTTTGACCATTTATCTGTATTCCATACTGCACCACCTTTGATTAACAAGGTTCGCGCGGCTGGCAGATATAAACCAAGGCGGGAGGGAAATTTCGGACTACGCGCATTTTCTTCCAGGTAAAATAGCGAGATAACAAAGGCTCGGACAAATGACTATATTGAAACAGTATCAATGAGCCATTGCGTTGCCGTAACCTTTGTTGAGTTTGCTGCAATATTTTCATGCTGATTTTGGTTGGAATAGACAGTAAAGGCAGGCAACAGAAAATGGCGTCGTAATGTAAATCCAACAGCTCTGCCGAACGCGCCGCAACCTGTAAACGCGGATCGTCAATTTTATTTAATTCATCAATAAAGTGAGATTGAATTTCATAGGCCTGTAGCCTGGCATCCTTTTCCATTCGCGATAAAATCCGCCGGGTCAAAACACCATCCGCAGCCCCTAATTCCGCGATTGTCATCGCCGGTATCCACTCAACCTGATTTAGCATGGTTTGGCACAGCCAAGGAGATGAAGGCGCCAAAGTGCCAACAGTACGCGGAGAGGCAATAAACCGCTGAATATATGAGAACTGACTTTTAAAATTACGTCGCACGGTGTTTAACATAGCCTGTCCCATTAAGTCCGGATAGACCACCATAACACCTTAAAAACCTGAATATCTCTTTAAGATTGTTCTAAGAGTCAGGTATTTTTTTCGTAAAAAAAATAGCCTATTACCGTCATACAAAGCGCTTCCCTCCTGGTTAAAATATTATTCGGCTAATCTTAGATAATAAAAATTGGCAAATAAAAAGAGCCCCAATTGGAAGCTACAGCCTGCTAGAGCTATAACTTTCAATCAGAACCCTTACGCCCTCAGCGAAATTTGAGGGATATTTTAAGCGCTAGGAATTTATTGATTAGCGATAAATTTCAGCACTGGCCGTATAGTAACTTGAATCACCTGGGGAACTGATGCCAATGACACGATAGTGGCTGGCGCCGTCAGCAACGGCCTTGGCATTCAATGCGGCCTCAACATCGCTTGGTGAGCCGCTGATGCCGGATACGGAAACTACGCCCATTGCCTGCAATTGGCTCGCCTGTTCGCGATTAACTTCTTGGGCTGCCAGGCTTGAAAAAGAAGCGCTGGCGATAAACGCTGCGGTAATAAAGGTTAATAGTTTCATTTTAGCTCCAACTTTCTGATTATTCTCAGTGTTCAGTGAGATTAATTATGCGAAGAATAACGAAAGCGGACGTAATGCTGAGTAAATAAACTCAATCATTGTGGGGAAACTAAGGAGGAATTGAGTTAAGTTATTTCGCCAAAGGAATGGCTAATAACGGTAGCTATATAGCCAACTTTGCCCTCTAATAAAACAACCTTTGGGGTTGGCTTAAATCAAAGGGTAAACAGCGTCAGCGAATGATTGTATACATGCACAGAAATGCAATTGGCGATTTTGCTGCCATTACCGAACGTCATGAATAGAGGGAAAAATGGTAATATTAAGAGAGTTGGCTTCAGAAGAACTGGATGCCTACCGACATTTCTTTATTGGGGAGTACGCTGAAGATCTGAGCGCTAATTGCGGCTACAGTCAGGATAAAGCACGACATCAAGCTCACTTATCCTTCGTTCAATCGCTACCAGACGGTATTAATACGATAGGAAATAAAATTTACCGGATTGAAAATAACTATAGGCTAGTGGGTTATCTTTGGTACGGATTAAATGACGGCGGCGCTTCGGTTTATATTAAGGATTTTTGCATATTGCCTGAATTTCAGCGGCAAGGATTTGGAAAAGCCAGCCTGCAAGCTTTAGAAGCAGAACTCGTCACTCAGGGAATTTTTGAAATTAAGCTACGGGTAGCGGCAGATAACCCACGAGCCAAAAAACTGTATGAACAATTAGAATTCACCGTTACCGGATTCAATATGGTTAAAACACTAAACAAACCATAGCTTGTTGTTCACCCTGGCAACGGCTCATCATAAAATAATTGCTCTTCACTGCGAGGCAAAGACGCCAGTAGCTTTGAAGCTATTTTTAGCAATACCTATCATACTGACTCGATACAGTCTGAACGCTGGGAGTGGTTAAGCCAGGACTGATTTCATGCAGGCAGGATTAACTGCATGAAATATGATGGTCGTTATTCACCATCCAAATGCTGTAATTGATTTCGATAAGATTTTACTTTTTGGCGCTTCTTAAACCAGATGGTAAATGACACCACAAAAATACCGCCAGCCAGCGTCAAAACGCCCATTTCTTGCTGATAAAACAGCATGATAATAAAATAAACGGCAGAAATAATTGCAATCCACTTCGCCGTATGACCAACAGAGTTTTTTTCATTAGTCAGACGGCGGATATGCTCTTCCTCGCTAATTCCCATCATTTATTCCCTCTGTGAGTGAACTTATAATATTGGGCCAGACGTATGATAATACAACATAATTTTCTGTTTTAATTTTCATCGCTCAGGAAGAATCTGATTGACCTTTTTCAATCAAAAGAGTTTACGAGAATGCGCCTTCAGTTATCGCCGCTAGATTCCATCCTGAAATTTTCTGGACTTGAAGCTTTGCTGCTTTTCCAGCTCAAAGATAGCTCGCTGCAACCCCTTTTCCTGCATTGGAGACAGTTTGGGAAATTTAAAACTCAGGCGCGTCATTGTGACGGTTTCGCCTTTGTTACTAATCACTTTTTTATCTACTGCACGTATGAATTGCAGGTCCAGATCAAAAGAGCCAAACTCACCGAGATCCAATAAAGAGCCGCGAAGAATCTCACACCCTTCCAACGGCAACTCACTGTCTTTATTGGAAAACATGCCTACACCGCCCAAAGAGATATCCGTGAGTGTGTGCTTAAAAGCGGTGCCATTAGGAAACTTGCCAGTACAATAAAAAGGTGGCCATTGTGGGATGTTGATTCGAAAATATTCGCGCCGTTGAATAAAGTACAAAGAATCGGGAATTGGGCTGCTAAACGCGGGTAGACCGAAATAGGTGATCTCTGTTTGTGTGGTGCAGGAGAATTCAATTTTGGCACCAGCAGGTTCGGCAATAAAAGTTAGCTGTTCGGAATCCTGTGCTAACAGATTTTCACGTTCAACGCTGCCAAAATCAAAAATGAATTGATTAGCATCTGGATGAACTTCCAAAATGCGGCTGATAAATTGCCCACGGGAGTGCGTCACCATTATAGCGGTATTATTTTTTTTCAGATCCCGCAAAATTGCGCAAATAGCTAATCGATTCTTTTTAACATACTGTTCTTTCGATATCTCACTCACCTGCCGATCCCCACCAAGAATTTTTGATTGAATTACCCTAGAGAACACCGCAAAGAGTATAACCGTCAATCAAATTATCGGCAGAAGTTAGGAAACATTTATTGACTCTTATCCGATATGGCACAAATTTCTGCAATTGGCTGCAAATGAAAACGGGCACCTGAATAAGTGCCCGCTTGATACTATTTCAATCCGCTAGCTACGAATTAAATCATCGCCGTAACCTATCCACTTATAGGTGGTCAGAGCTTCTAACCCCATAGGCCCTCGGGCATGCAGTTTCTGCGTACTGACGGCAACCTCAGCCCCCAGACCAAACTGCCCGCCGTCGGTGAAACGAGTGCTGGCATTAACGTAAACGGCTGAGGAATCCACTTCCCGGACAAAATGCTCTGCACTGCTGAGCAAACGGGTAAGAATAGCGTCTGAATGGCGGGTTCCGTGCTGGCGAATATGCTCAATCGCGGCGTCAATATCCGCCACCACGTGTACATTCAGATCCAGAGCGAGCCACTCATCGTCATAATTCGCCTCTTCTACCGGAACGACCTTCGCAGGCCCGGCCAGCAAATACGGCATCGCTTGCTCGCTGGCATGCAAAGTGACACCCGCACTTTCCATTTTGCTGCTTAACGCGGCTAAAAAGGCGGCGGCGATATCCCGATGAACCAACAGAGTTTCCAGTGAGTTACAGGCGCTAGGACGTTGCGCCTTCGCATTTTCAATCACCGTCAATGCTTTGGCAAAATCAACGTCGGCATCCACAAAGGTATGGCAGACCCCAATACCTCCGGTGATCACCGGAATAGTAGATTGCTCACGACACAATTTATGCAGGCCAGCGCCGCCTCGCGGAATCAACATATCGACGTAGCGATCCAAACGCAGTAAAGCATTCACCAGTGCGCGATCCGGGCTTTCAATCGCCTGTACCGCCGCCGCCGGTAAACCGCTTTGTTCCAGCGCTCGCTGAATCACTTTAACCATCGCCTGATTGGTATGATGCGTTTCCTTACCGCCGCGCAGGATCACCGCATTACCGGTTTTCAGACACAGGCTGGCAACGTCGATAGTGACGTTGGGACGAGCTTCATAAATCACGCCAATTACGCCTAATGGCACCCGGCGACGCTCTAGCTTCAGGCCGCTATCCAGCAACCGGCCATCCATAATCTGCCCTACCGGATCGCTTAGACGGCAAACATCGCGCACATCGTTAGCGATCGCAGCTAAACGCGCAGGCGTAAGTAGCAAACGATCGAGCAAAGCTTCGCTCATTCCGCTGGCGCGCGCTGCAGCCATATCTTGCTCATTTGCCTGAAGGATTTCGTCGCTTTCCGTCTCCAGCAACGCCGCCATTGCCATCAGGGCTTTATTTTTTTGCGCAGTACTCAATACGCCCAATTGCCAAGAGGCCTGTTTAGCCGCTTTTCCCATCTCTTCCAGCATGCTAGCTCCTTAGCTGATAATCATAAACTGATGATCATATCGTCACGGTGAACAGCGACCGGGCCGTATTCATACCCGAGTATTTCACTGATTTGCTGAGAATGATGTCCCGCCAACATACGCAATGCATCGCTGTTATAACGTGAGACACCGTGAGCCAGATCGCGGCCGCTCAGGTTACGAATACGGATCACTTCCCCGCGGGAGAAATCCCCTTTCACGCTACGGATACCTTTCGGCAATAGCGAGCTGCCCCGCGCCATAATGGCGGCTACCGCGCCATCGTCCACGGTAATTTCACCGGCTGGCGGCGCACCAAAGATCCAGCGTTTACGGTTTTCCAGCGGCGTTTCTAATGCATGGAAACGCGTGCCCACCGGCGTGCCGTCAATCACATCTCGGATAACATCAGGTTGAGCACCCGCGGCAATAATCACGTCGATACCCGCTCGGCACGCGACGTCTGCGGCCTGTAGCTTGGTCGCCATCCCGCCGGTTCCCAAACCTGAAACGCTATCACCGGCGATTTCACGCAGCGCGTCATCAATGCCATGAACGTCCCGAATCAACTCTGCGGCAGGGTTATTGCGCGGATCGGCGGTATATAACCCAGCCTGATCGGTCAGCAGCAATAATTTATCCGCACCGGCCAGAATAGCCGCCAGCGCCGAGAGATTGTCGTTATCGCCCACTTTGATTTCAGCCGTAGCGACGGCGTCGTTTTCATTAATAACCGGAACAATGCGGTTATCCAGCAAAGCATTCATGGTATCGCGGGCGTTTAAGAACCGTTCGCGGTCTTCCAGATCGGCGCGAGTAAGCAACATCTGCCCGACGTGGATGCCATAAATAGAGAACAACTGCTCCCATAGCTGAATCAGACGGCTCTGGCCGACCGCAGCCAGCAATTGCTTCGATGCAATGGTCGCTGGCAATTCAGGATAACCCAGGTGCTCACGCCCGGCGGCAATCGCGCCGGAGGTAACGATAACAATGCGATGACCTTTTGCGTGTTGCTGGGCGCACTGGCGCACCAATTCAACAATATGGGCACGGTTAAGACGGCGAGAGCCGCCGGTCAGCACGCTGGTGCCCAATTTCACAACCAAAGTCTGGCTGCCACTCATAATTTTTCTGCCATTGGGATCAATAAAAAGGAATGATACAGCAGACTTTGTAGCAGGAGACAGGCGTTATGCCAACAGGCATAACGCGAAATCACCGCTTTATTGAGCAGAAAGGGGTTTATGCAGAGAGTTTGATGGGCTGTTCGCCGAAATCCTTTGCCGGTTCTAGCGTCAGATCCATCGTCTTCAGCATTTCATGGAGGCGTTTATGGAAACCACGGAGCGTAGTTTCCAATTTTTCCTGAACCTCAGGATCTTTGATTTTTTGTTCTTTCCAACTTCCCTCGGTATTAAACAAGCCGAGTTGGTATACATAAGTAAAACAGCTGTCTTTCGACTCCAGCTCTATCCACCACCCCCAGAACTCACGTTTTTCGGGAGCAAGTTTCACATTGACGCACACGGCTAGACAATCAAAGAAAAAGCGGTCGTTCTGGCACTGCCCTTCACGTAGATATGGCCCTAAAGCTGCAAAACGTTTCATCAGTTTGCTTTTCGGGTGAGCGCTGGATATCGTCATGCTTCAATCTCCTTAAGTAGACGCACACCTTTTTAGCAAACTGTTAAATTTTAGCAACTAATTAACGCATTTTATCTTTTAGCCAATCGCAAGTTTGCAACAGAGCTCTATGAAAACTGTCATACAGCGGCGTTGAAGGGATGCTTAACAGCTTGCCGTCAACGGAAGAGGACACGATCAGTTTCGCATCTTCTTTCGGACTAAAAGGATCGTTTTCCCAATATCCGGCCAGCATTGGCGTATGGCAACGCCGTCCCAACAACCCTTGGGTTTTGAGAGAAAAACGGTTCAGCTCAGTTTTTAACGTATCATCCGATGCATCCGCCATACCTAACCGGCTGGCCAGCACATCCATATACATATCCGGCACCCGACTCTGGCTGTTACTGTCGCAAAGCAGGTGATGGACGATAGGGCCTACGCAGGCCACGCCGCGTAAACGCTGCGGCTCCAAATAGCCCAAACGCACTGCGACGTTGGCACCGAAACGGAAACCAAATAGCGAAACACGCTGATGATCGACCCAGGGAATCGTCGGCAAAGCCTGTAGCACCTGCTGATGCAGATAGCTGGTGTCCTGCGTTAATTTCCAGCGCGAAGATGAGCCGACGGAAGGCATGTCGATAGTCAACATCGCGATACCCGCCGGTGCAAGATAATCGCGGAAGAGACGGTGGTAATCGCTCTGCAACATATCCAGGCCACCACACATCAGCACCGTTGGGAAAGGCGCACTGCCAATTGTCGGCATATGCAGAAAGCCGGTCAGCGTTCCGCCATCCTGAATGGGGAAACTCAGCTCTTTTAAAGTGAAAGGCAGATATTTTGCCGCTTCTTCATAGGCTCGATTAGACAAAATTTCCGCCTGCTCGGCCAATTCATCACCACGCAAATGAGGATAACCGGCGATGCTGTACATGTTGGCTGCATTCAGCCAATACTGCCCGGCGGCCAGAGGATCGGTTTCTTCCATGGCTTTTTGCTGCCACATCATGCCCTGGTGAGACCACTCGTAAATCCAGTTGCCGTTGCGGTAACCCACCACGGTATCCAGTAATTCATTATCACTGTGTTCTGCATTAGACATCGCAATCCGCGCCAGCACCTCTTCGATTTCCAGAGGATCCACTCCGCGCCAGGTCCACATCAAGCGATTGATCATACGATACCAATGACAGGTAGTATCGCCGTCCAATGCGGAGTGAATATTCATGGTTTGGTTGCAATGAGCATGCCTGACCAAAGTCGAGGTCTCAGGATGCTTGAACTTGGGTTTAAACAGGATTTCAGAAAGGTTGGCTTGTGCCATGGTTACAATAGCCTCCATAAGCCGCGATCCCGCCTTGGTTTAGGCTGGGGAATATGGGGTTAGTGTACTCATACCGAGGAAGAAATGAAACGTCCGACAGCGTCGGACGTTTAAAGCTGCGTAAATTATTTGCCGCCTAGCGGTTCCACGAAGGTCACAGCCATATCCCACGGCTGCTCAATCCATGTATCCTGAGGAATATCAACCACATAGTCATCAACCAAAGGACGACCTGCCGGTTTAGCGAAAATAGTCACAAAGTGCGCTTTCGGATACATTTCGCGAATGGCTTTCGCAGTACCGCCGGTATCGACCAGATCGTCAATCACAATGAAGCCTTCGCCATCGCCTTCGGCACGTTTGAGCACGGTCAGCTCACGCTGGTTATTGTGGTCGTAGCTGGAGATGCACACAGTATCAACATGACGAATACCCAATTCGCGCGCCAGAATTGCACCGGGAACCAGTCCACCGCGGCTAACCGCGATGATGCCTTTCCACTGTTCCGCAGGAAGTAAACGCTGTGCCAGCTTGCGGGCTTGTATTTGCAACATATCCCAAGTTACGACGTATTTTTCGCTCATAAAATGTAGTCCCAGCCGTATTAAAGTGGCTTGTCATGTATCGAAGGGGAAAAAAGGTTGCGCGAGATTATAGTGAGGCAACAAGATAAAAACCAGCAATTATCCCGGTAATTCCGCGAATCGAATGCGGTATTTGTGCGGCCAAACGCGCGCAACGCAAATGAAAGTGATATTCTCGATAAATCGCGCCATAGCAATGGCGGTTAGTCCTTAACCCTAAAACCTACAGTATCTCAGACGCCTCCGCATTAATCTGGTGTCTGTATAAGCATGCTGTTAAAGGAGACTTACAGTGTCTGAACTGTCTAAACTTTCGCCTCAGCCGTTGTGGGATATTTTCGCTAAAATTTGTTCTATCCCTCACCCTTCTTATCACGAAGAAGAATTGGCGCAATACATTGTTGCCTGGGCAAAAGAAAAAGGTTTACACGCCGAACGCGATCAAGTGGGTAATATCCTGCTGCGCAAACCGGCGACCAAAGGCATGGAAAACCGTAAACCTGTGGCGCTGCAAGCCCACTTGGATATGGTTCCGCAAAAGAACAATGACACTGTTCACGATTTCACTAAAGACCCGATTCAGCCTTATATCGACGGCGAATGGGTGAAAGCTCGCGGCACCACGCTGGGCGCAGATAATGGCATTGGTATGGCTTCCGCGCTGGCGGTACTGTCTGACGACAGCGTAGAACACGGCCCACTGGAAGTTCTGCTGACCATGACCGAAGAAGCCGGTATGGACGGTGCTTTTGGCCTGCAACCAAACTGGCTGAACGCTGACATTCTGATTAATACCGATTCCGAGCAGGAAGGCGAAATCTACATGGGTTGCGCCGGCGGCATTGATTTCATCACCACTTTACCGTTACAGCGTGAGGCGGTTCCCGCAGGCTATCAAACGCTGAAACTGATCGTCAAAGGTCTAAAAGGCGGTCATTCCGGCGCAGATATTCATTTAGGTTTGGGAAATGCCAACAAGCTGCTGGCTCGTTTCCTATTTGAACATGAAGCGGAGCTCGGCCTACGGGTTCTGGATCTGAACGGTGGTACGCTACGCAACGCGATTCCGCGCGAAGGTTTCGCTATTTTGGCGGTTGCAGCCGATAAAGTAGATCATTTGAAAACCCTGACTCAGGACTATTTAGACATCCTGAAAAACGAGCTATCTGCGGTAGAAAAAAATCTCACCGTGGTGCTGGAACCCGTCAGTAGCGCAGCGAAAGCTTTGACCGCTGATACCCAGCACCGTCTGCTGGCATTGCTGAATGCGACGCCAAACGGCGTAATCCGTATGAGTGATGAAGTGAAAGGCGTGGTTGAAACCTCACTGAACGTGGGCGTCGTGACCATGGAAGAAGATAAGGCCGAAATTATGTGCCTGATTCGTTCCCTGATCGACAGCGGCAAAGACTATGTTGTTAGCATGCTAACCGCCGTTGGCCAACTGGCTGGCGCGCAGACTACGCCTAAAGGCGGCTATCCTGGCTGGCAGCCTGACGCAAACTCTCCGGTCATGCATTTAGTTCGCGAAACCTATGAGAAACTGTTTAACAAAACGCCAAATATCATGGTAATCCACGCCGGTCTGGAATGTGGTTTGTTCAAAAAACCTTACCCAGAAATGGATATGGTTTCCATCGGCCCAACCATGACAGGCCCACATTCTCCGGATGAACAAGTACATATCGAAAGCGTTGGTCAATACTGGCAATTACTGACCGCATTGCTGAAAGCCATTCCAAAACGCGCTTAAGCGAGTACCGCACTATCATTACGAACGGCGCCGCCTGCGGTAGCGCCGTTTTTTATGGCAAATTTGCTGCTAGAAAACCCAGAACCTGGCATCTATCCCAGCGCTATTCCCAATTCAGCAATAATTGCCGTTCAATCTGCGGATCCAGCAGGCTGACATGCAATCCCACCAGTCGCACACCTCTGTCCGCCCGTCGCTCATCCCAAACTTGCTTGGCAATACGCAATAAATCGACCTTGTTCAATTCTGGCCAAACGTGTTCCTGAGTCGTTTGCTGAAAATCCTGAAATTTAAGCTTTACGCCCTGACGAGCAATTTGCAGATCCGGCCTGACCTTAGCCAAGCGGGCTTCCAGTTCGGGGAAAAGTTTTTCAATAATCTCAACGCATTCTTCCCAGTGATGAATATCCTGCGCCAGCGTCCTTTCTACGCCAACGGATTTACGCAACCGATCGGGAGATATACTTCGCTCATCAATACCATGGCAGCGCTCCCATAATACCCGCCCAAATTTACCAAAGGTTTTCAGTAAATCAGCCAAAGGATAATTTTGGACATCAACACAATGAGTTAAACCCAATTCCTGTAAACGCTTAGCCGTTACTTTTCCCACGCCCGGAATTTTGTTAAGCGGCAAAGTTTGTAGAAAAGGTTGAATTTGATCCGGTGTAATAACGTATTGTCCGTTGGGCTTATTGATATCTGAAGCGATCTTGGCTAAGAATTTGATCGGGGCGATTCCGGCGGATGCAGTTAAACCTAATTCCTCATGAATTGACTGGCGGATCTGTTGAGCAATTAAGGTTGCTGAACCGCTAAAAACCTGACTTTCGGAGACATCCAGATACGCTTCATCCAGCGATAATGGCTCGATAAGCAAAGTGTAACGGGCAAATATTTCGCGAATATGTAAAGAAGCTTCTTTATATGCCGCCATACGCCCCGGAATCACTTTTAAATGCGGGCAAAGCTTCAATGCCATCGCAGTGGACATCGCACTATGGACACCGTAACGTCTGGCAGGATAATTGGCCGTGCTGATAACGCCACGACGATCTGCGCTACCGCCAATGGCCAAAGGGATATCGCGTAAACTGGGGTCATCCCGCATCTCTACGGCTGCAAAAAAGCAGTCCATATCAACATGGATAATCTTGCGCACTCTCACTCCCATCGGCAATAGACAACTGTATAAGTATACAGTAAAAAAGCCATGTTCAAGATTGTCCTAATTTAAATGCCGCTAAATATTTCTAATTTCCAGATCGAATACTGTTATTTACATTTAAGCGATTTTTTCATTTATTTTTAATAAAAAAGTACTACATTCGATAAAGTCGTAGAGTAATGTTTTTTTATAAAGTAAAACACATGTATAGAGAAATTCAATTTAAATGGGTTATACGGGGTATATATTATGCGGAATTATATTATGGCAAGTATATTAATCTTATTTTCATTACAAGTTATGTCATCTCCTTCAGCTAATGAACCGCCGAAAATAGTGGCGCACCGGGCTGGTACCGGAGACGCACCAGAAAATACGCTCCCTGCAATTAAGAAATCGTTGGAAAATGGAGCTGATGCTATTTGGATTACCCTACAGTTAACAAAAGATGATGTACCGGTACTTTATCGACCTTCCGATTTAAAAGAACTAACCAATGTTTCAGGAAAAGTCAGAGACTATACGAACAAACAGCTTTCAACAGTTAATGCTGCTAAATTCTATAATGAAAAAAATAAAACCGCATTTTCAGCCAATATTCCAACGTTAGAAGAAGTCCTAAAGTTGAAATATGTGCTGGAAGATTATCCTAACGTCATGTTCTATCTAGATATTAAATCCCCAGATGCCGAAAATCTGGCTCAGCCTTTTGCTCAGGCTCTACAAAAAGTGCTGAAGGAAACCAACAGTTTTGAACGTACCCGGGTTTATTCAACCGACAAACTGTATCTGAACGCTATAGATCAGATGAATAAGGACGCGGGGCGAAAAGAGCAAATTCAACGTTTTGAAAGTCGAGATGAAACTCGTGATGCTTTGGTCGATATAACCTTAGGCCATCAATGTAAGCTGCCGGTAGACAAAAAGGAGCGCTGGTACGGATTGGAGATGAAGCGAAACGTTGAGTTAGTCGTTGTGGAAAAATTCACTCTTGGCGAAGGCCGTTCTCACTCAAACACCGTATTAACATGGGATAAAAGCGCTATCGATTGTTTCCGCTCCAAAGGGAAAGCCTATATTATTTTCTTTGGTATCAATACAGCGCAGGATTATGAAAAAGCAAAAGAGCTAGGTGCAGATGCCGTGATGGTTAACTCACCGAAAGAATTTAAAAAAATAGTGAATGAAAAAAAGTAATCGATTAAATATATCCTTGTAGACAAAAAGCCCGGCAGTTAATTAGCCGGGCCTTTAATGCTATAGGATACGAAACTGATCCAGTTTCTTCTGCCGGGCCGCTTCTTTTTCCATTCGCTTTTTACGGGAATCACAAGGCTCAGGACAGTCGCAGACTTTCTCCATCCCCAGCGTAGCAATACCGCCGCAGCTCCCCTGTAAGGTTTTGCGCTTCACTACATAGCCAATAGACATTCCGCCAATAACCAGCAGGAAGAAGACGAAAGACGCGAGAAAAACTGTCAGCATAACTCCTCCTAAGATCGATTTTGCAGATAGGGTTCGAAGGCTTCCGAATAGCGTTCTTCAAATCCCTTATCTGTTTTAACGATCATAAATACCGGTATACCAAGTAGATTAGCCAGTGCCAGCCCTTTTTCCGGCCCCAACACATCCAGCCCGGTAGACAAACCATCAGCGGTCATACAGCTAGGATTCAGCACGGTAATGGAAACCAATCTATGGTTGATTGGCCGCCCCGTCGCGGGATCAATGGTATGAGAATAGCGTACGCCATTTTCTTCAAAATAGTTACGATAATCACCAGAGGTTGCGAGCGACATTCTCCCTGGTTCAATAATCTCCTGCGCACTTTGATCGACACCAGCACCCGGTTTTTCGATCGCTATACGCCAGGGCTTATTTTCGCCATTATTCCCACGGGTGCGAACTTCTCCGCCAATATCAACCATGAAATTTTTGATGTTCTGAGATTGCAGATATTCCGCAACCACATCAACACCGTAGCCTTTGGCGATGGAAGAAAGATCGACGTACAGCTCAGGCACTCGCTTCATTAGTGCGTTGCCTTCAACGGCGAGTTTATCTATTCCCACCCAGCCACGACGTTTCTCTAATTCTTCGGCAGAAGGCACTTTATCAGGACGTCCTTCAGGGCCAAAACCCCATAAGTTAACCAAAGGCCCGACGGTGACGTCCAGCGCACCGTCGGTTAACCGGTTGATACGAATCGCTTCCTGCACCACTTTGGCCGTAGCAGCGGACACCGGGAAAGGTTTATTAATTTCCCGACTCTGATTAAAACGGCTTAATTCAGAATCTGGCCGGTAAGTCGACATCTGGTTATTAACCACTTCCAAAATCCTATCGACTTCTTTTTGCAGTTGTTCCGGAGAAGACCGGGACGTATCACTCACATATTTTATCGAGTAATAGGTGCCCATGGTTTTACCGGTGAGATTCACCTGCTCAGGGCCGCAGCCCGCTAGCAACAGCACTCCCATCAGGAGTGCCAGCCAAAGTATTATTTTCCTATGCACAATAATCCTATTATTGTAAAACGCCCGTCAGGCATGACATCAGCCACCGAAGTCATCAAGCATAATATTGTCGTCCTCAACGCCAAGATCCTTCAGCATTTTGATCACTGCTGCGTTCATCATTGGCGGACCACACATATAGAACTCACAGTCTTCCGGCGCAGGATGGTTTTTCAAATAATTTTCCAGCAACACATTGTGAATGAACCCAGTGTATCCCGTCCAATTGTCTTCAGGCTGAGGATCGGACAAAGCAACGTGCCAGGTAAAGTTTTCATTCTCTTCCTGTAGCTGGTTGAAATCCTCTTCATAGAACATTTCACGTTTAGATCGAGCACCGTACCAAAAGCTGATTTTACGCTTAGAATGCAAACGCTTAAGCTGATCGAAAATATGCGAGCGCATCGGTGCCATACCGGCACCACCGCCAATAAACACCATTTCCGCATCGGTATCTTTCGCAAAGAATTCACCGAATGGCCCGGAAATAACCACTTTATCACCCGGCTTCAACGACCAGATATACGAAGACATGATGCCCGGAGGCGCGTCCGGCATATTCGGCGGCGGCGTTGCAATACGCACGTTCAGCATAATAATGCCATGCTCTTCCGGATAGTTCGCCATGGAATAGGCGCGCACCGTTGGCTCGGTCACTACGGATTCAAAACGGAACAGATTAAACTTATCCCAATCGCCGCGATATTCTTCCGGCACGTCAAAATCAGCATATTTGACGGTATGAGGTTCAGCTTCAATCTGAATAAAGCCACCCGCGCGGAAGGGAACTACGTCCCCATCAGGAATTTTAAGTTTCAACTCTTTAATGAACGTCGCTTTGTTGTCATTTGAAATGACTTCGCAAGTCCATTTTTTCACGCCGAATATTTCTTCCGGCAAATCGATTTTCAAGTTTTGCTTCACGCTAACCTGACAGGCCAGACGGCAACCTTCTTTAGCTTCACGCTTAGAGATATGAGAAAGCTCGGTCGGTAAAATATCGCCGCCGCCTTCTTTGATCGTCACCCGACACTGCCCGCACGAACCACCGCCACCACATGCGGAGGAGACAAAAATGCCGTGGCCAGAAAGCACATTCAGCAATTTATCACCGGCCGGTGCAGTAAAGCTTTTTTCCATATCACCGTTGATTTCAACCTGAATATCACCGGTATTCACCAACTTCGATTTGGCGACAAGAATCATCACCGTCAACGCTAGCACGATGAGGGTGAACATAACTACGCCTAGAATTATTTCCATGAGTTCTTCCTGCCTTTATAGATGCACACCGGAGAAGGACATAAAGCCCAGTGCCATCAGCCCGGTGGTGACAAAGGTAATTCCCAGCCCCTTCAAACCACCCGGAACATCGGCGTATTTCATTTTTTCCCGAATACCTGCCAGCGCCACAATAGCCAGCATCCAGCCGATTCCCGAACCAATACCGTACACAATGGATTCTGGGAAGTTGTAATCACGCTGCGCCATAAAGGACACGCCACCAAAGATGGCGCAGTTCACGGTGATCAACGGCAAGAAGATGCCCAATGCGTTATAAAGCGCCGGGAAGTAGCGATCGAGAATCATCTCCAACACCTGCACAATCGCCGCAATCACGCCGATAAAAGTGATGAAGTTAAGGAAGCTCAGATCAACTCCTTCCACCAGCGCTCCATCGCGCAGCACCAGGTTATAAACCAGGTTGTTGGCGGGAACCGCAATACCCAGCACTACGGTTACGGCAATGCCTAGACCGAAGGCGGTGGACACTTTCTTAGAAACCGCCAGGAAAGTACACATCCCGAGGAAGAAGGCTAACGCCATGTTCTCTACAAACACCGCGCGGACAAACAGACTGATGTAATGTTCCACCGTCAATTACTCCTTTTCAATCTGCGCAGGTTTCAGGGTACGTAAGCCCCAAATCAGCATGCCAATGATAAAGAACGCACTAGGCGCTAACAGGAACAATCCGTTCGGCTGATACCAGCCGCCGTTTTGTACCGTTTCCAGCACGGTGACGCCAAACAGTTTGCCAGAACCAATCAGCTCACGAACAAAGCCCACCAGCACCAGAATCACGCCGTAGCCCAAGCCGTTACCGATACCATCCATAAAGCTTTCGATCGGCGGTGACTTCATGGCGTAGGCTTCCGCGCGCCCCATGACGATACAGTTGGTAATAATCAAACCAACGAATACCGAAAGCTGCTTCGAAATCTCATAGGCGTAGGCACGCAAAATCTGATCTACCACAATCACCAGAGAAGCGATGATCACCATCTGCACGATGATACGCACGCTGTTAGGGATATGGTTACGGATCAGCGAGATAAAGAAGCTGGAAAATGCCGTTACCAAGGTTACCGCCAGCGTCATTACCAGTGCGGTTTCCAGTTTGGTGGTTACCGCCAGCGCCGAGCAGACCCCGAGGATTTGTAATGCAATCGGGTTGTTGTCAAACAACGGGCCGAATAAAACCCGCTTAATCTCTTTGCTATCAGCCATTTTTTAACGCTCCTTCGCGCACTTTTTTCAGGAACGGGCCAAAGCCGTTTTCACCCAACCAAAAATCAAAGGTATTCTGTACCCCGTTGGAGGTCAGCGTTGCACCGGACAAACCGTCCACGGCGTAAGGATCGTTCGCATCTGCGCGTCCTTTCACTACGCGAATAGCCGGTTCCCCTTGTTCATTGAACAAACGCTTACCGACCCATTGGCTACGCCAGATTGGGTTTTCAACTTCACCACCCAGCCCTGGGGTTTCACCCTGATCGTAATAGCTGATGCCACGTACGGTTTTCCCGTCGTTATCTACCGCGACGAAGGCGTACATCATCGACCATAAACCGGAGCCGTAGACCGGCAGCACAATTTTACTGGTCTGGCCCTCCTCATTACGCACCAGATAGATTTCCACCAGATTAGCCCGACGTTTAATTCCGGCTTTATCTTGCGCAGCGGTCAGAGCGATGCTTTGGCTATCATCACGTAAAGCCTGAGAACGATCGAAGCTGGTCGGATCGGTTTTAACGAAATCACCGCTTTGCAAATCCAACAGACGCGGTTCAATACGAGCGGAAAACTCTTGTTTGACCTGCTCTGCATCCATTTTTGGCTGGAGTAAACCGGCCACGTCCAGAATGTTGCGTTGCTTATCCAGTAAGCGCTGTTCCTGCTGTTTGGATTTCAAGCCAACCGCTGCGCCGGAGACCACTACGGAGCACACCAGACACAGCAAGACCACTACCATCAGCGTTTTGCCGATAGTATCGTTATTTCTTGGTTTATCACTCGCCACGGGCTTTCCTCCGCTTGATGTTGGCCTGAACAACCACATAGTCGAACAGTGGCGCAAACAGGTTGGCGAACAGAATCGCCAGCATCATTCCCTCCGGATAAGCCGGATTCACGACACGGATTAAGACGCACATCACGCCGATCAGACCGCCGTACCACCACTTACCTTTATTGGTAAAGGAAGCCGATACCGGATCGGTAGCCATAAAGATCATACCGAAAGCAAAGCCACCCAATACCAGATGCCAGTACCAAGGCATAGCAAACAGCGGGTTAGTGGTAGAACCAATCCAGTTGAACAGGAAGGCCGTCGCAATCATGCCGATCATCACACCAGCAACAATGCGCCAGGATGCCACGCGGCCAAACATAATGATGGCACCACCGATCAGAATCATCAGGGTAGAAACTTCACCAATAGAGCCTGGAATGTTGCCCATAAAAGCATCCATCCAGCTGATTGGTTGGCCGGTGACCACGTTCATCAGACTGTGGCTGCCGTTAACGCTCCACTGGGACAACGGCGTTGCGCCAGAGAATCCGTCGGCCGCGTTCCAGACCAGATCGCCGGAGATCTGTGCCGGATAAGCGAAGAACAGGAAAGCTCTCCCAGCCAGCGCCGGGTTCAGGAAGTTACGTCCAGTGCCGCCAAAGATTTCCTTACCAATCACTACGCCAAATGAAATCCCCAGTGCCGCCTGCCAGAGTGGCAAAGTTGGCGGAACGATCAGGGAAAACAGAATGGAAGTAACGAAGAAACCTTCGTTGATTTCATGACGGCGAATAATGGCGAACAGAACTTCCCAGAAGCCCCCAACCAAAAACACCACCGCATAAATCGGCACAAAATAGACCGCGCCCAGCGTCATCATGCTGATCCAACTGGCATCCGGTGCCAGCGAGGCGCCAAGCATCTCCGCCAGTCGATAATGCCAGTCGGCGGCAATCACCTGTTGCAGCTCCGCGCCGCTATACAGGTGGTTCAGCGCAGGAATAGCCTGCTGACCAACGTTGTACATCCCCCAGAACATCGCTGGGAATACCGCCAGCCATACCAAAATCATCATCCGTTTCAGGTCGATAGCGTCACGCACGTGGGAGGCACCCGGCGTCACTTTACCCTGAGTGTAGAAAATACTGGCCGTGGCTTCGTATAGCGGATAATACTTTTCCAGCTTTCCGCCGGACTCAAAATGATGCTCTATTTTCTCAAAAAAACTTTTCAGGCCCATGAGTTATCCTTCCTGCTCAATCTTGGTCAAAATGTCGCGCAGTACCGGACCGTATTCATATTTACCGGGGCAGACAAAAGTACAGAGCGCCAAATCTTCTTCATCCAGCTCCAAAGCCCCCAGCGCCTGAGCGCTGTCGGTATCGCCGGCTAACAGATCGCGCAGCAAATGCGTCGCCAGAATATCCAGCGGCATCACTCGCTCGTAGTTGCCAATTGGCACCATAGAACGTTCGCCACCGTTCAATCCAGTAGAAAAAGCAAAGCGCTTGCGCTTGAAGAAATGGCCGAGGGTGGTGCGGGTAATAGAGAATTTATCTTTACCCGGCATAATCCAGCCGAACAGCTCCTTGTCTCGCCCTTCCAGCACTACGGAAACCTGCTGATGGAAACGACCAAGATAGCCATGTGTCGCAGAGGCCGCGGTTCCGCTCAGTACCGAACCGGAGATAATACGGTTATCCCCTGCTTTCAGTTTACCGGCGGTCAGTTCGGTCAGGCTGGCGCCTAAACGCGTGCGCAGCAGGCCAGGTTCTTTTACCTGCGGCCCCGCCAGCGCAATAACTCTATCAGTGTAAAGCTCACCTTCGACAAACAGTTTGCCAATGGCGATCACATCCTGATAACCAATGTGCCAGACGGTTTTCGTCATACTGACCGGTTCGAGGAAGTGAATGTGGGTGCCCACCAACCCAGCAGGATGGGGACCGGAAAATTCGTTATAGGTTATTTGCCCGTTATTCTGGCCGCGAATGATTTCCCCGGCGCCGTAACAAACGTGCACTTTACCTTCGGTTAAGCGCGTCAATACGCTCAAACCGTGGTTAAAGGCATCAATTTGCGTGGCAATAATGGCCTGAGGATCGGCAGCCAGCGGTTGGGTATCCATCGCCGTGACAAAAATAGCGCGTGGCTTTGTGCCCGGCTGCGGAGTTTTACTGAATGGACGAGTGCGTAGCGCAGTCCACAGACCTGAGGCCAGCAAATTTTGCTGAACCTGCTCCGCGCTCAGCTGGTTGAGCTCGGCGGCGTCGTAACGATCGAAGGAAACGCTGTCGTCTCCCTCTATTTCAATCACGACAGATTGCAGCACACGCCGTTCACCGCGATTAATCGCAGAAATCTTGCCTGCTGCTGGAGAGGTGAAAAACACGCCGGGGTTCTTTTTATCTTCAAAAAGCGCCTGGCCTTTTTTGACCCTCTCCCCTTCTTGCACCAACATTGAAGGACGCATGCCCACATACTCTTCACCGAGCAGTGCAACATGATGAATAACCGGACCTTCCTGTATGACCTGAGCCGGAGCCCCGGCAATAGGTAGGTCGAGTCCTTTTTTTATTTTAATCATAAGGTTTGCACGATTCTGTCAGGTGTATCAAATGCTGTACGTCATCCAGAGGAGCACAGCAACGCGATGATTAGTTATTTTTAACAGTTCAGTTAATATAATGAGGTATTAACCGGCAGCGCAATTAGCGTGCATTTTACTTGCAGGCATTTACTGATTTAAATAACAACATTAATTTCTGCTAATGTGACAGCGTTGGAAGATACAAAAATTGCGTTTCATTGCTCAACAAAACAACTCAATATCTTTAACACCAATATGCCTTCAGTAGCCGAGGATTTTAGCATTTTAGCCTGTTGCTGTCTGATAAAAGCAGTGACCTGGCTCAAGCAAACGACATTATATTGATCAAGAATCGCCTCTGCACTCGGTAAAAACGTAAGGTTAATTCGCTTTTACCGATCACAGTTTCTTTTTTATACAAATCTATTATTGATAAAAATATTCTGACTGATAATCTGCAAACCTATACTAACAAAAGCAGTGGCTCACCGATCGGCAGATACGATCGGTTCCCAGTAAGAGAAGTAGGAATAATTAATGGGCAAAATCGCTCTGTTACTTGCGATGATCATTTGTTTGCCTGCGGTATCCTTAACCAGCTCAGCCAGTGAGCCCGTTGCGGTTACCAATGCGCTTAAACAGCAATTACTCGGTTCTCCGGTCTATATCCAAATATTTAAAGAAGAGCGAACGTTGGAATTATATGCCCGTTTACAGGGCGAATATCGATTGGTACGAAGTTATCAGATTTGTAATTTCTCTGGCGGTCTTGGCCCCAAACGCCGCGAGGGAGATTTTAAAAGCCCGGAGGGATTTTACAGCATAGATACGCGTCATTTAAAACCCGATAGTAAGTTTTATCGGGCGATCAATATCGGCTTCCCAAATGACTTTGATAAGTCTCAGGGATACTCGGGGAAATATCTGATGATCCACGGTGATTGTAAATCCATTGGCTGTTACGCCATGACCGACAATTACATGGATGAGATATTTAACTACGTGCAAACCGCATTTATGAATGGCCAGAGCAAAGTGGATATTAGTATTTATCCGTTCCGTATGACCGAGCAAAATATGCAGCGCCATCGTAACTCGTCAGATATTAACTTCTGGCGTCAATTACAACCAGGTTATGCCTACTTTGCAAAAAATCGTATGCCGCCTTTGGTCGGTGTCATTAACGGACAATATGTGATTAATCGTCCGTTAATGTCCAGTGCGCCAGCCTCAGAGTACGCGCTCACCAAAACAGAATAGAGCAAACTCGCCTGGCGCTATTTTGTGCCAGGTTTCATTGCCGGTCAGCGGCTGAGTGGCAATGACGCTGACCACATCATTGGGTGTGGTTTGCTGCTGAAAATCTATCTCCACATCCTGATCCAGCAAAGTGGCTTTACCGAAAGGTGCCCGACGCGTAATCCAATAAAGATTGGTTGAGCAATAGGCCATCACAAAACGCCCATCCGATAACAGCATATTAAATACGCCCTTGGCGCGCAGTTGCTCAGACAATGTCGCAATAAAGCGAAATACCGCAGGCCAGTTACCCGGTGTGCGCGGATACCGCTTGGCCAATTGATTTAACAGCCAGCAAAACGCATATTCGCTGTCAGTCTGGCCTATGGGGCGGAAAGTGCCGGTCTCCAACTGACGATACCCTTTCAATTGTCCGTTATGCGCATAAGTCCAATTGCGCCCCCACATTTCCCGAGTAAAAGGATGGGTATTTTCCAACGCCACTTCGCCACGGTTTGCCTGACGAATATGGGAAATCACCGCGCAAGACTTGATCGGGTAATCCTGGACCAGGCGGGCTATCGGGGAGTTAAAACTGGGTTGCGGGTCTTTAAAGGTACGGCAACCGTGACCTTCATAAAACGTTATACCCCAACCGTCTTTATGCGGCCCTGTGCCCCCTCCGCGCTGAACCAGCCCGGTAAAACTGAAACAGATATCAGTGGGCACATTCGCGCTCATCCCGAGCAATTCGCACATCACCAACCTCCTCTACTGCCTGTGCAGTAGCAATAAAAAGCCAAAACCAATCAGGGCGAAGAAACCGGAGGTAAAGCGTGCGATAAGGAGGCCATGATAGCCTCCGGTGCAGAGCGGTGAACACCCCGAGGCGCGGGAAACTCCACGGCGACCTCAGGTTATTCCATACCAGCCAGTTATTAGGCCTTAACCATCTCTTTTTCAATCAGCTGAATCAAGATATGAATCGCTTTGATATGTATTTCCTGAATACGATCGGCGTAACCGAAATGAGGCACCCGAATTTCGATATCTGCAGTACCCGCCATTTTACCGCCGTCTTTGCCAGTCAGGGTGATCACTTTCATCCCTTTGGCTCTTGCAGCTTCGATCGCCTTAATGATGTTGCCAGAATTTCCTGAAGTGGAAATGCCCAGTAAAACATCACCTTCACGGCCTACGGCTTCCACATAGCGGGAGAAAACATAGTCGTAACCAAAATCATTACTGACGCAAGACATATGGCTGACATCAGAGATGGCGATCGCCGGATAGCCAGGGCGGTTTTCACGATAGCGGCCAGTTAATTCTTCGGCAAAATGCATAGCATCGCAATGGGAGCCGCCGTTACCGCAGGAAAGCACTTTCCCACCGGCTTTAAATGAGTCAGCCAGCAAGATAGCTGCCCGCTGAATGGCGTCGATATTGGCATCATCACTCAGGAAATTAGCCAAAGTATCAGCCGCTTCATTAAGTTCACTTCGAATTAAATCGTGGTACATGGGAGCCTCTTTATATGTCCTGTGGCATCAATAATCTTCCGCAGGCAGTGTACCGGATAGCGCAAACTGCGAGAAGCGCCGTGATGAACTGTTGCAACGGCTTTTGACCTTAAATGCTACGAATTTGTGAACCAAGTTGTAATTGATATGTAATGGCATTGATAAAAACAATGAGATGAACTAAAACCAATACATCACTCAACAGGTCAGACCTCCTACAACTCAGGAGCTTCATTATGATGGTTCTTAGCATTGTTGCCTTGCTGGTTCTTATTGGTGTGTTGTTCTATCACCGGGTGAACCTACACCTTAGTAGTCTGCTTCTTCTGGTATACACCGCCGCCTTGGGTGCGCTGCAAGTATGGTCATTCTGGGCGTTGCTTCCTTTGGTGATTGTGTTGCTGCCACTGAACTTAACGCCGCTGCGCCGCTCTCTGTTCTCAGCTCCTGCGCTGCGTACCTTCAGTAAAATCATGCCAGCCATGTCACGCACCGAAAAAGAAGCGATCGATGCGGGAACCACCTGGTGGGAAGGTGATTTATTCCAAGGCAAGCCAGACTGGAAAAAACTACATAACTATCCAAAACCACAGCTAACCGCTGAAGAACAAGCCTTTATTGATGGTCCAGTGGAAGAAGCCTGTCGTTTAGCAAATGATTTTCAGATTACGCATGAACTGGCTGATTTGCCGCCGGAGCTGTGGGCCTATCTGAAAGAACACCGCTTCTTCGCCATGATCATTAAGAAAGAATACGGCGGGCTGGAATTCTCCGCTTATGCTCAAGCGCGCGTATTGCAGAAGTTATCCGGTGTTTCCGGCATTCTCGCCATTACCGTGGGCGTTCCTAACTCCCTCGGCCCCGGCGAACTGCTGCAACATTACGGCACTACCGAACAAAAAGATCATTATCTGCCACGATTGGCGCGCGGCGAGGAAATTCCTTGCTTCGCACTGACCAGCCCCGAAGCGGGTTCCGACGCCGGTGCAATTCCGGATACCGGCACCGTTTGTATGGGTGAATGGCAAGGTAAGCAAGTGTTGGGTATGCGCCTGACCTGGAACAAACGCTATATCACGCTGGCACCGATCGCGACCGTGCTGGGTTTGGCGTTTAAACTGTCCGATCCCCAGCATTTACTCGGTGAAACCGTAGATTTGGGTATTACCTGCGCCCTGATCCCAACTAACACTCCTGGGGTAGAAATCGGTCACCGTCACTTCCCGCTGAACGTGCCATTCCAGAATGGCCCAACTCGCGGTAACGACATCTTTGTGCCGATCGATTACATCATTGGCGGGCCAAAAATGGCCGGTCAGGGCTGGCGTATGCTGGTTGAATGTCTGTCCGTCGGACGTGGTATTACCCTGCCATCCAATGCAACCGGTAGCCTGAAAAGTGTGGCAATGGGTATTGGCGCTTACGCCTACATTCGCCGTCAGTTCAAAATCTCTATCGGTAAGATGGAAGGGATCGAAGAACCTTTGGCGCGAATCGCTGGCAACGCCTACGTGATGGACGCCGCCGCCACCTTAATCACTAGCGGTATTATGCTGGGTGAAAAACCGGCGGTACTGTCTGCCATAGTGAAATATCACTGTACCCACAGGGGTCAGCGCGCAGTCATGGATGCGATGGATATTGCCGGGGGTAAAGGTATCTGTCTGGGTGAATCCAACTTCGTCGCCCGTTCTTATCAAGGCGCGCCGATTGGTATCACCGTTGAAGGTGCCAACATTCTGACGCGTAGCATGATTATCTTCGGTCAGGGGGCTATCCGTTGCCATCCGTACGTTCTGGCAGAAATGGCCGCGGCACAAAGTAACGATGTTAACGCTTTTGATAGCGCCCTGTTTGGTCACCTTGGCCACGTAGGTAGCAATAAAGTTCGTAGCTTCTGGCTGGGTCTGACCAACGGCCGTACCAGTCATGCTCCGGTAAGCGACAGCACTCGCCGCTACTATCAGCAGCTTAACCGCTTAAGTGCCAACCTGGCGCTGATGTCCGATGTTTCCATGGGCGTTCTGGGCGGCAGCCTGAAACGTCGCGAGCGTATCTCTGCTCGTTTAGGAGATATTCTGAGCCAAATGTATCTGGCTACCGCAACGCTGAAACGTTATGAGGATGAAGGCCGTCAGAAAGAAGATTTACCGCTGGTTCACTGGGGCGTGCAGGATGCGCTGTATCAGGCAGAACAAGCACTGGATGACTTACTGCGAAACTTCCCGAATCGCTTTATTGCTGGCGTGATGCGTATTGGAATCTTCCCGTTTGGCTGCGTACATCGCGCGCCGTCAGATCGCTTGGATCACCAATTGGCTCAATTGCTGCAAGTGCCTTCGGCAACCCGTTCACGTATTGGGCGCGGTCAGTACCTGACGCCGAGTGAATTCAACCCGGTCGGCTTGCTGGAAGCCGCACTGCAAGACGTTATCGCCGCAGAGCCAATCCACAAACGCCTGAGTAAAGAAGCCGGTAAGAATCTGCCGTTCACCCGTTTGGATCAGTTAGCCAAACGCGCACTGGCGGAAGGGAAAATCAGCGCGGAAGAAGCTAACGTGCTGATTAAGGCAGAAGCCAGCCGCCTGCGCTCGATTAACGTAGATGAATTTGAACCGGAGGCGCTGGCTACCCAGTCCCCGGTAAAGCAGCCAGATCGGCCACGTCAAACGGAAGCGGCGTAACTGATAGTACTCATTGATAATTCATGTGTCTAAAACAAAGTCCCGGTCTAATGCCGGGACTTTTTTATCGCTGATTTTTGATAGCGAACTAGCGCTGAACCTGAAAATAGCGAGCAGCCAAGCGCTCAATTATCCGTTTTGACGAATACGGGCAATTAATTCACCCACATTATCAATATGCACCGCTGCCAGTATTAATGTGCGCCCCAGACTCAGAGCCTGACGCTGACAGGCTAAACGCATCCCGTCATCTTCAATGCTGTCCAAATCCGCGACGTGTGCCAACCCGATGGTGCGCCTAATCAATTCGGTTCCACAGTACCCCACGGCATCATTCCACACCTGCCGGAGGAAATACTCGGCATAACCAGCAGTTTTCAACGCTTGATCCTGAGTTTTCTCTGCGCATAGCGTCAGAAAACGCGTGGCAAAAGCCTGCCAAATTTCACGAATGTCATCTAAACGCTGTTCACGGCCTGCCGCTGCGTCTCTCGGCCCGGTCAACCCCGGCAAACCGCAGTAATTTAGCAATACATTTCCTAAAGCCGTACCGATATCAAAACCAATCGGGCCATAAAAACCGAATTCTGCGTCAATAGCTTTCAATTTACCTTCGGCCACAAAAATCGAGCCACTATGGATATCACCGTGTAGCAAAGCTTCCGCTTTACTCAAAAACCGATGTTTAAGGGAAGCTACCGCCAGTTTCAGCCCGTTATCCTGACGCAGCGCCAGCACCTCCGGCAGTAACGCGGCGTCAAAATTATTGCGTTCATGATCGTGATAAGGATCGGTAAAAAACAGATCTTCAGTGATCTGGCACAGTTCGGGATTGGTATAACGGATCACCGCCGCCTTCTTACTTTGTGCCGACTGATAAAAATCTGAGGTGTGGAATAAAGTCTGCCCCAGATATTCACCCAACTGGCTGGCCGCCTGCGGATAATGGCGGCCTTTCACCAATTCATGCCGCCAGATGTGATGATCGGAAAGATCCTCCTGCACCATCACCGCCAACTCCGCGTCATGGTGCAGTATTTTAACCGTGTGTTCAGGGCAGAACTGGCTGTGAGTTAGCAGGGTTTCCGCTTCGATGCGCGCTCGATCCAAGGTCAAAGGCCAAGATTCTCCTACGCAACGAACGTAAGGCAATGCCTGTTTCACCACCACCCGGCTTCGCCCCGTTTCATCACGGATCTTAAACACCAGATTCAGATTGCCGTCGCCAATTTCATCCGCCGAAACCAACGTGTGCGGTTCAGCAATCCGGCCATATTGACGCGCATATGCAACGGCATCAGCAGCAGTAAACGTGTGATAACCTGACATCTCCCACCCCTTCTCAATTCTCTGGTCGCCCACGGCGCATTAATTATTTAGGCGTAAAAACATGTAGACGTCTATACATCTGTAAAGCATGTTGGCAGAATAAGAACCCAGATGCAATAACGCAACATGGATTTAACTGACGATGCCGACGCTTAACACCACCAGCCTGAAAATACGCGATAACCAGCTTTGGATTCTCGATCAGCAAGCCCTGCCCCAACGCCAAATCTGGCGTTTGGCTGATGACGTAGAATCTTTGGTCGAACATATTCTGACGTTACGCGTACGCGGTGCGCCGCTGATTGGTCTCTCTGCCAGTCTGTTACTGGCGCTGCTGGCGGAGCGAGGTTTATCTCAGGCGCAGTTGGAGCAAGCGCTCATCACGCTAAGAGAATCACGGCCAACGGCAGTTAACCTGATGAATAATCTGGCACGGATGCAGCAAGCGTTACTGCGGCCAGATTGGGTAAATTCCATGATGAAAGAGGCGCTACGTTTGCTGGACGAGGATCGGATTCTGTGCGATAGCATTGCCAATCACGGCGCAGCGTTGGTTAAATCCGGTAGCAGACTTCTTACCCACTGTAATACCGGCGGCTTAGCCACTGTGGGCGTGGGAACGGCAATAGGCGTAATATTACGCGCTCATCAGCAGGGAAAAATAGATAACGTTTGGGTCGATGAAACCCGGCCATTACTACAAGGTGGGCGTTTAACCGCGTGGGAGTTGGGCGAGTTGGGTATTCCCTATCGGTTAATTTGTGATTCCATGGCTGCGACCTTAATGGCTCAGGGCCAGGTAGACTCCATTTGGGTCGGCGCAGATCGTATTGCCGCTAACGGCGACGTAGCGAATAAAATCGGCACCTACAGCCTGGCGGTACTGGCACATTATCACCATATTCCGTTTTATGTTGCGGCACCTCACACCACCGTGGATCCGCAATGTCCAAACGGAGCCGCCATTCCTATCGAACAGCGCGCAACTAGCGAAGTCACCGGCGTATCCGGCAGCTTTGGCGAATGTCACTGGGCACCTCAAGACGCGCAGGTGTATAACCCGGCCTTTGACGTCACGCCGGCAACCCTGATCAGCGGTTGGGTTCTGGACAGCGGCGTAATCACGCCACAGCAGGTTCAGGCCGGATTTTTCCAGCCTGAATAATGTAAATGCACAAGCGACCTTACTGAGCCGCCTGCATTTACATTAATCTAAACGAGGATAAGCATCGGCTATCTTATCGCCGGTAAAATGCGCCACCCAACCTTCCGGGTTATCAAATACCCGAATAGCGGTGAAATTCGGTGCCGATCCCATATCAAACCAGTGACGTGTATCCGCCGGAACGGAAATCAAATCGTTTTTTTCGCAGAGAATCTGAAAGATTTTCCCCTCTAAATGCAGACAAAACAGCCCCGCGCCTTCGACAAAGAAACGCACTTCGTCTTCGCCGTGAGTATGTTCGGATAAAAACTTCTGTCGCAGAGTTTCTCGCTGAGCGTTATCCGGACGCATACTGATCACATCCCAACTTTGATAGCCTTTTTCTGCCACCAGCCGGTCTATTTCATGTTGATACGCCGCAATTACTGCTTCCGGCGACGGATTTCCCCCCAACGCCCGATCCGCACGCCAACGCTCAAAACGCACGCCAATACTTGCCAACTGCTTCTGAATAGCCGTTGCATCAGTGCTTTGCCAGATAGGCTGTTCCGGCTGCTCATCGCTGAAAATAGTCAAGGCACTCATGATGCAAACTCCTCTAAAACGATCTGATAGAAACAGTTAACCTGCCGATGATGGCTTTCTGCATCCGGCAAATCGCGAATCAGCTGGCAAGTCTGCCAACCAGCCTGCTGAGCGGCGTCCAGCTCCTGACGAATATCGGATAAAAACAGGATATCGTGCGGTGCAACGGCTAAGTGCTCAGTAATATTCTGATAAGCGGAGACTTCGCGCTTCGCGCCAACGCGAGTATCAAAATACCCGCTGAATAACGGCTGTAAATCTCCCGCATCACTATAGCCAAACAGCAGTTGTTGCGCCTCAACTGAACCAGAGGAATAAACATATAGCTTTACCCCTTGATGCTGCCAATTAGCCAGCTGCGGAGCCACGTCCGGGTAAAGGTGACCGCGAAAATCTCCGTTTTGATAACCAGTACGCCAGATAATGCCTTGCAGAGCTTTTAGCGCGGTAGACTTACGATCCTCATCCATAAAACCGAATAGTACGCTAATAAGGGTTTCTATATCCGCATCCGGCTGACCAATTTCACGGCGTAAATCTGCCAGCAGAACGGTCACGTCTTCTTCGCTGGCGTGCTGACGCAAAAAATCCGCTAATCGGGCGCGAGCGTAAGGAAAAAGTACCTGATGCACAAAGCGAATATCGCTGGTCGTACCTTCAATATCAGTAACAATAGCCTGAATCATTTGACCTCCAGCAGGCGGCGTTGTAATTCGCACTGGAACAGGAATTCTAATCCTTCCAGATGACGGCGCGCTTCTGCCACTGAGTTTCCCCAGCAATAAAGCCCGTGACCTCGTACCAGAAAACCGTAGCGTAACGGTGCCAACGCTGCGCGGGCTGCCACTCGCTCAGCCAATGCGCTAATATCCTGATCGTTATCAAAAATAGGAATAACCACGGTATCCAAATGGGATTTCTGACCCGACAGGGACTTCTGCATTTCATAACCCTGTAAAACCAATCCATCACTTTTTTCCACGCGAGAAAGTACCGTGGCGTTCACCGAATGAGTGTGTAAAACCACGCTAACATCAGGATATAACCGATACAGCAAAGTATGCAGGCCGGTTTCCGCCGAAGGCGTACGCCCGCTGGGCACGTGATTGGTGGCAATATCTACGCTCAGGAAATCTTTCGCCGTGAGGCGACCTTTATCTTTGCCAGATTCACTGACCAACGCGTATTCACTGTCGGCACGCAGTGACATATTACCGCCAGTCGCCGGACACCAGCCTTTGCCGCCAATCCAGTGGCAGGCCGCAAGTAACGCCTCAAGTTGTGTCTGTTTTGCCATTTCCCTACCTCTGCAATTGTTATTTTCGCCGTGCAACAGGGGAATATTCCACGCTGCCCCCCTATGAGCTGACATTAACACAAAAAATCATTTAGCCGTTTAAACATCTAAGCGTCTTGATTGCCAAATCTTAACATCGTGTTATATTGACAGCAACATCAGCGCCAGGAGTTTCAGCCCAGAATGAGCACTTTATCATTGATTCCAGACAGTAAATTGCCTGCCCAAGGCACCACCATCTTTACGCAAATGAGTGCGCTGGCGCACCAGCATCAGGCAATCAATCTGTCTCAGGGATTCCCTGATTTTGCTGGCCCGGAATATCTAAAGCAGCGTCTGGCTTATCATGTTAATCAGGGAGCGAATCAATATGCTCCAATGACTGGCGTTGCAGCGCTGCGAGAAGCAATTGCAGATAAAACCGCCGCCGTTTACGGCTGGCGTCCTCATGCTGATAGTGAAGTGACGGTGACCACCGGTGCCAGCGAAGCGCTGTTTGCTGCTATTACCGCTCTGGTGCGCACCGGCGATGAAGTTATTTGCTTTGATCCCAGCTACGACAGCTATGCGCCAGCCATTAAACTGGCGGGTGGCGAAGTCAAACGCATCGCCCTGCAGCCTCCGGCGTTCAATACTCACTGGGCTGAATTCTCCGATTTGCTGACCGAACGCACGCGGTTGGTGATCGTTAACACTCCGCACAATCCGTCAGCAACCCTATGGCGCGCGGCTGATTTTGAGCAATTATGGCAAGCCATAGCCGATCGCAATATTTACGTCATTAGCGATGAAGTATATGAACATATTTGTTTCGCCGCTGAAGGCCACGCTAGCGTGCTGGCTCACCCTCAATTGCGTCAGCGGGCCGTTGCCGTATCTTCATTCGGTAAAACCTTTCACATGACCGGTTGGAAAGTCGGTTATTGCATAGCGCCCGCCGCCATCAGCGCGGAAGTGCGTAAGATCCACCAATACCTGACCTTTTCCGTTTGTACGCCAATTCAATTGGCCCTGGCCGATATGCTGAACGCCGAGCCTGAGCACTGGCAGCAACTGCCCGATTTCTACCGCGCTCGTCGGGATCGCTTCGTACAGGCGCTGGCCGCCAGCCGCCTCAAAATATTACCCAGTGAAGGAACCTACTTCCTACTGGTCGATTACAGCGCCGTTTCCGATTTGAACGACGTAGATTTTTGCCTGTGGCTGACGGAAAAAATCGGCGTTGCGGCTATTCCGTTGTCAGTATTCTGTGAGGCTCCTTTTCCTCATCAATTGATTCGGCTGTGCTTCGCTAAGCAGGAAGCCACGCTGGACGCCGCAGCGGAGCGCCTATGTCAACTTTAAAACTGACTCTACTACAACAACCGTTAGTCTGGCTGGATGCCGAAGCGAATTTACGCCATTTTGCGAAGCTGCTCGAAGATATCCACCAGCGAGATGTCATTATTCTGCCGGAGATGTTTGTCAGCGGCTTCGCCATGAACGCCGCCGAGTTCGCGCTACCGGAGGCGGAAATCCTCGATTGGCTCCGCCATTGGGCAGGGAAAACCAATGCATTACTCGGTGGAAGCGTAGCGCTGCAAACGCCAGAAGGCGCGGTGAACCGCTTTCTGCTGGTTAAACCCAGTGGCGAAATACATTTTTATGATAAGCGCCATCTGTTCCGCATTGCCGGTGAGCACCATCATTATCAGGCTGGAAAACGACGTAAAGTGGTGGAGTGGCGTGGCTGGCGTATTTTGCCGCAGATCTGCTACGACCTGCGCTTCCCCGTCTGGTCGCGTAACCAGCAAGACTATGATTTAGCAATTTATGTTGCCAACTGGCCAGCAGCGCGAGCCAAACATTGGCAAAAGCTATTGCCTGCCAGAGCCATTGAAAATCAGGTATTTGTCGCAGGATGTAATCGGGTAGGTGAAGATGATAACGGCCATAGTTATCAGGGAGATAGCGTGATTATCGATCCGCAGGGCGAGATTCTGAGCAGCGCGCCTTTGCATGAAAGAGCCAGACTGGACGCCACACTCTCTCTGGCAGCGCTAAGCGACTATCGCGAGCGTTTTCCTGCCTGGCGCGATGCCGATGATTTTCTACTGCACCACTGATATTGAGTCGAAATAGCTACCGAAAAATAGCGATGTTAAAGCGCGTCTCTCACGGCGCGTTTTTTATTAGCTTCATCGTTGGAATAGACAGAAAACAGTGGTTGGGATGACGAAAACGACAAAGCCCTGAGTTATTGCTAACTCAGGGCTTCTGAATATTGGCGGTGCGGACGGGACTCGAACCCGCGACCCCCGGCGTGACAGGCCGGTATTCTAACCGACTGAACTACCGCACCGCGCTGTTGTTCCGGTTAAGAACGGGTTGAATATTACGGTTACCCCGCTATTTCGTCAACACTTTTTCCTGAAAAATAAACCGGTTGCACAGATTTTCACCCAAACGATGAATTATCCCGCATTGACTGCCGTTTCATCTTCAGCAGAAGCCCGCCACAGGCAGCTTCCACCTTTCTTCTGAACCAAATCCAAACGCTGGTTATGAGCTTCCAATTCTTCATCACTGGCGTAAATAATTTTCAGCCCGCTGGCCGGACGGACGATACGTTGAATATCATCGGTAGAATCTGATTGATTCTGATCCCCTTCCATTGAGAAAGACAGCGAGGTTTGCCCGCCGGTCATCGCCAGATAGACTTCAGCCAAAATCTCGGCATCGAGCAATGCGCCGTGCAGCGTTCGCTTAGTATTGTCTATCAGATAACGGTCACATAACGCATCGAGATTGTTCCTCTTACCGGGGAACAGACGGCGCGCCAATAAAAGACTATCGGTTATGGTACAGAAGGTATCCGTATTCGGAATTCCCTGCTGTAGCATTCGAAATTCATAGTCCATAAAGCCGATATCGAACGCCGCGTTATGAATAACCAGCTCGGCTCCGCGAATAAACTCGAGGAATTCCGGGGCAATATCGGCAAAAGTTGGCTTATCTGCGAGAAACTCATCGCTAATACCGTGGACACCGTAAGCTTCTGGATCAACCAGACGATCCGGTTTGACATAGACGTGGAAATTCCGTCCAGTTAACCGGCGGTTGATCACTTCAACAGCACCGATCTCAATAATACGATGGCCTTCATAGTGAACGCCCAGCTTATTCATACCGGTGGTTTCAGTATCGAGAACTATCTGTCTGGTAGGTGTTGGGATCATATTGCAGTGCTCATAGCGCTCGTTTATGTCAGACTTAAGGTTTAAAACTCATTAGGAAGAGTCTACCAGAGATGACCAAACAGGTAGAAATTTTCACCGACGGATCTTGCCTAGGCAATCCGGGTCCCGGTGGTTATGGCGCGATTTTGCGTTACAAACAGCACGAAAAAACTTTCAGTGAAGGCTATCGTCTCACTACCAATAACCGTATGGAATTGATGGCAGCCATCGTTGCTCTAGAAGCATTGACATCACCCTGTGAAGTCACGCTCAGTACCGACAGTCAATATGTGCGTCAGGGCATTACTCAGTGGATTCATAACTGGAAAAAACGCGGCTGGAAAACGGCCGACCGCAAGCCGGTCCGCAATGTGGATTTGTGGAAACGGTTGGACGCGGCAATTTCGGATCATAAAGTGCAGTGGGAGTGGGTTAAAGGCCACGCAGGGCACCCGGAAAACGAACGTTGCGACGTATTGGCGCGCGATGCAGCCAACGCTCCCACTCAGGAAGATACCGGCTATAATCCGGACTAATTCCGAGTCTTAAGGGCGATTACGGTAACTTTTCGTTGCGCCCACGGTTCGGCTTAACCAGGGTTTTCGCGATCCCATTTTCATTGGGTTGAACGTCAGTGGAATCGTGCGTTTTCTGGCCACAATCAGACTGATGCAACCTAATGCATGTAGATGGGTGCTGATAAAGCGCCCGCCTTGTTTATGCCACGGCAGTACGTGGAAACTGGATTCATGCATCACTTCATAGTTCAGCAGGCTGAGCCAATCCAGTAAACGCATTTGCGTAAACATTCTGCTCGCGTAAGGTTGGCGTCGACGTATCACCGGCAGTAATTTTCCAACCCCAAGTAAACTCAACGGATTGAAAGTGCTGATTACCAGCCAACCATCGTTGATCAACACGCGATCCGCCTCGCGTAAAATTCGATGAGGATCGGTTGAATAAGCCAGCGTATGAGATAACAGACAGGCGTCCACCGATTTTTCAGCAAAAGGAAGCTGGTAAGGACTGGCCAGTACCTGCATATTGCTGCCCTTATCCCCAACGTTAACCTGATGGGAAACAGCGCAGCTTTCACTGGCAATCTCCGCACTGAGTTGCCCAATTTTAAGCAGATGAAAACCGAAAATCTTTGGCCACCAGGGCTGTAGCTGTTGCTCAATAGCGGCCCGATAATACTCTCCCCAAGGTAGCTCGGCCCAGGAAGCTGGGGCAGGAATCTTTTGGCGTGTTTGCGCTGGTTTCATGTTTTATTATCTTCTATCAAGCTGTTGCCAACGAGAGGTATCCGATGAATCTTATCAGCATTCCTGCATTTCAAGACAATTACATTTGGCTATTGGTTAACCCGCTGCAGCGCTGCCTGATCGTCGATCCGGGAGAAGCCGCGCCGGTACTGAGCGAACTAAAAGAAAAAGGCTGGATTCCCGAAGGAATTCTGTTGACTCACCACCATCACGATCACGTCGGCGGAGTGACCGAAATACTCCAGAACTTCCCCAATATTCCGGTTTATGGCCCGCAGGAAACGGCACATAAAGGGGCTACGAATATCGTAAAAGACGGCGATAGCCTGTCTTTGTGTGGACAAATTTTCAGCGTAATTGCCGTTCCCGGACACACTCTCGGCCATATCGCATACTACAGCGCACCTTATCTTTTTTGCGGTGATACGTTATTTTCCGGCGGCTGCGGAAGGCTGTTTGAAGGTTCGCCCCAACAAATGTACGCATCAATTCAACGACTCGCACAGTTGGCCGATGAAACCTTAATTTGCAGCGCGCATGAATATACTCTTTCGAATCTTAACTTTGCCCGTGCAGTTTTACCACAAGATCGAGATATTGAAACATATCAACAACAAATCAAGCAATTAAGAGCAAAAAACCACTCAAGCTTACCCTCAAAATTGCAATTAGAGCGTAAAATTAATGTTTTTTTACGCTGTGATGACATTGATTTACAAAGGAATTTAGGTATAGACCTCCCACCTAATGACCTCTCCCTGATTTTTGCTGAATTACGTGCCCGTAAAGATAGCTTCTGAAGCTTTTAGTTGTGTTATTTGTCGAAGCAAAGTATGATTGCTCGTCTTTTAAGCAACTAACATTGACACACACATGAAGACCAAAGCGATATTTCTCGCCTCAGTCTTGCTTGTAGGGTGCCAAGCGTCCAGGCAGGACGTGCAGGTTCCCGTGCAGCATGCACAGAGTTTGTCTTCGGCAGGTCAAGAAAGTGAAGCAGGAAAGTACACGGATAGTGCCCGAGAGGGCTCCGCGCGATGGCTGGAAAGTGATACCGGCGTCGCGCAGAACGATCTGTGGAACTTCATTAGCGACGAGCTGAAGATGAAGGTTCAGGATAATGCCCTGATCCGTGAACAAAAACGAAAGTATTTAAAAAATAAGAGCTATCTCCACGATGTAACATTACGGGCAGAGCCGTACATGTACCTGATAGTCGAGCAAATTAAGCAACGTAAGATGCCGATGGAGCTGGTACTGCTACCCATAGTGGAGAGCGCTTTTGACCCACACGCTACTTCCTCCGCCAACGCCGCAGGGCTATGGCAGATAGTACCGAGTACCGGTCGAAATTATGGATTAAAGCAAAACCAATGGTATGACGGCCGCCGCGATGTGGTTGCCTCGACCAAGGCAGCGCTTGATATGATGGAACGCCTGAACAAAATGTTTAACGGTGACTGGTTATTAACCATCGCCGCTTATAACAGTGGTGAAGGCCGAGTCATGCAGGCAGTGAAAGCCAATAAAGCCAAGGGTAAACCGACCAATTTCTGGGCATTGTCGCTTCCGCGTGAAACGTCAATTTATGTCCCTAAAATGCTGGCCTTGAGTGACATTATCAAGAACAGCAAGAAATACGGTATCAAGTTACCTGAAACCAACGAAAACCGTGCATTAGCGCGTGTGGACGTCGGTCAGCAGATAGAGCTAACTCAGGCGGCTGAGATGGCAGGAATGTCGCTGACCAAGCTGAAAGCTTATAATTCAGGGTATAAGCGCAATGTAACGGCACCTAACGGCCCTCATTACATTATGTTGCCGAAAACCCATGCAGAGCAGTTTAAAGACTCACTGGCTGACACTGATATTGTTGTGTCCAAATCCACTCAAGTGGCTAATAACACAAAAACATCAGCATCAGGTTCGCAGTATAAAGTTCGCCCTGGCGACACTTTATCTACGATAGCCAAGCGACTGAATATCAAGACCAGCGATTTGCAGAGTTGGAACAACTTACGTACCTCGAGTACCTTAAAAGTTGGGCAAACCCTGCAATTGGCAAGCAATACGGCCAGCAAAAGCATCACCTATCAGGTTCGTAAAGGTGATTCATTTGCCAGTATTGCCAAGCGTCACGGTGTAAACACCAACGATGTGATGCGATGGAATTCGGTAGTCAGCAAGGCCAACAGTTTGCAACCTGGTTTAAAATTGACCCTATATGTCAACGGTCAAAAAGCGCCAGATGCGTAATGCATTAAGGTTATAACGGCTAAAAAGCACCCTTCGGGGTGCTTTTTTTATGTCTGCAATTTGTCATTAATGAAGGTTGACGCGAGCGAATTAAGGTTTGAATTCAACCAGTAAGGGATTGTGATCGGAGGCTCTGGTCACCATCACTTCGGCATCAGCAACTTTTAATTCGCGGTAAAAAACATAGTCCAACGGCCGGCCAAAAGCTCGGCTACGATTATCGGCCTGAAACTCGACTTCCTGTAAACCCAGGCTTCTGGCGAATTTCAGTAATGCTCTAATTCGCTGACGGCTCCAGGCATTAAAATCGCCAGCCAGAATCACCGGGCCACGATGCATTGAGATTTGTTCACCAATGGGTTCCAACTGCTTGCTGTAAACGTCTACGCCCAAGCTAAAATTCACAGCATGAATATTGGCCACCATCAGCAATCGGCCATCATGAATGGGATAAACTGTTACCAATGCTGATTTAGCCAAGCGTAGCAGGGGTTCACGCTCTCGCAGCGGGCAGCAGTAGACTGGGTGAGCGGCAGCAAGCGTCATTACGCCAGAGGGATGCTGAGGCAGCGCAAAGGCAGGCACCTGATCGGCTGCCTGAAAATTAGACGTCGCAAATCTCACCAGTTCAGGGGTGGTTTGTGCTTCTTGCAACAGCATCAGTTGAGCATCTCTGCCAAAACCTCTCAGCACAGAGAGCCAATCTGGCCGCTGCTGCTTAAAGATATTCCATACCATAATCCGCAGACGCTCAGAAGTCGGTAACGGAACGCCCGGAGGTAGTCCCTGCCCTAGCTGACTGGCAGAGCCCGGAAAGATTTGCTCGACTGGTTGCCCTGCAACATAGCGCATGGCATAGGTTTTTTTCGGCACGCTCTTGCCCATTCCCGTTAAAAACAAACTGGCCAGATGGACCAGCCTGTAATTGAGTATTATACGCTCAGATATTCTTCAGCCAGACATTTCTTTTGCTGGCTATCAACACGTCCAATTGAGGAATACTGTCTGATAGCGCGAACGGACTCAAGTCCGAATAGGCAACGAGGATGATTTACATCATAAAAGAACACGCTTTTCGCGGGCTTAGAGCACGTATAAATTATTTGAATAACATGGTTTGGCCAATCGTTTCAGCTTCCCATGAGTTCTATCCGTGTTGATGATAAATCAGCTGGCTATCGCTGGGCGAAAATGCCGTTTATCCAACCGGCCGCTAACCCTAATCAGCGCCAACGCTCCAATCACTATCACACCGCCAACCCAGGGGGTTTGAGCTAATTCCCATTGGGAAACGATCTGTCCACCGATAAGCGATCCCAAGGCGATCCCCACGTTAAAAGCGGCGATATTCAACCCTGAAGCAATATCCACCGCATGTGGCGTATATTCCTCGGCTTTCTGTACCACATATACCTGCAAGCCAGGCACGTTGCCAAATGCAAAGATTCCCATAGCCATTAAAGTAATTAGAGCGGCAATGTTGTGGCTCGCCGTAAACTGAAAAATAAACAGTAGCGCAGCCAACGCAGTGAAAATAAAGCTCAGTGCCGGTACCGCACCGTACCGATCCGCTAATTTACCGCCCCAAATATTCCCAATCGCGACTGAAACTCCGTATGCCAGCAAGATCCAGCTCACCGCTGGCGCAGAGAAACCGGCCAATTCCTGCATCATCGGTGCCAGGAAAGTGAACATAGTGAAAACGCCGCCGTACCCCAGCGCAGTAATGGCATAAATCAGTAATAAACGCGGATGAGTTAATACCTGCAACTGCTGCTTTAAACCGGCACTGGCTTTATTGGGAATATTACTGGGAATCAAAATAACGCTGGCAACGATCGCCACTGCACCAATCAATGAGACAGCTAAAAAGGTTTCACGCCAGCCAAAATGCTGCCCGATAAAGGTACCTAGAGGCACGCCAGTGACTAAGGCTACCGTCAACCCACCAAACATAATTGCAATTGCCGATGCGGCTTTCTCTTTCGGCACCAGACCGGTTGCGATGGTAGAACCGATTGAGAAGAACACGCCGTGAGCCAGCCCGGTCAGCAGCCGAGCCACTATCAACGATTCATAACCCGGAGCCTGCCATGCCAGCACATTGCCCAGAGTAAATAGTATCATCAGACCAATCAGCAAGGTTTTCCGAGGAATACGCCCTGTTAATGCGGTCAATACTGGTGCGCCAATTGCTACGCCCAGCGCGTAAATAGAAACCAGTAAACCAGCTGATGGTACCGAAACATTTAGCTGTTCAGCAATCGTGGGCACTAGCCCAACAATCACAAACTCGGTGGTACCAATAGCAAAAGCGCTAATGGTCAATGCTAGTAAGGCTAAAGGCATCGTTGACTCCAGATAAAATAAGTATCGACTTGATAAGCCGCATTATGAGCTTCTCTCTGGATGACAAAAATGATAAAAATTTCAAAATATTTTTGCTGGATTAGCAATAATGAAAGCTAACTCTGATGAGCTAATTACCTTTGTAACCGTGGTTGAATGCGGCAGTTTCAGCCGAGCTGCCGAGCAGCTTGAACAAGCTAACTCCGTGGTCAGCAGAACCGTTAAGAAGCTAGAAACCAAACTGGGCGTAACATTGCTGAATCGTACTACACGACAAATCAGCCTAACGCAGGAAGGCGAGCATTACTTTAGACGCACGCAGGCGATTTTGCGTGAAATGGCATTGGCGGAAAATGAACTGCTCGATAATCCGCTGAATCCAAGAGGACTATTGCGCATTGATGCCTCTACTCCGGTAATCTTGCATATGCTGGCACCGCTAGTGGCTAGTTTCAGAGTGCGCTATCCGTTAATGGCACTCTCATTAGTTTCCTCGGAGACATTTATCAATCTGATAGAACGTAAAGTCGATATCGCCATTCGCGTAGGCACATTGCAGGATTCAACTCTGCGCGCCAGAAAGCTGATGAATAGTTACCGCCATATTGTGGCTTCTCCTGCTTATCTACAGCGCTACGGCACTCCACGCACTGCGGCTGAACTACAGCAACATGTTTGTCTGGGATTTAACGATCTCCCTGCGCTCAACCGCTGGCCGCTATTAGCTCATGATGGCCAGTTACTGGAGATTAACTCGGATGTAAGTTCAAATAATGGGGAAACCCAGCGGCGGCTTTGTCTTGAGGGGAATGGTGTTGCCTGTTTGTCTGACTTTATGATTCAAAAAGATATTGATCGGGGAGACTTAGTTCCGATATTAAAGGATCTGACGATTCCAGTCGTCATGCCAATCAATGCGGTTTATTACAGCGATCAGGCTGTCAGTAGCCGGTTGCGCTGTTTTATTGACTTCGTCACCGAGCGATTAGCGGAAAATAGCAATGAAGCAACAACCTGACGGCAAATATGCCGTCAGATATAACAGGCTGGCATTAATCCCAATCCGGAGCCAAACCTTCAGGGCTAACCAGACGCTCATTACGATCCAAGGCAGCCATTTGTGCCATGTTTTCGTCGGTCAATTTTAATTCCTGAGCCAATAGATTACTGGCTAAATTAGCTTCTTTGGTTGAGGACGGAATAACCGAATAACCTAACTGCATCGCCCAGGCCAGAATAACCTGCGCCGGCGTAGCATTACGCAGTTTAGCCATTTGCTGAATCACTGGCTCTTGCAGAGCTTTACCGTAAGCCAGTGTCATATATGAAGTAATCGCTATACCGTGCTGGCGAGCAAACTTCACCACTTTGGTGTTCTGTAATAATGGAGATAGTTCGATTTGATTAGTAGCGATAGCTTCGGCTCCAACGGCATCAATCGCTTGCTGCATCAGATCGATAGTAAAGTTTGAAACGCCGATCTGGCGAGTCAGACCTAATTCTTTAGCCTTCAATAACTCAGCCATAAACTCAGCGACTGGAACTTCATTCTTTGGTGATGGCCAGTGGATCAGCGTGAGATCGACATAATCCGTTTTCAGTTTTTGTAAGCTTTCACGCAGAGTGGGAATCAGTTTTTCCGTAGACAGATTGGCGATCCAAATTTTGGTGGTAATAAACAACTCTTCACGCTTAACGCCACTCTCAGCAATGGCTTGCCCAACAGCGGCTTCATTTTCATAGATTTGTGCCGTATCAATTGCGCGATAGCCCAGTTTCAACGCGGTGGAAACTGAATCGATAACAACCTGATCTTGCAGGCGAAAAGTACCCAATCCAAATGCAGGGATGCTCATTTTACTTCCTCATATTTTGTCTGATCGTCATATCTATCATTAGTCATTGTTTGCCTTTCACTGCGGCGACCGATAATCCCGCTGCCGTTGAAAGATGAACTGATTATGGCCTGAGTTTTATCAACAAAAAATGTAGTATTCAGCATAATACTTTTGATAAAAAATCAAATATAGGAAAGTAATTATTGAATCTGATAGTAGCAAGCCGTACATAAAACGTTCTTAAGGCGGCTCAAAACTCTTTATCACCAAAGGCCACACCTATCAAAAGTGATATAATTCTCAGTTATCCCTTTTAAATGACCCATCGCAGTAAAAATAAACATGACTTTCGGAGCACTTAAGCGACTTATTTACGCATGTATAGTCGTTAGCCAAAAGATTCAAAGCAGAGAAAACAACCGAGCTACGGCAAGCAACTGTAAGAGGTTTATGACTAAGTGATTGGCTATAAGGTGTTGAGAATCCATTAAATGAAATCAAAAAGATAAGAATATAGGGATAGGGATAGGGATAGGGATAGGGATAGGGATAGGGATAGGGATAGGGATAGAGATAGAGATAGAGATAGAGATAGTATTGATGATTAGTATTTACCCGCTCTGCTTATCTGAGCGAAAAATTCTAAAGATTAAAATGCAAAAAACCCTGAATCAAAGATTCAGGGTTATGCAATAA